>JAFAIM010000068.1 GCA_019236735.1 Burkholderiaceae bacterium
AGCAGGTGCCCCTCCTCCTCGCCGTACTTCATGATCGCGAAACCCGCCAGAGCGTGCGACTGCGAACAAACGACCACGTTGGTCGCAGCGTCCGCGATGCTGCGGCGTACCCGCGACGGCCGCCACGACCAACCCAGTCCGTACTCGATGCAGTCGCGCGACATCGACGCGATCGAATCCGCATCGGCATCGAAAGCCAAGCGGATCTCGTGTTGCGTGATCATGGCTTTGCTTCCAAGCCCGCACCCCCGGCCTCTCCCGTACCGCGGGAGAGAGGGGACTTCAACTGCATCGCCAGCCTGGCAAAGGCGGCCACATCGAGCGTCTCGGCGCGGGCACCCGGATCGACGCCGGCACGCCGGATCGCCTCCTCGTCCATCACGACGGCAAGCGCGTTGCGCAGCGTCTTGCGCCGCTGGCCGAACGCCGCCGTGACAACGCGCGCGAACGCCGCGGTATCGGTCAGCGCAAGCTCGTGCGGCGCGCGCGGCACCATGCGGATCACCGAGGACCGGACTTTCGGCGCCGGAACAAACGAACCCGGCGCAACGTTGAACAAGCGCTCGACGCGGTAGCGGAACTGCAGCATCACCGACAGTCTGCCGTAGTCGCGTCCGCCCGGGCGCGCGACGATCCGATCGACGACCTCCTTCTGCAGCATCAGGTGCTGATCGAGCACGTCGTGCGCGATCGGCAGCCATTCGAACAGCAATGGCGTGCAAATGTGATACGGCAGATTGCCGACGAGGCGCAGCCGGCCACCGCCCTCGCGGGCAAGCTTGACCCAATCGATCTTCAGCGCGTCGGCACACACCAGGTTCAGCCGCTCGGCTCCGAAACGTTGGGCCAGCTTCGCTGCAAGGTCGCGGTCGATCTCCACCGCAGTCAGATACTGGCAGCGCGCCAGCAGCGGCGCCGTCAACGCCCCTGCGCCCGGCCCGACTTCGACGATCCGGTCGCCCGGCTGAGGGTCAATGGCATCGACGATTCGCCCGATCGCTGCCGGGTCGTGCAGGAAGTTCTGGCTGTAGCGCCGCCGCGGTCGATGCGCGCCGAGAGCCGACATCGCGTCACTCAACCCCGGCTCCTGTGCGCGCGCGGGGCCTGGGTGACGGCCGGCGACGCCAAGTTTGACGCCAAGCGCGCGGCAAGCTCGATGGCTTCCAGCATGCTGCCCGGATCGGCAGTGCCGGTGCCGGCCAGATCGAGCGCGATGCCGTGATCGACCGAGGTGCGCACCAACGGAAGCCCGAGCGTCACATTGATGCCGCGCCCGAAACTGGCGTATTTCAGCGGCGCGAGGCCCTGATCGTGGTACATCGCGAGGATCGCGTCGAACTGGCTCGCACGCGCCGGAACGAACAGTGAATCGGCCGGCCATGGACCGTCGACGTCCATCCCTTCGCACCGAGCCGCCTCAACGGCCGGGCCGATCACCTCGATCTCTTCGCGCCCGAGAAACCCCGATTCGCCCGCGTGCGGGTTCAGACCCGCGACTGCGATTCGCGGTCGCGCGATCGCGAACCGGTCGCGCAGCTCGCGGTCCAGCACGGTCAGCGTCGCGCCAAGCGACTCGCGGCTGATCGCGCCAGGCACCTGAGCCAGCGGCAGATGCGTGGTGGCCAACGCGACCCGCAAACCACCTCCCACCAGCATCATCACGACGCGCGCCGCTCCTGTGGCTTGCGCCAGATACTCGGTGTGGCCGCTAAACGCGATACCGGCCTCGTTGATCGCCGACTTCTGCAGCGGCGCGGTGGCGATCGCCGCGAACTCGCCGCGCCTGCACCCGAGCACTGCGCGATCGATCAAGCGCAGCACGTAGCGGGCATTGGCGGAGCTTGGCCGGCCCGGTGTGACCTGCTGCGCGAGCGGCTCATGGAGGATCGAAACGCTCGCGGGCAGCGGCCACGGCAGACCGATGCGATGCGCCACGCTCTGGAGAAGTCCCGCGTCACCCAGCAAAGCCGTCGGCCCGGCGTAGGCGAGCGCCGCACGCACGGCAATCTCGGGCCCGATTCCAGCCGGCTCGCCAGTGGTGATCGCAACGGCTTTGTCGCTCACAAGTTAGGGAAAAAGACCCGAACGATTCGCGCTGACGCGCGGGGGCCGCTCGCTTCGCTCACGGGGGTTCGAGCCGGTACTCGACGTAGGTGCGATCGCGCAGCTGCCGCAGCCATTCCTGCATCGCGTCTTCCAGCTTGCGGTCGCGCAGCATCTGGCGCGCGACGATCCGGTTGCGGTCGGCCGAAGCCTGCTCGGTCTTGCGCTCGAGCACCTGGATCAGGTGCCACCCGAACGCGGTTTTGACCGGCTCGCTCAGTTCGCCCACCTTCAGGGCGTTCATCGCGCGCTCGAACTCGGGCACCGTATCGCCCGGGTACAGCCATCCCAAATCACCACCGCGCGTGCTGCTCGGATCCACCGAGTACAGGCGCGCCAGCTGACCGAAATCCTGACCGCCCTTGATCACCCTGTCGCGCAGATCCTGCAGCCGGCGCTTGACCTCCGTCTCGGGCGTTGCATCGGAGACCCGCAGCAGGATGTGGCGCACGTGCGTCTGATCGACCGGTTCGGTCGAGAGCTTGGTCGCTTGCGCAGTGCGGCGGCCGACCAGTTTGAGGATGTGGAAGCCGATCGGGCTGCGAGCGGGCACAGCGATCTGGCCGGGCTGAAGGTCCTTCACCGCATCGACAAACAGGTTGGGCAGCCGCTCGGGCGTCCGCCACCCGAGGTCACCTCCCTGCAGAGCTTCGGGGGCGTTCGAATAGCTGGCGGCCAACTGTGCGAAGTCCGCGCCCTTCTGGGCCTGTTCGACCAACTGATCGGCGCGCCGGCGCGCCGCTTCGACCCGCTCGGGTGAGGCGATCTCCGGCAGCTCGAGCAGGATCTGCGCGATGTCGTACTCGATCTTGTCGGCAGTCTCGTTCTTCTGCTCGGCCAGGAAGTTGTCGATCTCGCCCTCGGAGACCTGGATCTTGGATTCAACCTCGTGGTCGCGCAGTCGCACCATCGTGATCTCGTTGCGCATGTCTTCGCGGAACCGGTCGAAGTCCTGTCCGTCGCGTTCGAGCTGCGCGCGCAAATCCGCCAGCGTCATGTGATTGGATTCGGCCATTCGCGCGATCGACGCGTTGACCGAGACGTCGTCGACACGAACGCCGTTTTCCTTCGCAAGTTGCAACTGCGCGCTGTCGACGATCATCCGTTCCAGCACCTGCTTGCGCAGATCGTCGCTGGACGGCAAGGGGATTCTTTGCTGCTTCAGTTGCTCCTCGGCCGCGCTCACGCGCCGCTCCAGCTGGACCGACGTAATCACATCGTCGTTCACGATCGCAACGATCCGATCCAGCGACCGCGGCGTCGCCGCCCATGACGTGCCCGCGGTCCATGCGGCCGCAGCAAGAGCAAGCGCCGTCAGTAAGCCGAGCGCGTGCCGGCGCGCGCGCAGGCGAAGCGGGCTCGTCCTTGTCGCGCATGTTGTTTCGCCGGCCGGGAGGTTCGACAGACGCAGATCGCCTTGCTCGATCATCATTGATAGTTGTCGTAGGGACCCGGCGCCGGAGGCTGCGGGTTGATGCGCTGATAGCCCGGAATACTACGCCGCAACTGCTCGAGCGGGCTGCGCGTGCCGAAACTGCTGAACCCGTTCAGGTCGATCTGCAGAAACACGGTCGTGGTACGCGTGATTCCGCCGTCGGTCGAGTAACGCTGCGCCACCAGCCGCCCGACCCAGCAGTCGGCTTTGTATTCCAACCCCAAAACCGTCTCGACCCAGGCGCGGCCTGGCGAGGTAAAGCTCTGCTGGCTCGATGTGCCACCCCGGCCGAGCAACGAATAATTGAGGTTGGTGACGCCGTACCAGCGGTGCGTCAGAGGCCACTGCGCGGCCAGATCGATCTGGTGCAAGGTCGCGCTCTGGTAGCGGTAGCTCAGGTCAATCACCGAGGCGGCTCTCGGCTGCCAGCGGATCCCGATATTGGCGCGAACGATTTGACCCTCGACCGCCGAATACTCCAGCTCGGCCTCGCCGCGCCAGTCATGTGCGGTCTGCGCGCTCGCATCGAGTAGCAGGTCGGACTGCAGGTAGGTCCTCGGCGCCTCGCCCGGCAGCGTGACGCGTTGAGGCCCGAAGTAGAAGCGCTCCCCGACCGCCCCACGGAACCGCTCGGCCCCGCTTTCCTCGTCGATCATCCGGCTCACCATCGCCGTCGTGAGCTGATTGGCTTCGCCGATCCGATCATTCCCGGTGAACGCGTTCTCGGTAAACAGCTGAGCAAAGGTGAAAGTGGGGTCGGCACTGTCGAAGTTCGGCAGGCGGCTCTGGTCGCGAAACGGAATGTAGGTGTAGTACAGGCGAGGCTCGAGCGTTTGGGTCGCGGTTTTCCCGAGCCAGCTCGTCGGGCGTTCGAAAACCAGGCCGCCATCGAGCGATCCGATCGGCAGCGAGCGGGTCGCGCTCGACTGGCCCACATGCTGCGACGGGGTCCCGCTCGCCTCGCCCGCATGCGGCGACGGATCCAGCTGGTATACGGTCGTGTTCCACTGCACCCGCGGCACCAGGAAATAGCCCGCGCTGAGCACTGGGTACGAAAGGCTCGGATTGATGATGAAGCGCGAGGCCTCCTCCAGCGTCTCGTTGCGGAACCGAGTGGCGTCGAGCGTGGCGGCAAGGTCGAAACCGCGCCAGTCGGCGCGCGAGGCGTTGAACGTGAAATCCGGAACGCGATCGTACGGAGGAGCGGTTCCGGGCGGCGGGGTTCCGGGCGGGTTGAGCAGCGAGAACAGCGTCTGGTTGCGAGCGACCTGGACGGTCGCGTTCCAATACGGGCGGTTGAAGGAGACCGCCTCGTTCTGCGCCAGTACGATCGGCGCGGCTTCGGCAAGGCTGTGCGAGAAGTCGACCAGGAACTTGTCGTCGGAGACGCGGTTGTAGTCGATTGCGGCCGAAAGGCCGATCGGATTGGCGTAGCTCGTCTCGACAGTCATGTGCTCGCGCGACGAGCTGGTGAAGCGGTCGTACGGCATCACGTCGTAGTCGATCGAGCCCTTGAGCGTCGGCTCCAGAAAGCGGAACTCGTTGCCGAGCAGAGCACCCCAGCGCGGATACAGCGCGGGGGTCAGCGTGTAATCGTAGTTCGGAGCCATGTTCCAGTAGTACGGCACCGTCAGCTGCACGCCGGAACGA
>JAFAIM010000006.1 GCA_019236735.1 Burkholderiaceae bacterium
GTGGAGCGGCTGGACCTGGAGGAGACGGTCGCCAACCTGAACCGGTTGCTGGTTTCCCTGAACCGCAGCGCGGAGGCGTTCGACAGCGCCGGAATCTCTACCCGTGCGAAGGCGGCGCTCGGGCGGATCGAGGCGCTCCCACTCGGCGAGATCGGCCAGCAGGCGCAATCGTTGCTCGCCGAGCTGCGCGAAACGAACCGCGCGCTGCAGCAGACGGTCGCCAGCCCCGCTTGGGCCAGTGCCTCGCAGGACCTGCAGAGCGCGGCGGCACAGGTGCGCAAACTGGCCGAGGACCCTGCGATACCCTCGCTGCTGGCCGGTGCGGACAGGGTCACTCGGCGGATCGACCGCCTGCTTGCGGCGCGTGGTGCCGAATTGGGCGATACGGTCGACAATCTGCAGCAGACTAGCGAGAACCTCAGGCAACTGACGGACGTGCTCAGACGCAATCCATCCACGGTGCTGTTCTCGCGGCCTCCGCCGCCGCTTGAGAGGTAGCGGTGCGGAGCTTTCGAGGGGTGTTCCGGCTGCTGCCAGCGCTTGCGCTGGCGTCGCTTGCGGCCTGCGGAACGACTGCCGAACCGCAGCAGCGTCAGGCCTTCCTGGTCCAGCTGGATTCCGCGGCCGGCGGCGACAATTCGCAGCACAAGCTGATGCCCGCCGTTTCCGTCGCTCCGGTCGTCGTGGCCGCACCGTTTTCCGGGCGCAATCTTGTCGTCCGCCAATCCGATTTCGGCTACGCGGTCGACCCCTACTCGGAATTCGCTGCCAACCCGGTATCGATGTGGACCGAAGCGCTGCGCGCCTGGCTCGATGGGCACCGGCTTTTCGAGCGCGTGTTGCCGACCGGCAGCAGTGCCGACGCCTCGCTCACGCTCGAAACAACTTTGCTCGAGGCGGTCATCGATCGGCGCAACGCACAGCCGCCGACCTCGCGCGTGACGATGCGCTTTCTGCTGATCGACAACAGCTCCTCGTATCGGGTCCTGCTCGATCGCACGTTCACCCGCGCTGAGGCGATCCAGGGCAAGGGCGCCGAGAGCGAGGTGGCTGCGCTGTCGCTCGCTGCGGCTCACGTGATGCGCGATTTCGCAAATGCTCTGCCGGCGCCGGTGGATTCACCATCTCGATAGGCACCCTCGATGCAGCTTCTCGTGGATCTCGTCCAGCGCTACGGCCTCGGCCTCGTGTTCGCCACCGTGCTGGTCGAACAGATCGGACTTCCGGTCCCGTCGTATCCGATTCTGATCGTCACGGCTGCGCTTTCGGCCCAGAGCGCCTACCGTGTCCCGCAGGTGATCGCGTTCGCGGTTCTCGCCTGCCTGCTGGCCGACTTCGGCTGGTATCGCGCCGGGGCGCGCTTCGGACGGCGGGTGTTGCGGCTGATGTGCCGCATCTCGCTGTCACCGGACACTTGCGTGCGCCAGACCGAGGACATCTATGCGCAGTGGGGTGCGCCCTCACTGATGATCGCGAAGTTCGTTCCCGGCTTCGGCGCCGTTGCGACCGCGATGGCAGGGGTCGTCGGCGTCAGCACGTCGCTGTTCGTCCTTTTCGATGCGATCGGCGCGACGATCTGGACGGGGGTGGCAGTGGCGATCGGCTGGATCTTTCGCAACGCGGTCGGCGACATCCTGGACGTCCTCGAGTCCATGGGGCGCGCAGGCTTGGCGGCGATCGCCGGCGCCTTCGCCCTCTACGTACTGGTCAAGTTCGTGCAACGCCAGCGCTTGCTGCGCCAGTTGCGCATGGCACGCGTATCCGTCGACGAATTGCACAAGATGCTGAAGAGCGAACCCATACCCGTAGTGATCGACGTGCGGTCGGCGGTTAGCCGCGCAGGCGGGGGAATTCCCGGGTCGTTGTGGATCGAGCCGATGGCACCCGACGAAGAGCTGCGCAGCCTGCCGGCTGCCGAGGAGATCATCATCTATTGCGCGTGCCCGAACGAGGCTTCGGCAGCCGCCGTCGCCAAGCGGCTGATGAAAGCGGGGTTTTCTCGGGTGCGGCCGCTCAAAGGCGGCATCGACGCATGGGTGGCTTCGGGCTTGCCGCTGGAAACACCCGCGCCGCCACCCTGACGCCAAGGTCAGGCGCAGCGTTGCAGCGTTGTTTCAGCGCCCTTTGCTGATCAAATCCCAGACCGTCTGCGGGGTCGGGTGGACCTTGGTCTCGTAGTGATCCTTCAGGCCCGCCAGATCGAGGGCCACCTCGATTGGGAAGCCGTGGCGGCTTCCGCGGCGGTCGAGCAGTAGCTCGTCCATGTACGCCAGGCAGGCCTTGTGATCGGGCCACACGAGCGCCAGGTGGTTGGCGATTCTCGGGTACTGCGTCGGCAATGCGGTAGGCCTTACCCCGGCGGGCAGCTGCGCCAGCCAACGAATCGTTTCCGGCTGAAGCGTAGCTGGGGGCTGCGAACGACGCTGTACGACCATTTCCTCTGCCGTAATTGCTACGAGCATGCTAAACCCCTCCTTTGCCGAAACCCAGCGTCCCGTCGCCCCCAAGCCCATGAACGCTGTATGGGGGATTGTGACATCCGTTCGACTCTCCCGCAATGATGGGGTGCCCTCCCAGGATTAGGGGTCATATCAGACTCGCCACAAACCCGCCCGCCGGCCGGCTGTGTCGCCAGAAGGCAAGTGCGCAGCGCAGCAATTTTCGCGGGATCAGGCGGCGCGCGGTCGGATCGGAATGACCCGTCCCTGGCCGTGACCGCGCAGCTGCTCGAGCAGTTGCTCGCGCTGCTGGCGCGCGGTCCCGATGTTGGCTGCCTTAACGTGGCCGAAGCCGCGGATGTGCTCCGGCAACCACGCCAGTTCGACCGCCAGCGCTTGGTTGCGGGCGTCCAGGCGCGGGAGCACCTCGTCGATCATCGCCTCGTACTCGCGGATCAGTGCGCGCTCGGTACGGCGCTCGCGCGTGTAGCCGAACGGATCGAATATCGTGCCGCGCAGGAACTTGAAGCGAGCCAGCCGAGCAAAAGCCTTGCCGACCCATGGGCCGAAGCGGCGCTTGCGTGGAACGCCGGAGCGCGGGTCGCGACGGGCGATCAGAGGAGGCGCCAGGTAGTAGTTCAGCTGATAGGGGCCTTCGAACTGCTCCGCCAGCTTGCGGTGGAAATCCGGGTTCGCATGCAGGCGGGCCACCTCGTATTCGTCCTTGTATGCGAGCAGCTTGAAATAGAAGCGCGCCACCGCTTCGGTGAGCTGAGTAGCCCCGTTCAGCCGCTCGGATTCGACACGGCGCACGCGCTCGACCAGTTCGGCATATCGCCGGGCGTATGCGGCACTCTGGTAGTCGGTCAGGAATTCCACGCGGCGCGCCGTCAGTTCCGCCAGCGACCCTGAACCCCGCTTGAATTCGATCACTTGCGCCGGGAACACCGCTCTGCGCACCGGCTCGGGATCGAACGCGGCAGCCCGTCCCCACTCAAAAGCGCGCTGGTTGGCAGCGACTGCCGTGCCGTTCAGCTCGATCGCGCGCACCAGGCTTTCCCGGCGCACCGGCAGCCAGCCGCGCTGCCAGGCGTAGCCGAGCAGAAATGGGTTCGTATAGATCGCGTCGCCAATCAACGCGGTCGCAAACAAATTCGCGTCGATCGCCACGAAGTCCGCATCCTGGCCGATCGCCGCGCGAATGCTTTGCTCCAATTCGCTGCTATGGCTGTGCCAGTCGGGGTTTCGCACGAATTCGGCGGTCGGCGAATCGGCGGTGTTGATCAGCGCGCGTGTCCGGCCGGATCGGATCTTGGAGAGCGCTTCCTGACCAGCGCTGACGATCAGGTCGCACCCGAGCAGCAGGTCCGCCTCGCCGGTGGCGATGCGCGTTGCGTACAGATCGCCGGGCGTTTGCGCCAGCCGCACGTGCGAGTAGACGGCGCCACCTTTCTGCGCCAACCCGGCCATATCGAGCACCGACACTCCCCGACCTTCCAGGTGGGCAGCCGTGCCGATCAGCTGGCCGATCGTGACGACACCGGTGCCGCCGACGCCGGTGATCACGATTCCGTACGACCGGCCGGACGGAAGCGGCGCAACGTCCGGTTCCGGCACCTCGATTGCGGGCGCCTGCGGGGCACGCGGCTTGCGCAGCGCGCCGCCCTCGATCGTCACGAAGCTCGGGCAGAACCCGTTCAGGCACGAGAAGTCCTTGTTGCACGAGGATTGGTTGATGCGGCGTTTGCGGCCGAACTCGGTGTCGACCGGTTCGACCGCGAGACAGTTGGACTGCACGCTGCAATCGCCGCAGCCTTCGCACACCAGCTCATTGATCACGACGCGACGCGGCGGGTCGGCAAGGGTGCCGCGTTTGCGCCGCCGGCGCTTCTCGTTGGCGCAGGTCTGGTCGTACACCAGCACCGATACGCCGGCGTATTCGCGCAGCTCGCGCTGCACCTCGTCGAGCTGCTCGCGTGGGCGGATCGTGACCCCCGGAGCGAACGGTGCGCGCGCCCCGTATTTCTCCGGCTCGTCGGTGACCACGATGATGCGTTGGACCCCTTCGGCCGCCATCTGCTGCGTGAGCTGCGGAACGTCCAGCTGACCGTCGACATGCTGGCCGCCGGTCATCGCGACGGCGTCGTTGTACAGAATCTTGTAGGTGATCGGCACCCGGGCGGCAACCGCGGCGCGAACCGCGAGGAGGCCCGAGTGGAAATAGGTGCCGTCGCCAAGGTTTGCGAAAACGTGACGCTCGTCGGTGAAGGGTGCCTGCCCGATCCAGGGAACGCCTTCCCCACCCATCTGCGTGAACGTGGCGGTGTCGCGGTCCATCCAGACGACCATGTAGTGGCAACCGATACCGGCCACTGCGCGCGAGCCCTCGGGAACGCGGGTGGACGTGTTGTGCGGGCAGCCCGGGCAGAAGTACGGCAGCCGTTGCGGCGTGACCTGAACCTGCAGCGTGGCGCGCTCAGAGGCGGCAATCACCGCCAACCGCGCCTGAATCGAGGCCCGAACGTCCGGCGGCAGCTCCAGCTTCGAAATGCGCGCCGCGATCGCTTTGGCCACGATCGCAGGCGAGAGCTCGTCGGCCGCCGGCAGGATCCAGTTGCTCTGCGGCACCGACCATTCGCCGCCGTCCTTCTCGTCGAACTTGCCGATCACGCGCGGCACGTGCTTGCCCGCGGCGATCCACTGGAAAAGCTCCTCCTTCAGCTGATACTCGATCACCTGGCGCTTTTCTTCGACCACCAGGATCTCGGTCAACCCTTCGGCAAAGTCCCGGATGCTGTGCGCTTCCAGCGGCCACACCATCGCACACTTGAAGAGGCGAATTCCCACTCGCCGGCACGCCGCTTCGTCGAGCCCGAGATCGACCAACGCCTGGCGCGTATCCAGGTAGGCCTTGCCACTCGCGACGATTCCGAAGCGCGCCTGCGGCGAATCGATTTCGGTGCGATTGAGGCGGTTGACGCGGCAGTAGGCGAGGGCGGCGTACAGCTTGTAATCGAGCAGCCGCGCCTCCTGCGCGAGCGGCGCGTCCGGCCACCGGATGTTCAGCCCTCCTGGCGGCATCGTGAAGTCATCGGGCAGCACGATGTTGACCCGGTCGGGGTCGACGATCACGGAGCTGGATGCCTCGACCACCTCTGTCACGCACTTGAAACCGACCCACACTCCTGCGTAGCGGCTCATCGCGTACCCGTGCAGGCCCAGGTCGAGGTACTCCTGGATCGAAGCCGGGAACAGGACCGGAATCAAACACGCTTTCAGGATGTGGTCGGACTGGTGTGCCAGCGTCGAGCTCTTGGCGCCGTGGTCGTCGCCTGCCGCAACCAGCACTCCGCCCTTGGGGCTGGTGCCGGCGGAGTTCGCGTGCTTGAACACGTCGCCGCAACGATCGACCCCGGGGCCTTTGCCGTACCACATCGCGAATACGCCGTCGTACTTCGCGCCGGGAAACAAGTTGACCTGCTGCGTTCCCCACACCGCAGTGGCCGCGAGGTCCTCGTTGACCCCGGGCGAAAAGCGCACGTGGTGCCGTTCCAAATGTGCTTGCGCTCGCATCGCGGTCATGTCGACGCCGCCGAGTGGGGAGCCGCGATATCCGGTCAGGAAACCGGCCGTGTTCAGGCCGTTCGCCAGATCGCGGCTACGCTGCAGCATCAGCAGGCGCACGAGCGCCTGCGTTCCACTGAGATAGACCAGCCCGCGCTCGCGCGTCCAGCGATCTTCGAGGCTCGCCTGTTCCAGTGCCTGGCGCAGGTTTTCGTCCAGCGGTGCGTTCATCGATCGGCCCTGCATCCCGAATGCGGGTGCGCAGAATACTCTGGTTCGAGGTTCCGGTAGAGTCGCGCAGAAGCCTGCGGCCGGCCACGGGGGAGACAATCGATGCGATTGCGAAATGACGCCGTCAGGATCCACGAAGACGACCTTTCCGGCGAGCAGATCCGCGCTTTGCTCCGCGTGCACCTGGAGGGCATGCACGCGAATTCACCTCCGGGAACCGTGTTCGCGTTAGATCTGACAGGCCTGAAGGCTCCCGGCGTGACCGTGTGGAGTGCGTGGGCGGGCGACGCGATCGCTGGAATGGCGGCGCTGAAGGAGCTCAACGGCGGCCGTTGCGGTGAGCTCAAATCCATGCGAACGCACCCGGATTTCCTGAGACGCGGGGTCGCGTCCATCCTGCTGGCGCACGTGATCGAAGTTGCGCGTTCGCGCGGAATGACGCGGCTCAGCCTGGAGACCGGAACCGGGCCGGCGTTTCACGCTGCGCTGACGCTGTACCGTCGCCGCGGTTTCGTCGACGGCGAGCCGTTCGCGGATTACCGCTCGGGCGAGTTCAACCAGTACCTGCACCTGGCGCTGTGAATGGTTCGAAAGATGAAAAAAAAGCCGCAGGCGACCCCGGGGACCGATGGCTTGACGCAAGCCAGGTCTATGTAGTAACGTTGCTACATGGTAGGAAATCCCTGATGGCAAAGACACTGACCAGCCGCCAATTCAATCAGGACACCGGGGCAGCCAAGAGGCTGGCCAGGAAGGGCCCGGTCGTCATTACCGACCGCGGGCGGCCTGCGCACGTGCTGCTGACATTCGAGCACTACCAGAGGCTACGAGGCGGAGAGGCGAGCATCGTCGATCTGCTGTCCATGCCCGGCGCCGACTTCGAGTTCGAACCCGCCCGGGCAGACAGCTTGCGCGGCAGCGTCGACCTGGTTTGATGTTCGTTCTCGATACCAACGTCATCTCGGAGCTGCGCAAGGCGAAGGCGGGAAGGGCGGATGCCAACGTCGTCGCATGGGCCGCAGGCGTGTCGCCGGACACGATGTTCGTTTCGGCGATCACGGTCTATGAACTGGAGCTCGGCGTGCTCCAGCACGAGCGGCGCGACTCCGCGCAGGGGGCCGCATTGCGTGCCTGGCTCGATCGTCAGGTTCTGCCCGCGTTCGATGGCCGCATCCTCGCGGTCGATGCAGCGGTCGCGCGCCGCAGCGCTCGCCTGCACGTGCCGGATCCCTGCTCCGACCGCGACGCCCTGATTGCGGCGACGGCGCTGGTGCACGGCATGACGGTCGTCACCCGAAATGTGGGCGATTTCGAGCGGACGAGCGTCGCGACGCTCAATCCGTGGGCGCCGCAGTAGTCAAGGGGCGGACCGCGCCGAAGCGCCCGGTCTGCGATGCCAGCAGATCGGCGAGAAGGGACGCAGGGATCACTCGAGCGGGGCTTACAACACACGATTCTCGTGGCAGACGGTTCGCACCATCGCTTCGGCGAGAGCAGCCACGATGGCGGAGCGCACTGAGTCTTGCATCCCCGCGCAGCAATTGGTCGGCAGTCTCGACTAGGTGTCTTCCACGCGCCAATTACGGGATTTACCGCAGCAATTTGCGCTCCGGCGCCATTAGAGTCAGAGGTGCCGCTATCGCGTCGATCGCGGAAGGCACACACGTCCACCCGCGGTTGCGATCCGTGGGTCAGTGAAGTCGGCTCAGTCGCCGGCGTGCGCTCGCGACTGAGCGAACTGTGGCCTCCCGTCGCCCGGCCGATCCCAGCTTGCCGCGTCCTCCATCCAGGTGTGCGCAACGGGAGCGACGCGAGAGGGGTCGTCGAGGCTGCCGATCGTCACATCGACCTCGTGCGGCGAGTCGTCGTGGCGGTACGTCAGCGGCGTGCCGCAGCTGGCGCAGAAGCTGCGCACCACCGGAGGCGATGAGCGAAACGTTGCCGGCGCGCCGCGCGTGAAAGCGAACTGTGCCGTCGGCGCGGTGAACCACGCGACCGCGTGCGCGCCTGCGGCGCGTCGGCACGACGTGCAGTGGCAGATCGACGGGGGCCTGATTGGCGCGCCGCTGCGATACGCGACGGCTCCACACAGGCAGCCACCGGTTAAGACGGAATCGGTGGGTTCGGACATTTCGGAAATTAATGCACCATCTGATTGATTTCGATGATTGGCAGCAGCACCGCCAGCACGATCAGCGTGACGACGCCGCCCATCAACAGGATCAGCGCGGGCTCGAGCAAGGAGGTGAAGAACAGCGTCCTGCGCTCGGCCTCGCGAGCATGCATGTCGGCGGCGCGCGCCAGCATCTGGGGTAGCTGACCCGTCGCTTCGCCGGACGCGATCAGGTGGATCAACACCGGCGGAAACAGGCGCGAACGCGCTGGGCCGCGCTCGTCGCGCCGCAGCGCGCTCGCGAGCGAGAAACCTTCGCGCACACGCACCGAAGCTTCTGTCACGCGGCCGCGCAGCGCCTCGTTGCCGAGCGTTTCACCGGCAGCCTGCAGCGAGCGCAGGATCGGAACGCCCGATCCGACCAGGATCGACAGCGTTCCGGCGAAGCGCGCGGTATTCAGCGATCGCGACAGCACGCCGACGACCGGCAACCGCAGGATCGTGCGGTGCCAGCGCAACCGCAGCGCGGGCGTCCGCAAAGCCCACCATGCCGCGGCCGCCGCCGCAGCGAGCAGCACCAGCACGATCCAACCGTCGCTGCGAACGAACTCCGATAGCGCGATCATCATCCGTGTCAGCAGCGGCAGGCTCTGGCGCGTCTGCGTGAACACCTTCACGACCTGCGGAATCACGAACGTGAGCAACCCTGTCACGACCAGCAGCGCCACGGCGGTGACGATCGCCGGGTACACGAATGCGAGCGAGATCTTCTGCTGCAAGCGGGCGCGCTCCTCGATGAAATCTGCCAGGCTCGACAGCACCGATCCGAGCTGACCCGATTCTTCTCCGGCGGCGATCAGGGCGCGATACAGGTCGGGAAACTGGCGCGGGTGCCGCGCTAGCGCGGCCGACAGCGACGAGCCGGCGAGCACGTCGGTGCGGATCGCAGCCATCAATTCGCGCATCCACTGCCGCTCGCTCTGCTCGACCAGCACCGTCAGCGCGTCGGCAACCGGCAGCGCGGCGTTCAGCAGGCTCGACAGCTGGCGCGTGACCACCGACAACTCGGTGCTCGACAGTCGCCGGCCGAACGCCCCGCCAGCGCCCGCTCGCGCACCGGCCGAGAGCACCGCCTGCACGTTCAGCGCGACCAGGCCTTGCGTGCGCAAAAGCTGTCGTGCGGCGCGCGCGCTGTCCGCTTCCAGCACGCCGGACTGCTCGCGCCCGTCCGAATCCACCGCGCTATATCGGAACGCCGCCATTCCTCGGTTCCGAGCTCGGACCTTCGCGTTGCCGGGTTTTGGAGAGTGACGTCACAAACGGGTACACGCTGTCACGACTCGCGCGTCACCCGCAGGACCTCTTCCAACGACGTCAGTCCGGCCGCGATCCAGCGCATCGCATCGATTCGCAATGACACCATTCCCGCGGCCTCTCCGGCAGCGCGGATCTCGGCATCGCTGGAGCCACGGTGCACCAGTGCGCGCACCGTATCGTCGATCGTCAGCAGCTCGTAGATTCCGGTGCGACCCTGGTAGCCGGTCTGCCCGCACTGCGGGCAGCCCACCGGCACGAACCCGCTGCCGGTCGAATCGGCTTGCTTGCACTGCGAGCACAGCTTGCGCACCAGCCGCTGGGCCAGCACCGCCAACAGCGAAGACGACAGCAGGAAGGGCTCGACTCCCATGTCGATCAGCCGGGTCACCGCGGAGGAGGCGTCGTTCGTGTGCAGCGTCGCCAGCACCAGGTGCCCGGTGAGCGACGCCTGTACGGCGATCTGCGCCGTTTCCAGGTCGCGGATCTCGCCGATCATTACGACGTCCGGATCCTGGCGCAGGATCGAGCGCAGCGCGCGCCCGAACGTCATGTCGATTTTCGGGTTGACCTGCGTCTGCCCGATTCCCTCGATGTCGTATTCGATCGGGTCCTCCACCGTCATGATGTTGGTTGAGGCCGAATCGATGCGCCGGATCCCGGCGTACAAGGTTGTCGATTTGCCCGAGCCGGTCGGCCCCGTCACCAGCACGATTCCGTGCGGCTGGTGCACCAGCCGGTCGAACGCCGCAAGGGTTTGGGCGGACATCCCCAGGTTGGTCAAATCCAGCCGGGCCAGATCCTTCTCCAGCAGCCGCAGCACCACACGCTCGCCATGGCCGGTCGGCAGCGTCGACACCCGCACGTCCAGTGCCCGTCCACCCACTCGCAGCGCGATGCGCCCGTCTTGCGGCAAGCGCTTTTCCGCAATGTCGAGCTGCGCCATGATCTTGATGCGCGATACCAGCGCAGCGTGCAGTGCGCGCTTGGGGCGCACGACGTCGCGCAGCGTGCCATCGATGCGGAAGCGCACGAGCGAGGTGTTCTCGAACGCCTCGATATGAATGTCCGAGGCGCCGTCGCGCGTGGCCTGTGTCAGCAAAGCGTTGATCATCCGGATGATCGGGGCGTCGTCGGCGGTTTCGAGCAGATCCTCGACGTCGGGAACGTCCTGCATCATCCGCGAGATGTCGAGCTCGCCCTCGATGTCGCCGACCACCTGCTGCGCCGAACCCTCGTGATGCGCGTACGCCTGCGCGATCGCCTGCGCCAGCTTTTCGGCGGGGACCACAATCGGCCGCACGCGCCCGGGGAACACCCGCATTACCTCGTTCAGCGCACCGATCGGGGTCGATTCGCCGATCCACACTTCGGCGTCGCGCTCCGATACCGGCCGCAGCAGGATCAGGTTGTCGCGAGCGAATGCGTACGGGACGAAGCGCTGGGCAGCGGCCATATCAGGGCCCAACGAGCACCGGATCGTAACCGAGCTTGCGCAGCGTCGACAGCGCATCTGCAATGTGGTCGGCCCTGCGCTCGACCGAAACGAGAATGCGCACCTGATCGCCGTCCGGCGTGAGCACGCTCTGCGCCCACGGCTCGAAGCCGGCCTCTTTTAACTGCTGCTGCAACTTCTGCCCGCCGTCACTGTCGCGCAACTGCGAAACCTGGATCGTCTGGTACGCGCCTGCTTGCACGGCGGCAACGTTGCTGCTCTCAGAGCTGCTCGATCGCGGCGATGGCGGTGACTGGGGTGCTGTTTGCGGCGCCGGTTGGGGCGGCACCGGGACGGATTGGACCCCGGGCGCGCCCGGTGAGCCGGGCGCTGGCGCGGGGGCCTTCGGCTTGGCGGCACTTGGCACCGCAGGCATCGCTTCCGTGGTTTCAACGGATAGGTCCGGAAGCGGCTGCAGGGACTCCTGCCGCGTCTGTGTCACTTGCGTGCGCATGTAGTCGTAGCGGCTCATCGCGATGTCGGATGCCGCACCCTCGTCGCGGATGATCACCGGGCGCAGGAACACCATCGTCTGGGTCTTAATGTGGTCTCGCGAGTCGTAGCGGAACAGCCGTCCGATCAGCGGTATGTCGCCCAGCCACGGCACCTTGCTCTTGGTCTCGTCCGCCTGATCCTGGATCAGGCCGCTGATCACGACGAAACTGCCGTCTTCCACCAGCACGTTGGTCTGGAAACTCCTCTTGTTCAGCGTCGGGTTGCTGGCGTCGCTCGAGGCGGCCACCGAGGAGTCTTCGATGTAGATCGCTAGGCGCACGCTTCCACCTTCCGAGATCTGCGGCTTCACCGAGAGCTGCAAGCCGACGTCATGGCGGTCGAATGTCTGAAACGGGTTCACCGTGCTGCTGGTGCCGGTCGTCCCCGTCTGCGCATAGGCGCCCGTCAGCAGCCCGATGTTCTGCCCGACCAGGAATTTGCCTTCCTCGTTGTCGAGCGTCTGGATGTTCGGGCGCGACAGGATGTTGGTGTGGGCCACCGTCTCGAGCGCGCGCGCCAGCACGCCGAGATTCGTAATCGTTACGTTGCCGTTGGTGCCCGGAACAGTGATTTGCCCCTTGATGACGCCGATGTTCAAGCCCGGCGCCGGCGCCCCGATATTCGTAGCGAGGCCGACGATGTTCGAGGCGCCCGTCCCGAAGTTGGTGCCCCCGATGAACTGCGTGCTGTTATTGGTGGACGCGTTGCTCAGGCCGTTCAGCGCTTGCCACTGAATCCCGAACTCGGCGGCTTGCTGGCCGGTCAACTCGACTACCAGCGATTCGATCATCACCTGCGCCGGACGTACGTCCAGCCGGTCGATGATCGAACGGATGTTCCGATACAGCGGCTCGGGTGCCGAGATGATCAGCGAGTTGGTCGAGGGATCGGCCTGGATCATCCCCGCGACTGCGCCGCCGGCGCCGCCGCTGCCCCCACCACCACCGCCCGAAGCGGCTGAATAGTTCACGCCGCCCCCGGCCGGCTGCGCCGGCTGATTTGGCTGGGTCGGTGTGCTCCCGCTCGTCTGGCCGAGCGAGGAGCTGACCGGAGTCACCGTCAATCCTCCACCGGAAGCCTGCTGCAGGAATGACGGGTCGCTCACCAGCACGGCGCGCAACAGAGGCGCCAGTTTCACCGCCTGCGCGTAGCGCAAATACACCACGTTGATATTGCCCGGAGTCAGGCTGGGCTGGTCGAAGCGGGCAATCAATGCCTTCGCCTGGTCCAGGCGCGATCGGCTGGCGGCACGCAGGATCAGCATGTTGCTGCGCGGCTCGGCCACCACCGAGACGCGCTGGCCGGCATCGGGAGTTTGTACGGCTCCGCGAGTGCCTTCGTCCAGCACCTTGGTCAGGATCGCTGCCACGTCGCTGGCCAGCCCGTACTTCAGCGAAACGACTTCGACTTCCGACGTGGCGGGCGAATCGACCGCTTCGATGATGCGCGCCAGCCGCCGCAGGTTTTCCGCGTAGTCGGTGATGACGAGCGTGTTGTTGGCCGGATACGCCGAAATCGTGTTGTTCGGCGCGATCAGCGGGCGCAGCACCGGAACCAGGTTGGTGGCCGATTCGTACTGCAGGCGAAACACCTGTGTGACGACCTGGTCGCCCCTCGGCGCGCTCGACGGCGGAGTCACCACGCGACCGCCCTGCAGTTTCGCGTCCGCCTCGGGCAGGATCAGCGCCACGCCACCGGCTTCGGGCGACTCGACCAGCGTGAAGCCTTGCAGCCGCAGCGCGGCAAGCAGATCCTCAAATGCTTGCTGGCGTGTGACCGGACGCTCGGTCACCAGCGTCAGAGTTCCTTTGACGCGCGGATCGACCACGAACGTGCGTCCGGTGAACTGTCCCACCGCGCGCACCACCGCGTCCAGGTCCGCGTTGACGAAATTCAGGACCACGGTGTCCGCGCCGCTGGTTGTTCCGCCATCGGGGATCGTGCGGGCAGAGCCAGCGCCAGCAGGGCTCGTGCCCGTGCCCGTGTCGGTGGCCGGGTCGGCAGCGAGTGCGCTCGCGGCCGCCGCGGCCAGTGCCAGCGCGAAGATCCAGGCGTTTGGTTTCATCTCAGGATCCAAATCTCAAGATGGCGGCGTCGCCATCGCGACGCCCGAGCAACGAAATCAATCCCGTCAGCTGGGTCTTCGTCGCAGGGTCGGCCGTAGCCTGTGCGCGGGCGATCCCCTCGAACTGCAGGCGTCCGCCCGCGCCGATTGTGCCACTGCCTTCCAGCTCCAGGGGTCCCGCAACCGTCTGAAGCCGCACCTGCATTCCGGGATAGCGATCGGACGTTTGCAACAGGTAATGCCCGATCGGCGCAACCGGGGTCAGCGCGCTCGAGGCATCCTCCCATTCCGCAGTCACACTTCCACGGCACTGACCCCGCGCGAATTCGATGCCGTCGGTCCGCAGACTGATGATGCCGCCCGGGCGCACCGTGTTCCACGGCGCGCCAAGGCCCGCCAGCATCGCCGCTGGCAGCCGCAAAGTCGCCGCTCCGAGGCGCAGCCGGCCGCCCAGATATGCGCTCACGTGCCACGGCGCGGCGAGTGCCGACGGGTGGCGCAGCGTGAGCTCCGCTGTGCCGAACAGCAGAGGCAGGGGATCGAGGCGCCACGACAGCGGCTCGGGCAGGCTCGCGCCGGCGTCGCGGTCGGGTTGCCCGGAAGCGAACACGAGCGTCGCCGATCCGTTCCAGATCGTTCCCGCGGTCTCCGCCAGTCGGATGTGTCCGTCCGAGATCCGCCGCACCTCGTCGTCCGCCCACTGTGCAGGCGCCAGCGCGACAATCGTGAGCAGCGCCGCCAACGTGCCGCCGATTGCAACGGCGATCACGAGACGCGAGCTCTTGGGCGACGCTAGGCTCACTCGCCGCCCGCCTTCAGCGCCAGTTCGACATCGGCGTTGCCCGGCGTTGCAGTCGCTTTCACCGTCACGGCCGCTGCGCGCATTCCGAGCTCGCGCTCGGCTGTCGCCAGCCAGACGGACCAGGACGCATAGGAGACATTGGTGAACGTCAACTGCAGCGCGCCGTTCGCCAGTGGGACCATTCGCGAGGCCTTCAATCCGGCCGACGCCAGCGACTTCTGGACTTCCGCTGGCGCTTCTCCTTCGGCGGTGGCGGCGACCGCCGGGTGCGACTTCAGCGTGCGCACTTCGCTTAGCAGCGCCTGCAGTTGCGCCGCCTGCGTGCGCGAATTCGGCAGAGCGCGTTTCATCCGCGTGATGTCCGACAGCGCCGGTCCGATCAGAGTCGAGTACAGCAGCGCGGCAATTACCAGGGCTGCTGCGAACGCAAGCACGGTCCGCTCGCGCGGTTCGCGCTCGGACCAGAATCGGCGCAGCGACTCCAGGTTCATCAGTCAACCTCTAAAAAACCCCGAACGATTCGCGCTGATTCGCGCAAGTCCATTCGCTTCACTCATGGTGCTTGCGGCGCGATCCGCGCCGAACCGTCGGTTTCGAAGTGGGCATCCAGTCCCTGTTGCGCCGCACGGGCGCGCAGCGAGTCCTGGAAAGCGGCTGCACGCGCTGCGCCTGGCTTGAACTTCAGGATCAGCGCTCCGTCGTGGTAGTCCAGGCCCGCGAGCGCGCCCACCGGCGCACCGGCCAACAGTTGCGCTGCCTGGGCGTTGAGTACCGAAAAGTCGTCGGGCGATGGCTGTCCCGCGCGCGTCCGAAGCTGGCGCAAATGCCGCTGCGTCTGCGCTACCGGTTCGACCACTGCGTCTGACGGAAATGCGCTGCGAAACGCGCTCTGCATCGACGAGGTCAAGCCACGGCTTTCTGACGAGAGTTTGAAGCGGTACGCATTCAGGCCGACCAGGAAGATCGCCAGGCACACGGCGGCCCACACGAGCACCGGTTTGAGCGCGCCGCTGCGAACGAGCGCCGTAAACGTGGGCATGCCGAGCCGGCCGGGAGGCGCGTAGCGTCCCTGCAGCAGATTCACCGCACCAGCGGTGGCCGCCGGATCGAGATCGCGCTTGACGTCGATCACGTCGACTCCCAGCGCGGGCGCAAGCGCGACGAGCTTTGCGGCATCCGGCCCATACGCGTTCACTTTGCGAACATCGAGCTGCTGGACCGCGACCGAGAGCGCGGCGGGAACCTCGCCGTCCAGATCGAACGCGAAGCCGGCGTGCTCGGCCGTTCGCACGGTGCCGCGCCCGCTTTGTAACCGCACCGACAATGTGCCGTCGGCCGGCGGCGGCACGCTGTACAGCGCGCTGTAGGCCGCGTGCGGGCGTACCTGAGCTTCGGCCGCAGTGTCGAGTGTGCGAGTCAGCGTCACTCGGTCAACCGCCGCTACTGCGATGCGAGTTGCATTGCCTTCCGCACCTTCGATCCGATAAGCGAGGTGACAGTCGGCGGCGTCGGCGAGCAGCCGTTCCTCGACCAGGCTTGGGAGTGCCTGCCGCAACTTGCCCTCCGCCATTCTGGGGGCTTCGAGCAACGTGGTGAATACGTCCGACACGTCGAACAGCAGCTCGACGGATGGAGCCCGGGGCAGCAGCGTCAGCGGCGTGTCGCCCGCGTCCAGAAGCTGCTGCGCGGCGTCGACGCGGCGGAAGGCGACGATCGCGGCGGCGCCCGGCGATCCGCGCGTTGCCCCCTGCGATTGCGCAGTGCGCTGCGGCAGGAACGCCAACAGTCGTTGCGCGCCGTTGCGGCTCACGATTCGCGCTCCCACATCACATCGATCGGCCCGAGCGTTCCGGTCAGTGCACGCTTGAGCAGCGCTTCGGTCCGGGTGTCGGCGCGCTCCAGCTTGACCTCGCCGCGAACGAAGAAATATTGCGACGTGACCGATACGTCGTTGTCGGAGAAGCTCGTTCCGCGTCCGTGCAGCCTGGTGCGGATGTCACCGGTGTTGATGAACGGCGTGCGATCGCGGTCGGCCACCAGCCCTCTTGCATCGGAAAGCGACAGCCCCTCGATCTCGGCCGCGATCACCTCAGCCGAAGCGGTATTGAAGTTCACCGGTGTGCGTTGATCCAGCACGACGACGTACGGCGCAAGACGTGGGGCCACGGCCGGATCGATTCCCGGGATTCTTGCGACGTCTTCCGGGAACACGAGCGGCAGCAGCGGATTTTGCTTGGCCGGCTGCGCACCCACCACCGGCGCCGGCACGAAACCGGAGAGCGGGGGAACGGTCTGCACGACATACGCCGCGATCAGGTCCGCGGTCGGCCCTGGCAACCTGAGCTCCAAGCACAGGCGCGCAAGCACCGCCTGTTGGGCAGTGTCCGGCGCGCCGTTGTAGTCCACCATGTTGCGCAAGTTCAGCCGCGACTGCGCGTCCTCGATCGCGCCCGACATCGACGCCTGCGAAGCAAGCGCAGAGGTCTCGCCCAGTTGATCGAGCCGCGTTTCGGCGAGCGGCTGGGCCCACGCGCCTGTCAGGGCGGTGTAGGGGGTTCGCTGCGCGTCCTCGCGCAGGATCGCGCGCGCCCAGTCGAGCGCTCCCCGCATCAGCAGGCGGTTCTGCGACAACAATTGCTGGTTGTCGATCGTTCGCACCAGGACGAATTCGCGCCAGAACAGGCCGCTGACGATCACCGTCGCCAGCGCCGCGACAACCAGCGCCATCAGCAACGCGGCGCCGCGCTCACGGGGCGAGCAACGACCCGATACGTGGAGCGGGGGGCAAGGAGGCGTTCGGTTGATCATGAACTTCAGCCGACGAGTAACACCCGCCGCAAACTGGTGCCGTCCTGGCGCTTCAGAACGACTTCGATCCCGGGCGGCATCGTAGGATCGTACGAAAGCGCTTCTGTCCATCCCTGATTCGCCCGCCAAATGCGCACCTGGATCGAATCCACCCCGCGGACCAGCCGCGCCGTCGACACTGGAACGTTCGACGCGCTCGGCAGGCTGCGCACTGCTGCCGAGCACTGGCGCAGCAAGACGCCGTCAACCACCGCATAGGTCACCTGCTGCACTGCGCTGGCGCCGTCGGGGAGCGGCTCGGAGAAGCGCAGGATCTGCAGCGCGATTGCGCCGTCGATCGTGACGACGCTCACCGGCGCGTATGGACGCCACGCCAGCACCGGGTTGACGGCATGTTCCAGATCGAGCTGCATCTGCCCCGTTGCGGCGAGCAGCGCCCGCACATCGTCGGCCTCCGGCCCAAGGCGGTCGCGTGTAGCGATCAGCGACGAAAGGCCTCTCCACGAAATGACCGCGACAAGCGCCATGATCGCGATCGCCACAAGCAGCTCGACCAGCGTGAAACCCTTGCCCGCAGAAGCGCCGGGGGCGCGAACGCGGGGCGGCCAGCTGCGGCGTCGGTCGGTCGTGCGCAGGCGCCCTGGGAGCGGCATAAACGTCACTTAACCGCCAGTGGTAGGTAGTACGGTCATCAACAGCGCGTACTCGCGTTCGGCACCGAGATCGGAATTGAGCACGCGAACCTGCACTCGCCGGAAAAACGGATTCGGCGTCTGTTGGATCGACTGCTCGCAAACGAAGCGCACACCGCTCTGGTCGCAGTCGGCACGGTTGACTCCGAGTGCGAGCGCCCCGCCAGCGAGGCGCAGCTCCTGAATCCGGTTTTCTGCGGTCAGCACGGCCAGCAGCTTCGTGCGTAGGTCGTGCGCGCTGTTAGTCAGCGAAATTGCCCCCCGCATGGCGGCCAGAAGGACGACGCCGATCACGACCATCGCAACCAGCACTTCCAGCAGCGTGAATCCCGCCGGCGCAGGCGGCTTGCAGATCCGAAACATCCGGCCGCGGTGTCGCTGCTGGGGCTTCATTGCGCGGGTCACTGCTGTGGGGCGCTCGCCACGTGGCCGATGCCGTTCTCGTCGAAGACGACTGTGACGTCGGCGTTGCCGTCGGCAATTTCGATTTTCCAGCGCGACTGCACCCATTCGCGCGCGATGGGGATTCGCAGCGGCGGAGCCTCCGGGCTCAACAGCGTCTGCGCAACCTGACCGTCCTGCGTGATCGTCAGTAGCGTCAGCGGCTGCTGCCAGGAGCGCTCGTGCAGCAAATCGTCGTCGTTCATCAGCTGCCGCTCGCCGCCCGTTTCGGTGACAAAACGGTAGCCGTGCAAGTCGCCTTCCCACGAGATCGGTTGCTGGCGGACGCGTGACTCCTCGCTCGCCATTGTCAGAAGCAGTCCCAGCCTCTGCGCCTCTTCCGCGATCGCACGACGCGGATCAGGCACCGAGCTGAGCGAGATCAGCGAGGTCAGTACCCCGATCAGCACCAGCACCACCAGGATCTCGAGGAGGGTGAAGCCGTCTGTTCGCAACTGTGATGCTTGTGAAGGCCGCGGGGGGAGCACGAGGGGGGTCGCAGACCCCCCTGGTAGCCGATCCTCCTGCTTTTCTGTCAGGAACCGTGGTGCCATCGAAGCTGACACACTCGTAATGGGACGCCGCTACTACTGCGTCCAGGAGCCGATGTCCGCGTCCGGGCCCTCGCCGCCCGGCTGGCCGTCGCGGCCGTAACTCATCACGTCGACGTCCCCGTGCAGGCCGGGATTGAGGTATTGGTAGTCGTTGCCCCACGGGTCCTTCGGAACGTTGCGGGACTCCAGGTATCCCCCCGGCTTCCAGTTTTGGGGAATCGGATCGACCGTCGGCTTCTCGATCAGCCCGCGCAGCCCCTGGTCCTGCGAGGGGTAGCGCCCGTTGTCGAGCCGATACAGCTTCAACGCGTTCATCAGCGTGGCGATATCCTGTTTCGCAGCCGCGATCCGGGCGTCGTCCGTGCGGCCGATCACGCGCGGCACGATCAGGGCGGCCATGATCGCCATGATCGTGATCACGACGATGATCTCGATCAGCGTGAAGCCGCGCGGACGGTCGCGCGCCGCAAGCTCCGCTCGCGAAAGGAGTGGAAATCGTTGAACCGACACGGGTTTTTGCAGTGTCTCCATGGAGCGCCGCATAATACCTCGCAGGACAATCGAGAATGTGAAAGGAATCGCGCAAGTTGCAGGGGAATCCCCCTGTGCTTCCGCTGAGGACCCGACTGCATGCTATCCGCCCCGGCAAGACTGCTGATCCACTTCGTCGGCGCTGCCGCGACCTGCGGCCTGCTGGCGTATTGGGGCATTCGACTGATGACGCCACCGCCCGCAGCTTCGCCTCCTGTGATGCGCGCGGCGGTCCAGCGCGACCCGGACCCGGTGCTGGTCGCGCGCGAGTTCGGGCAGATCGAAACGGCTGCAACCGGCCTCGGCGACATCCAGGTGGCCGGCGTGTTTTCGGCCGGGCGCGACTCGGCCGCGGTGTTCCTGGTCGCAGACCGACCTGCAAAGGCCGTGCGCCTCGGCGATGAGGTTGCACCTGGTGCCAAGCTGGTCGCGGTGGACGGACACAGCGTGACGCTGGAATCGGGCGGAGTGCGGCACGAGTTGCGCGTGCCCAATCCTCCACTCGCCGTCGCCGGCCCGCAGGGAGCGAGTGGCGCCGGTTTCGAGCGGCGCGGCAACGTGCTGACCGCCCCGATGCTGGACGCCGCTCCCTCGACCCGCACACCTGGCGCGAGGCTGCCGGCCAGCACGGTGCAACCGCGCCCCGAGATGCGTCGCGAGATTCGCCCGCCGGGCCGCCCTGGCGAACCGGCCCCCGGCGAGTAAAACGCCTCCACTAAGTCGTCAGCTCGTCGCTGCCGCCGGTGGCGCAAGCAGGCGGTCGCCAGGCTGGACCTGGTCGGACGGATGCGCCGGCAGCGGGAGCAGCTGCTGGTAGATCGGCGCGAAATCCTGCGCGGTCTCCTCGAACAACTGCCCGAAAGCGTCGATCACGAAATAGGTCTTCTGGAAGTCGTCGATCTCGTAACGGGTCCGCAGCACGCGCCGCAGATCGAACCGGATCTTCAGCGGGCTGGGGTCGATCAGCGCGCGTTCCAATTCGCCCGGCGAGGATAGGATGCCGGCGCCATAGACGCGCACTCCGTGCGGGGTGTCGATCAGGCCGAACTCGACCGTGTACCAATACAGCCTGGCAAGCAGCTCGAGCGCGTTGTAGTGCAGCGCTTTCAGTCCGCCTTTGCCGTAGGCCTGCATGTAGTCGGCGAACACCGGGTCGAACAGCAGCGGGACGTGGCCGAACAGGTCGTGGAAAAGATCGGGCTCGACGATGTAGTCGAACTCCTCCGGTGTACGCAGCCACACTGTCACCGGAAAGCGCCGCTGCGACAACAGGCGGAAGAACGCCTCCTCGGGGATCAGCCCCGGGACCGCGACGATCTGCCAGCCGGTGGCGCGCCCGAGCAACTCGCTCACCTGCCCAAAGCGCGGAATGCGTTCCGCCATGTCCAGGTGTTTGAGCGCTCGCAGAAATTCGTCGCAGGCGCGGCCATGCACCAGGCGCAGCTGGCGGGCGAACAGGCGCGAATACAGGTCGTGCTGCTCCGGCGTGTAGCTGTTCCATGCCTGGTCACACGTGTAGTCATCGCGAGCGACCGAATAGTCGCCACGCGGGGGGCGCTGCGATTGCCCGTACGTGACGGGAGTGACCTTCATCCCGGAACCTCGATCGGGCCGCGCGCCCGTTGTCGCTTCACGCCGTCTCCGCGCTCGGCTTGAGCACGCCGCGCCGCACCTGGTCGAGCTCGATCGACTCGAACAGGGCCTGGAAGTTGCCTTCGCCGAAGCCTTCGTGACCCTTGCGCTGGATGATCTCGAAGAAAATGGGTCCGATCATGTTTTGCGTGAAGATCTGCAGCAGCAGCTCCTTGCCGGCCGCGTGTGGGTTGCCGTCGATCAGGATGCGCAGGCGGCGCAGATCCTGCAACGACTCGCCGTGGCCGGGAAGACGCGCGTCGATTCCCTCGAAGTAGGTGTCCGGCGTGTCCTGGAACTGCACGCCGCGCGCGCGCAGCGCTTCGACCGAGCGGTAGATGTCGGAAGTCGCCAGAGCGATGTGCTGAATGCCTTCGCCGCGGTACAGATCCAGGTACTCGACGATCTGGCTGCGGTCGTCGGAACTTTCGTTGATCGGGATTCGGATCTTGCCGCACGGGCTGCACATCGCTTTGCTCTTGAGGCCGGTCTGGCGCCCCTCGATGTCGAAGTAGCGCACCTCGCGGAAGTTGAACAGCCGCTCGTAAAACTCCGCCCACTCCTTCATCCGGCCGCGGTGCACGTTGTGGGTCAGATGGTCGATCTGCACCAGGCCTGCCCCTGCGGGACGGGCGTCGCCCTCGGTGACGGCATCGTTGATCGGCTCGAAATCGACGTCGTAGATCCCGATGTCGCCGATGCGCCCCGGCCGGTAACCGAGCTGCTCGGCGCCCTTACCGCGCCAGCGGTCCACGAAATAGATCAGGCTGTCGCCCACGCCCTTAATTGCGGGGATGTTCAGTTCCATCGGCCCGGAGCGGGAATCGAAGCCCCAGGCGCCAAGCTCGATCGCCCGCTGGTACGCGAATGCGGCGTCCTGCACGCGCAGCGCGATTGCACAGATCGACGGGCCGTGCAGGCGCGCGAAACGCTGCGCGAAGGAATCCGGCTCGGCGTTGATGATGAAATTGATGTCGCCCTGGCGGTACAGCGTCACCCTCTTGTGGCGGTGGCGCGCCAGCGGGGTGAAACCCAGGCTCTCGAACAGGGCCCCGAGGGCAGCCGGATCAGGCGCCGCGTACTCGACGAACTCAAAGCCGTCGGTGCCCATCGGGTTGATGGCGTCTCGCATGGTCATAGTTAGCCCTTAAAAAAAACCCGAACGATTCGCGTAAATCCCAGCGAGACAATGATATTCCACGCCGAATGCAGCCGATCGCGTAGCAAAGCATCTTGGCCCCCGAATCCTGCAGCTGGTCGGTCGTGGGTTTCGGCCACAGCCAGCTGGCCGTACAGTTGTCGCATACGGCGCTGCACGGATACGGCACGAGCGAACACAAATGAACGAACCAGGATCTTCGCAGGCAGGCGCGGCAAACGCCGCGGACGGATCACCCAAGGACGCAGCACCCAAGGACGCAGCACCCAAGGACGCAGCGCGTTCCCGGTTGGCCCAGGCGGGTGACGTCCTGTCTCGCGCCGCGTCCGGGGCGGCCACGCGGGCCGGCGTCTTTGCGCCGCGCTTCGGCAACTGGCTGGTGTCGATCGGGTGGGGCAAGTTCTTCCTGCTCGCCGTGCTGCTTTTGGCGCTTGCCGGAATGGCCGGGTCGCTGTTTCCGAGTCCGCACAGGTCGCGCCGCGCGCCACCGCATGTGCCGGTGGACGTTCACATTTCGGTCGACACGGACGGGTTGCACATCAGCCCGCCGCCGGGCGAGTCGGATGTGCCGGAGGTCAACATCGACGAAAAAGGGGTCCGGATCCAAGGTAAGAACGGCTCGGGCAACGTTGTGATCGACGACAACGGAGTGCGGATCGAGAAAGCTCCGCCCAAGACCGCCGACAAGAACAAAACATCCAAACCATCCACCGCAGACAAAACATCGAAATCATCCGCCGCGGGCGGCGCTGGAAAAGCTGCCGGCGAGGCCAGTCCGACGGTGACGCTGCCCCCGGGCGTGCTCTCCGATCCGGACAAGGTGTCCGAGGCGGTGGAAGCGGCCAAGGACCAGATCGAGGAGATCGTCAAGGATCAGGTCAACAGCAAAATCCGGGTGATGCCGCCGCCGGAGACGTCGTGGCCCAACCTGGTCGAGCTGGTCTTGATGCTGATGTTCGCGCTGATGATCGTCAAGATCGCGCTCGGTTCGAAGCGCCGCGCCGAGTCGCGCGCGCTTGCCGCCGACGCGGTGGCGGCCGACGAAGGTCTGAAGCGTCAGCTGGCCGAAGCACAGTTGAAGACGATGCAAGCCCAGGTCGAGCCGCATTTCCTGTTCAACACGCTCGCGTCGGTCGACTATCTGATCGAGACCGATCCACCGCGGGCTGCCCGGATGCAGAAGAACCTGATTCAGTACCTGCGGACCGCGTTGCCGCAGATGCGGCAGGCCTCCTCCACGCTGGCGCAGGAACTGGCGCTGTGTCGCTCGTACCTCGAACTGCTGAAGATGCGGATGGACGAGAGGCTGCAGTTTGCGATCTCGATGCCCACCGGCTTGTCGACGGCAGCCTTTCCGCCGATGATGCTGCAGACGCTGGTCGAGAACTCGATCAAGCACGGCCTCGAGCCGAAGCCGGAGGGAGGCGCATTGACGTTGAACGCTGACGTGGCCGATGGCAACCTGCGCGTGGCCGTCAGCGACACCGGGCTCGGTTTTGGAGTTGCCGGCGCGTCCGGTAGCGGATTAGGACTCGCCAACGTTCGCGAGCGGCTGCAAGCCCTGTTCGGCGCGCGTGGCCGGCTGACGATCGAGTCGAACTCCCCGTCCGGCACCATCGCGACGATCGTGATCCCGTATTCGGTCGGAGCGGCTGGGGCCGCGGCATGACGACGCCGAAGGCGATCATCGCCGACGACGAGCGTCTGATGCGCGAGCAGCTGCGCGCCCGCCTGGCCGAAGTGTGGCCGGAGCTCGAAATCATCGGCGAAGCCAAGAACGGGCAGGAAGCGGTCGAGCTGGTGCGGGAGCTGCGGCCGCAGCTCGCTTTTCTCGACATCCGGATGCCGGGGCTCACCGGCGTTGAAGCGGCGCGCGCGATCGGCAACGTTTGCCACGTGGTGTTCGTCACCGCCTACGGAGAGTTTGCGATCGAGGCGTTCGAGCAGGGAGCGGTCGACTACGTGCTCAAACCGGCCGAGACCGAGCGGCTGCGCGTCACCGCCGAGCGGCTCCGGCGGCGGCTGCAGGCGCCGCCGCCGGACTTGGGCGCGCTGCTGGACCAGCTGTCGCGCCGGCTCGAGGCGGTGGCCTCCGGGCGCCAGCATCTGCAATGGATCCAGGCCACGATCGGCCAGCAGTTGCGGATGATCCCGGTGGACGAAATCCTGTTTTTCGTGTCGGACGAGAAATACACGCGCGTTCAGACCGAAGCGTTCGAAGCACTGATCCGAATCCCGATCCGCGAGCTGATCGAGCAGCTCGATCCGGAGCACTTCTGGCAGATCCACCGGTCGACGATCGTCAACGTGCGCACAATCACAGGCGTTGTGCGTGACATGCGTGGCCGCCAGCTCGTCACCTTCAAGAACCACCCCGACAAGCTCGAGGTCAGCCGCAGCTTCACCCACTTGTTCAAGCAAATGTAGCGGCGCCCGATGGACCGGTGAGGCTGGGTGCTAATCCTGGTAGTTTGTGAGCGCACACACTCGAATTTCGACGTTTGTTCTTCGGTGCGCCGCCCCTCTCAATTTGACAGACTGAGTCGCTGCCAACATAATTTGCGGTTCCCTCGGAGGGGTGCCCGAGTGGTTAAAGGGGGCAGACTGTAAATCTGTTGGCCTTGCGCCTACGTTGGTTCGAATCCAACCTCCTCCACCAGCCGGACATCCGAGGCTTCCGCGGATCCCGGTCGGTGCCAGGAGTGGCGCACGGTGCAGGTGGGTGGAGAACGCGTGGACGGAAGCGAGCGGGCTGGGGGCAATTCGCGGTTACGTTCTGAATTACCAATCGGACAGAGGGAATGGCCTTGCGGGCGCTTGTCGGCCTGCGGGGCGCGGCGTGCGTGATGCGCGCCGACCGGCGCGAATGAATGGCAGGCGGGTGTAGCTCAATGGTAGAGCAGAAGCCTTCCAAGCTTATGACGAGGGTTCGATTCCCTTCACCCGCTCCACGGTTCGATGGCCGGATCAATGATCGCCCATGTGGCTCAGTGGTAGAGCACTCCCTTGGTAAGGGAGAGGTCGTGCGTTCGATCCGCACCATGGGCACCAGGGTGCAAGCGTCGGCGGCCTGAGGCGGCGGCGCGCGAAGCAAGGAATCAACGGGGAGCTGGGCGATGGCCAAGGGGAAATTTGAGCGGACCAAGCCGCACGTGAACGTGGGGACGATTGGGCACGTGGACCATGGCAAGACGACGCTGACGGCGGCGATGACGATGGTGCTGGCGGCCAAGTACGGCGGGGACGTGAAGAAGTACGACGACATTGACAATGCGCCGGAGGAAAAAGCGCGCGGGATCACGATTAACACGGCGCACGTGGAGTATCAGACGAAGGCGCGGCACTACGCGCACGTGGACTGTCCGGGGCATGCCGACTACGTGAAGAACATGATCACGGGGGCGGCGCAGATGGACGGGGCGATTTTGGTGGTGTCGGCGGCGGACGGGCCGATGCCGCAGACGCGGGAGCACATCTTGCTGGCGCGGCAGGTGGGGGTTCCGTACATCGTGGTGTACATGAACAAGTGCGACATGGTGGACGATGCGGAGCTGCTGGAGCTGGTGGAGTTGGAGGTTCGGGAGTTGTTGAGCAAGTACGACTTTCCGGGCGACAAGATTCCGATCATCAAGGGGGCGGCCAAGCTGGCGCTGGAAGGCGACAAGGGCGAGCTGGGCGAGCAGTCGATCATGAAGCTGGCCGAGGCGCTGGACAGCTACATCCCGCAGCCGAAGCGGGCGATCGACCAGCCGTTTTTGATGCCGATCGAGGACGTGTTTTCGATCTCGGGTCGCGGCACGGTGGTCACGGGGCGGGTCGAGCGAGGGATTGTGAAGGTAGGAGATGAGATCGAGATCGTGGGGCTGAAGGCGACGCTGAAGACGACCTGCACGGGGGTGGAGATGTTCCGCAAGCTGCTCGATGAGGGGCAGGCGGGGGACAACGTGGGGGTGTTGCTGCGGGGGACCAAGCGGGAGGAGGTCGAGCGCGGGCAGGTGCTGTCGAAGCCGGCGGCGATCACGCCGCACACGAAGTTCGAGTGCGAGGTGTATGTGCTGAGCAAGGAGGAGGGGGGTCGGCACACGCCGTTTTTCAATGGGTATCGGCCGCAGTTTTATTTTCGGACGACGGACGTGACTGGGTCGGTGCAGTTGCCGGCGGGAACGGAGATGGTGATGCCGGGCGACAACATCAAGATGACGGTGCAGCTGATCCAGCCGATCGCGATGGATCAGGGGCTGCGCTTCGCGGTGCGCGAAGGTGGCAAGACCGTCGGCGCCGGCGTCGTCGCAAAGATCTTGGAATAAGGATTTGAACTGGTGCAGGGGCGACGCTTTGTACGCAACTGTGAAGCCTGTGAAGGCCGCGGGGGGAGCACGAGGGGGGTCGCGGACCCCCCTGGTAGCCGATCCTCCAGGTTTTCTGGCGCAAGCACGGGTGCGATCGAAGCTCGTGACCGTAAACGGGCATCACGGCTTGCTAGGGGTATAGCTCAACTGGCAGAGCGTCGGTCTCCAAAACCGAAGGTTGGGGGTTCGATTCCCTCTGCCCCTGCCATGGTGCCGATATTGGTGGTCGGATGAACAAGACGGACGTGCAAACGGTTTCCAGCCGAGCGGACAAGCTGCTCGTCGCGCTTGCGCTCGCGCTGGTGCTGGTCGGGGTGGTGGGCTTCACGATCTGGTACGAGCAGCCGATGCTGGTGCGAGTCGGCCTGCTGCTCGGCGGCATCGTTCTGGGCGTCGTGGTGGCGCGCTTCAGCGAGCCGGGCAAGCGGTTCCTGGGCTTCGCACGGGAAAGCTACGAAGAGGCCAAGCGCGTGACGTGGCCGACTCGCGACGAGGCGCTGAAGAACACGGGGTTCGTGTTCCTGTTCGTCGGCGTGATGGCCATCGTGCTGTTCGGAGTGGACAAGGGCGTCGAGTGGGTGCTGTACGACGTGGTGCTTGGGTGGAAATGATGAATACGGCGGCGGGTACGGATCAGGGCGCGATGCAAGCCTCGGTGAAGTCGGTGGATGCGGCGGATCCGGCGGATGCTTCTGCGCCGGCGGTTCCGGAGCAAGGCGCTGAGAGCTCCGGCGCGCAGGCTGCGGCGCCTGCGGGCGGCGGCGCGCATGGCCTGCTGGGCAAACGCTGGTACGTCGTGCACGCCTATTCGGGGATGGAAAAGAGCGTGGCGCGCGCAATGCAGGAGCGAATCGATCGCGCGGGCTTGCAGGCGCATTTCGGCAAGATTCTGGTGCCGACGGAAGAGGTGGTCGAGATCAAGGGTGGCAAGCGCGCGATCACCGAGCGGCGCCTGTATTCGGGCTACGTGCTGGTCGAGATGGAAATGGCCGACGAGGCCTGGCACCTGGTCAAGACAACCCCCAAGGTGACGGGGTTCCTGGGCGGCACCGCCAACCGGCCGTCGCCGCTGCCGCAGCGCGAGGTCGATGAGATCCTGCTGCGAATGCAGGAGGGCTACGAGAAGCCGCGCCCGAAGGTGCTGTTCGAGGTCGGCGAGATGGTGCGCATCAAGGAGCCGCCGTTTACGGACTTCAACGGCAACGTCGAGGAAGTGAACTACGAGAAGAACCGGCTGCGCGTGTCCGTGACGATTTTCGGTCGGTCGACGCCGGTGGAGCTGGAATTCAGCCAGGTGGAGAAAGTCTAGGAAGCAGGATCGGAGAACATGGCGAAGAAGGTCGTCGGCTACATCAAATTGCAGGTTCCGGCCGGAAAGGCGAATCCGTCGCCTCCGATCGGGCCCGCGCTCGGCCAGCGCGGCCTGAACATCATGGAGTTCTGCAAGTCGTTCAACGCCCAGACCCAGGGTCTGGAGCCGGGACTGCCGATCCCGGTGGTGATCACGGCGTTTGCCGACAAGAGCTTCACGTTCGTGATGAAGACCCCGCCGGCCACAGTGCTGATCAAGAAAGCGGCCAAGGTGGAGAAAGGTTCGAGCAAACCGCATACCGACAAGGTCGGCAAGATCTCGCGCGCCCAGGCCGAAGAAATCGCCAAGACGAAGATGCCGGATCTGACCGCGGCCGGCTTGGATGCCGCCGTTCGGACGATCGCCGGCTCGGCTCGCAGCATGGGGATCACGGTGGAAGGCCAGGAGCGATGAGCCAACTTTCCAAGCGCACGCGCGCGATTCGAACCAAGGTCGAGCACAACCATCTTTACTCGGTGGCCGATGCCTTGAAGATCGTGAAAGAGACTGCGACCGCGAAGTTCGACGAATCGATCGACACGGCGGTTGTACTCGGCATCGACTCGAAGAAGTCGGATCAGTCGGTGCGCGGGTCGGTGGTTCTGCCCGCCGGCACCGGGCGCACGGTGAGGGTTGCCGTATTCGCGCAGGGCGCAAAAGCCGACGAAGCGCGCGCTGCCGGCGCCGACGAGGTCGGCTTCGAGGACTTGGCCCAGAAGATCAAGGGCGGGTTCCTGGATTTCGACGTCGTGATCGCTTCGCCGGACGCGATGCGCGTGGTTGGCGCCCTTGGCCAGATCCTTGGGCCCAGGGGCCTGATGCCGAACCCGAAGGTCGGAACCGTCAACGCCGATGTGGCAGCGGCGGTGCGCAACGCCAAAGCCGGCCAGGTGCAGTTTCGGGCCGACAAGGCGGGAATCGTCCACTGCTCGATTGGGCGCGCCTCGTTCGACCTCGATCGGCTTCGCTCGAATTTGTCGGCCCTGGTCGACGCGCTGCAGAAGGCCAAACCCGCTTCGGTCAAAGGGATCTACCTGCGCAAGCTGGCGGTGTCCTCGACGATGGGGATCGGCGTGCGAGTGGATTTGACCAGTTTGAATGCTTGAGAAATCGTCGTGAGCACCCATATGGGTAGGTCGTACGAGGGAGGTTGTTGACTCGCCGCAAGCGGGTCATCGAACAGGCTTTGGGCTGTTGCGGCAGCGACCCTCCGAAGCGCACAGCGCGTAGGAGGGCTGTTGAACGCAGCTGCTGTCGAAGACCGCCGGGGCTTGCCCTGCGTAGCGCCGCCAGGCGCGAAGCGGGGTGGCTTAAACGGAGATCGTCCGGACCATCGGACCGATCCGCCCAGCGCAGACGGCGCAGTCGAAGGAAGCGGTTGTGTCGCTCGGACCCGCCTTCGCCCTTTGGGCTACGGCGGGCTTGCCCGCCGAAGCGCGTTAGCGCGGAGGCGGGGCCCTGTGACTCGAAGGCTTCTCAGCGGACGCCGGTTTTGGAACCGGTGCGAGGCGTGAGCTGAGCACCTTTGAGTGGAGCCAGTACCGTGGCTTTAACCAGGCAGGAGAAGGCCACCCGGATCGACGAAGTGAGCGCCATTGTTGCGCGCACCAAGGCGATCGTCGTGGCCGAGTACCGTGGAATGGACGTCGATTCGATCACCCGGCTTCGCAAGCAGGCGCGCAGCCAGGGGGTCCAGTTGCGCGTCCTGAAAAACACGCTGGCGCGGCGCGCCGTCGCCGGGACGCCCTTTGCCGGGCTGTCCGACCACCTGGTCGGGCCGCTGGTCTATGGCATGGGGTCCGATCCGGTGGCGGTGGCGAAAGTCCTTTCGAGCTTCGCGAAGGACAACGAGAAGCTCGTCGTGAAGGCGGGTGCGATGCCCGACTTCGTGATGGATGGAAAGGCGGTCAAGGCGCTTGCCACGCTGCCGAGCCGGGAGGAACTGCTGGCGAAGCTGATGGCGACGATGCGCGCCCCGGCGGCGCAGCTGGTGCGGACGCTCAACGAGGTCCCGTCCCGGCTGGTACGCACGTTGGCGGCAGTGCGCGACGCGCGCCAGGCCGCCTGACCCGGACTGCGCCACCACGGCCACGGCAATTCGAAACCGAACAGGAGCACGAGCAAATGGCACTTTCGAACCAGGAAATCCTCGACGCGATCGCCTCCAAGACCGTGCTCGAGATCAGCGAACTGATCAAGATGATGGAGGAGAAGTTCGGCGTATCGGCCGCCGCTGCCGCGGTGGCGGTCGCTCCGGCGGGCGGCGGCGGCGCTGCTGCCGCTCCGGCGGAGGAGAAGACCGAATTCACCGTCATTCTGGTCGAAGCCGGACCGAACAAGGTCAACGTGATCAAGGCGGTGCGCGAGCTCACCAGCCTGGGCCTGAAAGAGGCGAAAGACCTCGTCGACGGCGCGCCGAAGCCCGTGAAGGAGGGCGTCAACAAGGCCGACGCGGAAGCGGCAAAGAAGAAGCTCGAGGACGCCGGCGCCAAAGTGGAGGTGAAGTAGCACGAATGGGAGGGCTTGCCGCCCTCCCGGAAATCTTTGCATCCCGCTCTGTGCGGCAGAGCGCGACGCAAAGATTTCCCGGATGAAACTATCGTCGAATCGGTCGGCGCCACGCGGGCTCGAATTCCGCGTGGCCGAACTCGTCCCTGTGGCCGCCTGCCCGCCCGGGCCGGCCCGGTGTTACCCAAGGAGCGTCGATGCCTTACTCCTTCACTGAAAAGAAGCGCATTCGCAAGAGTTTCGCCAAGCGTCCCGCCGTGCAGACGGTGCCGTTCCTGCTGGCGACACAGCTCGAGTCGTACGCGCAGTTCCTGCAGGCGGACGCGCCCGCTTCGACGCGGGTGTCGATCGGGTTGCAGGCGGCGTTCGAGTCGGTGTTTCCCATCTCCAGCCACAACGGCATGGCGCGGCTGGAGTTCGTCGGCTATTCGCTCGGCGAGCCGCCGTTCGACGTGAAGGAATGCCAACAGCGGGGCCTGACGTACGCCTCGCCGCTGCGCGCCAAGGTGCGGCTGGTGATCATGGACCGCGAGGCGTCGAAGCCGACCGTCAAGGAGGTCAAGGAGCAGGAGGTCTACATGGGAGAGATCCCGTTGATGACCTCGACCGGCTCGTTCGTGATCAACGGCACCGAGCGCGTGATCGTGTCGCAGCTGCACCGTTCACCCGGCGTGTTCTTCGAGCACGACCGCGGCAAGACGCACTCGTCGGGCAAGCTGCTGTTCTCTGCGCGCGTGATCCCGTACCGCGGTTCCTGGCTCGATTTCGAGTTCGACCCGAAAGACATCCTGTACTTCCGCGTCGACCGCCGCCGCAAGATGCCGGCCACGATCCTGCTGAAGGCGCTCGGGTTGAACAACGAGCAGGTGCTCGCGCATTTCTTTGCGTTCGACAGCTTCGAGCTGTCGCCCGCCACCGGCGCTCGCATGGAGCTGGTTCCCGACCGGCTGCGGGGAGAAATTGCGCGCTTCGACCTGGTCGACCCGACCGGCAAGGTGATCGTCGCCAAGGACAAGCGGATCAACGCCCGCCACATCCGTGACATGGAAACGGCCGGGATGACGCGGGTCGACGTGTCCGAGGACTACCTGCTCGGTCGCGTGCTGGCCGGCGCGGTGGTCGATCCGCAGACCGGCGAGATCCTGGCCAAAGCCAACGATGAGCTCACCGACGCGGAGCTGAAGAAGTTTCGCGCCGCAGGCGTGGGCGAGATCCGGACGATTTACGTCAACGATCTCGACCAGGGCGCTTTCATCTCGAACACGTTGCGAATCGACGAGACTGGCGACCAGCTGTCGGCTCGGATCGCGATCTACCGGATGATGCGGCCGGGCGAGCCGCCCACCGAGGACGCGGTCGAGACGCTGTTCCGGCGTCTGTTCTTCGACGGTGAGACCTACGACCTGTCGCGGGTCGGAAGGATGAAGGTCAACAGCCGCATGAGCCGCGAGGAAATCACCGGGCCGCTGACGCTGACGCACGAGGACATCATCGACACGATGAAGATCCTGGTGGAGCTGCGCAACGGCCGCGGCGAGATTGACGACATCGACCATCTGGGCAACCGGCGCGTTCGCTGCGTGGGCGAGCTGGCGGAGAACCAGTTCCGTGCGGGACTGGTGCGGGTCGAACGCGCGGTACGCGAGCGCCTCGGGCAGGCCGAGACCGAGAACCTGATGCCGCACGACCTGATCAACAGCAAGCCGATCTCGGCCTCGATCCGCGAGTTTTTCGGGTCCTCGCAGCTTTCGCAGTTCATGGACCAGACCAACCCGCTGTCCGAGATCACCCACAAGCGACGGGTTTCGGCGCTCGGACCCGGCGGACTCACGCGCGAGCGAGCGGGCTTCGAAGTGCGCGACGTCCATCCGACCCACTACGGCCGGGTGTGCCCGATCGAGACGCCCGAAGGCCCGAACATCGGCCTGATCAACTCGATGGCGCTGTACGCGCGCCTGAACGAATACGGCTTCCTCGAGACGCCGTACCGGCGCGTGGAGAGCGGCGCCGTGAGCGACGAGATCCTGTACCTGTCGGCGATCGAAGAAGGCCGCTACGTGATCGCGCAGGCCAACGCGGCGCTGGACCGCGATGGGCGTTTCACCGACGAGCTGGTCTCGTGCCGGCAGAACGGCGAGTTCGTGCTGCACACGCCGGACCGGATCGAGTTTATGGACATCGCTCCGAGCCAGATCGTGTCGGTCGCGGCCTCGCTGATCCCGTTCCTAGAACATGACGACGCCAACCGCGCGCTGATGGGCTCGAACATGCAGCGCCAGGCGGTTCCTTGCCTGCGTCCCGAGAAGCCGCTGGTCGGCACGGGCGTCGAGCGCACGGTGGCGGTGGACTCGGGCACCACGGTGCAGGCGCTGCGCGGCGGCGTGGTCGACCATGTCGATGCCAACCGGATCGTGGTGCGCGTCAACGAGGACGAGAACGTCGCCGGCGAGGTGGGCGTCGACATCTACAACCTGGTCAAGTACACGCGCTCGAACCAGAACACCAACATCAACCAGCGGCCCATCGTGAAGAAGGGCGATGCGATCGCCAAAGGCGACGTGATCGCCGACGGCGCTTCGACCGATCTGGGTGAGCTCGCGCTCGGCCAGAACATGCTGGTCGCGTTCATGCCGTGGAACGGCTACAACTTCGAGGACTCGATCCTGATCAGCGAGCGGGTGGTTGCGCACGACCGTTACACCTCGATCCACATCGAGGAGCTGAACGTTGTCGCGCGTGACACCAAGCTCGGCCCCGAGGAGATCACGCGCGACATCTCCAATCTGTCGGAATCGCAGCTCGCGCGGCTGGACGATTCGGGGATCGTCTACATCGGCGCCGAGGTTGCCGCCGGCGACACGCTGGTCGGCAAGGTCACGCCGAAGGGCGAGACCCAACTGACCCCCGAGGAAAAACTGCTGCGCGCGATCTTCGGCGAGAAGGCCTCGGACGTGAAGGACACTTCGCTGCGGGTGCCGTCGGGAATGAACGGCACCGTGATCGACGTGCAGGTGTTCACGCGCGAGGGCATTCAGCGCGACAAGCGCGCCCAGCAGATCATCGACGACGCGCTGAAACGCTACCGCCAGGACCTGAACGACCAGCTGCGGATCGTCGAGGCCGACGCCTTCGCCCGCGTCGAGCGGCTGTTGCTGCGCAAGGAGGCCTCCGGCGGCCCGCGCAAGATCGCCAAGGGCACGGTGATCACGAAGGACTACGTCGATTCGCTCGAGCGCTGGCACTGGTTCGACATCCGCCTCGCCGACGACGCGGCGGCTGCGCAGCTGGAAGCGCTGAAGGAGTCGATCGAAACCAAGCGGCGCCAATTCGACCAGGCCTTCGAGGACAAAAAGAAGAAGCTCACGCAGGGTGACGAGCTGCCTCCGGGCGTGCTCAAGATGGTCAAGGTGTACCTGGCGGTGAAGCGCCGCCTGCAGCCCGGCGACAAGATGGCCGGGCGGCACGGCAACAAGGGCGTCGTGTCGCGCATCGTGCCGATCGAGGACATGCCGCACATGGCCGACGGCACGCCGGTGGACATCGTGCTGAACCCGCTCGGGGTGCCGTCGCGGATGAACGTCGGCCAGATCCTGGAGACCCACTTGGGGTGGGCCGCCAAGGGACTGGGACAGCGCATCGGCGAGCTGCTGCGCGCCAGCCAGATCGCCGAGGGGCGTGCGTTTCTGCGCGACGTCTACAACCGCTCGGGCAAGAGCGAGGACATCGACGACCTGTCGGATGTCGAGATCGTCGAGCTTGCCGAGCAACTGCAGAGCGGGGTTCCGTTCGCCACACCGGTGTTCGACGGCGCCTCGGAGCACGAGATCCGTTCGATGCTGGAGATCGCGTTTCCGGAGGACGTGGCTCGGCGCCTGGGGCTTTCGACGACGCGCACGCAGGCGACTCTGGTCGACGGGCGCACGGGTGAGCCTTTCACGCGCCCGGTGACGGTCGGCTACATGCACATGCTGAAGCTGCACCACCTGGTCGACGACAAGATGCACGCACGATCGACCGGACCGTACTCGCTGGTGACGCAGCAGCCGCTCGGCGGCAAGGCGCAGTTCGGCGGCCAGCGCTTCGGCGAGATGGAGGTTTGGGCACTGGAGGCCTACGGGGCCTCGTACACGCTGCAGGAGATGCTGACGGTGAAATCGGACGACGTGAACGGCCGCACCAAGGTGTATGAAAGCATCGTGAAGGGCGAGCACTCGATCGAGGCCGGAATGCCGGAATCGTTCAACGTGCTGGTGAAGGAGATCCGGTCTCTTGGAATTGATATCGACCTGGAGCGCGATTGACCCTGCTTCGCTCCGGGCGCTTCTGCGCCGGAGCTTCGCAGGGTCACCCTCCGAAGCGCGTAGCGCGAAGGAGGGTTGAGTGAACCTCACCTCCGCCCAGAACGGGAGAAATACATGAAAGCGCTGTTGGATCTGTTCAAGCAAGTACAGCAGGACGAGCAGTTCGACGTCATCAAGATCGGGATCGCATCGCCCGAGAAGATCCGCTCGTGGTCGTTCGGCGAAGTCAAGAAGCCCGAGACGATCAACTACCGGACCTTCAAGCCGGAGCGCGACGGTTTGTTCTGCGCCAAGATTTTCGGGCCGATCAAGGACTATGAGTGCCTGTGCGGCAAGTACAAGCGCCTGAAGCACCGCGGAGTGATCTGCGAGAAGTGTGGCGTCGAGGTCACGTTGTCGAAGGTGCGGCGCGAGCGGATGGGCCACATCGAGCTCGCTTCGCCGGTTGCGCACATCTGGTTTCTGAAGTCGCTGCCAAGCCGGATGGGAATGGTGCTCGACATGACGCTGCGCGACATCGAGCGCGTGCTGTACTTCGAGGCCTATGTCGTGGTCGACCCGGGCTTCACGCCGCTGAAGCGCGGGCAGCTGATGACCGAGGACGACTTCATCGCCAAGACCGAGGAGTACGGCGACGAATTCCGCGCGCTGATGGGGGCCGAAGCGGTCCGCGAGCTGCTGCGCGCGATCGACGTCGACAAGGAGATCGAGACACTGCGCAAGGAGCTGTCCGAGACCGGGTCGGAAGCGAAGATCAAGAAGTACGCCAAGCGCCTGAAGACGCTCGAAGGCTTCCAGCGCTCGGCGATCAAGCCCGAATGGATGATCCTGGAGGCGCTGCCGGTGCTGCCGCCGGAGCTGCGCCCGCTGGTTCCGCTCGACGGAGGGCGCTTCGCGACCTCGGACCTGAACGACCTGTACCGGCGCGTGATCAACCGTAACAACCGCCTGAAGAGGCTGCTCGAGCTGAAGGCGCCCGAGATCATCGTCCGCAACGAGAAGCGGATGCTGCAGGAGGCCGTCGATTCGCTGCTGGACAACGGCCGCCGCGGCAAGGCGATGACCGGTGCCAACAAGCGGCCGCTCAAATCGCTTGCCGACATGATCAAGGGCAAGGGCGGGCGCTTCCGCCAGAACTTGCTCGGCAAGCGGGTCGACTACTCGGGCCGCTCGGTGATCGTCGTGGGCCCGCAACTGAAGCTGCATCAGTGCGGCCTGCCCAAGCTGATGGCGCTGGAGCTGTTCAAGCCGTTCATCTTCAACAAGCTCGAGCTGATGGGCCTGGCGACGACGATCAAGGCGGCCAAGAAGATGGTCGAGTCGCAGGAACCCATCGTTTGGGACATCCTGGAAGAGGTGATCCGTCAGCACCCGGTGCTGTTGAACCGCGCGCCGACGCTGCACCGCCTTGGCATCCAGGCGTTCGAACCGGTGCTGATCGAAGGCAAGGCGATCCAGCTGCACCCGCTGGTGTGCGCGGCCTTCAACGCCGACTTCGACGGCGACCAGATGGCAGTGCACGTTCCGCTTTCGCTCGAGGCGCAGCTGGAGGCGCGCGCGCTGATGCTGTCGTCGAACAACATCCTGTTCCCGTCCAACGGTGATCCGTCGATCGTGCCGAGTCAGGACGTCGTTCTCGGCCTGTACTACGCGACGCGCGAGAAGATCAATGGCCGCGGCGAGGGGACGTTCTTCAGCGATGTCGGCGAAGTGCATCGCGCGTACGAAAGCGGCCAGGTCGAGCTGCAGACCCGCATCACGGTGCGGATCCGCGAAACCGATGTGGTCGACGGCGAGCGCAGCGAACGCATCGCGCGCCACGAAACCACGGTCGGTCGCGCGCTGTTGTCCGAGATCCTGCCGGCGGGGATGCCGTTCGTGCTGCTGAACAAGCCGCTGAAGAAGAAGGAGATCTCGCGGCTCATCAACGCGTCGTTCCGCCGTTGCGGCCTGCGCGATACGGTGATCTTCGCCGACCGCCTGCTGCAATCCGGCTTCGCGCTGGCAACCCGAGCGGGCCTGTCGATCGCGATCGACGACATGCGCGTGCCGGAGCAGAAGGAAGAAATCATCCGAGCCGCCGAGAAGGAGGTCAAGGAGATCGAGGCGCAATACACCTCGGGCCTGGTGACGCAGGGCGAGCGCTACAACAAGGTGGTCGACATCTGGGGCCGCGCAGGCGACCAGGTCGGCAAGGTGATGATGGAGCAGCTCGCCACCGAGCGCACCCGCGACCGTCACGAGGCCGACGTGAGCCAGGAGTCGTTCAACTCGATCTTCATGATGGCCGACTCGGGCGCGCGCGGTTCCGTTGCGCAGATCCGTCAGCTGGCCGGGATGCGCGGACTGATGGCCAAGCCGGACGGCTCGATCATCGAGACGCCGATCACGGCGAACTTCCGCGAAGGCCTGAACGTGCTGCAGTACTTCATCTCGACGCACGGCGCCCGCAAAGGTCTGGCCGACACCGCGCTGAAGACCGCCAACTCGGGGTATCTGACGCGGCGCCTGGTCGACGTGACGCAGGACCTGGTCGTGACCGAAGACGATTGCGGCACCTCCAGCGGCGCCGCGATGCGCGCGCTGGTCGAGGGCGGCGAAGTCATCGAGGCGCTGCGCGACCGCATCCTCGGGCGCGTCTCCGCGCTCGACGTGCTCGATCCGGACACGCAGGAAATGCTGTTTGCGGCGGGCTCGCTGCTCGACGAAGACGCGGTCGACCGCATCGAACAGCTCGGAATCGACGAGATCAAGGTACGCACACCGCTGTCGTGCGACACCCGCTACGGTATCTGCGCCAAATGCTACGGGCGGGATCTGGGGCGCGGCGTCCTGGTCAACGCCGGCGAGGCGGTCGGCGTGATCGCTGCCCAGTCGATCGGCGAGCCGGGAACGCAGCTGACGATGCGTACCTTCCACATCGGCGGTGCGGCGTCGCGGGCAGCGGTGCAGAGCGCAATCGAGGCCAAGAGCAACGGCATGGTGCGCTTCACCAGCACGATGCGCTACGTGACCAATGCCAAGGGCGAGCAGATCGTGATCTCGCGCTCGGGCGAGGTGACCGTGGTCGACGACAACGGACGCGAGCGCGAGCGCCACAAAGTCCCGTATGGGGCGACGCTGAACGCCACCGACGGCAAGGCGGTTCGCGCCGGCGCCCAGCTCGCGCAGTGGGACCCGCTGACGCGTCCGATCATCACCGAGTACGCCGGCACGACGCACTTCGAGAACGTCGAAGAAGGCGTGACCGTCGCCAAGCAGATCGACGAGGTGACGGGGCTTTCGACGCTGGTCGTGATCGACGCCAAGCGTCGTGGCGCCAGCGCCAAGGGACTGCGCCCGCAGGTGAAGCTGGTCAACGAGGCGGGCGAGGAAGTGCGCATCCACGGCACCGACCACGCGGTGACGATCTCGTTCCCGGTGGGGGCGCTGATCGTCGTTCGCGACGGCCAGCAGATCGCCGTCGGCGACGTGCTGGCGCGGATCCCGCAGGAGTCGCAGAAGACTCGCGACATCACCGGGGGCTTGCCGCGCGTTGCCGAGCTGTTCGAAGCCCGTTCACCGAAGGACGCCGGGATGCTGGCCGAGGTCACCGGAACAGTGTCGTTCGGCAAGGACACCAAGGGCAAACAGCGCCTGATCATCACCGACCTGGAGGGCAAGGAGCACGAGTTCCTGATCCCGAAGGACAAGCACGTGCTGGTGCACGACGGGCAGGTGGTGAACAAGGGCGAGCTGATCGTCGACGGTTCGGCCGATCCACACGACATCCTGCGGCTGCTCGGGGTCGAAGCGCTGGCCCGCTACATCGTCGACGAGGTGCAGGACGTGTATCGGCTGCAGGGCGTGAAGATCAACGACAAGCACATCGAGGTGATCGTCCGCCAGATGCTGCGGCGGGTGCAGATTGCCGAACCGGGCGACGCACCGTTCATCACGGGCGAGCAGGTCGAGCGCTCGGAGCTGCTGGATGAGAACGACAAGGCGATCGCCAAAGGCGGACGGCCGGCGCTGTACGAGAACGTGCTGCTCGGCATCACCAAGGCGTCGCTGTCGACCGACTCGTTCATCTCGGCGGCCTCGTTCCAGGAGACCACGCGGGTGCTCACCGAAGCGGCGATCATGGGCAAGCGCGACGAACTGCGCGGTCTGAAAGAGAACGTGATCGTCGGCCGCCTGATCCCCGCCGGCTCCGGGCTCGCCTATCACCGGGCGCGCAAGGACAAGGAGGAGGCGGACGCTGCCGAGCGCGAGGCCCTGGCTGCGCTGGAGGCGAGCGGCCGCACGCCGGAGGCGGTCGACACCGCCGAGGGCGAAGGCACCGAGGCGGTCTCTGGACCGTAGCGAGGACCCCGGCTCTCTCGATTGCGAGGGAGCCGGGGTTGGGCTGCGCGAGGGGTTGTACCGCCAGCACGCGCATCGCTTGATCGAGGCCAAGCGCTTCGCGAACCACTTCTGCGCGGTCTGCGGTGGTCGCTTGCCGCTCCAACCCAAGGACACCGACGCCGTGATCATCCCTGCAGGGTCGTTGGACGAAGAGGCGCCGATTCGGCCGCAGGCGCGAATTTTCGCCGCGTCGCGGGCGAGTTGGTCCTGCTCGGGCGACGCGATGACGGTCTATCAGGAGTCCCCGCCCCAATAGGGGCAAGCGGCCGTTGTTGGAAACGCGCCGGATCTCTGTGGAGGGTGGTTTCCATGCATCGCTCGCGCATCAATGGCCTGCTGATCGATTGCAGGACCGACGATATCGACGCTGCCGCGCAATTTTGGGCGGATGCGCTTGGCCGTCCGGTCGATCCGCGGCATCCGGGAAGCCGCGGCAATTACCGGATGCTGGAAACGCCGCCCGGCGAGCTCAGCGTGCAGGTTCAGCGTGTCGATCACGATAGCCGCGTTCACATCGATATCGAGACCGATGATATTCCGGCCGAAGTCGACCGCCTCGAAAAACTGGGTGCCAAAGTTGACGAGCGCAAAGAACGCTGGGTGATCATGCGTGCGCCCACGGGCCAGCGCTTCTGCGTCGTTCGAGTGCAGCGTGCCGATTGGCCAAAGAACGCCAATCGGTGGGGCGAATAGGAATCAGGAGTAAACCGAAAACGAGAGGCACCCATGCCAGCCGCGACCACCGACCCGAAGGACTATCCCTACGCCACCCACCTTGACATCAAGTTCGCACCACTGACCGTTGTCGACGTCCCCGCCCTGGTGGCTCAGTGTCGCGACGATTGGTACAACCAGACGCTGTGCAAGGTGAACGATTCGGTGGTGCGACTCGGTGTGCTTCAGGGCGAGTACCACTGGCACAAGCACGACGAGGAGGATGAATTCTTCTTCGTCCTCGACGGGCACTTGCTGATCGATCTGAAGGACCGATCGGTCGATCTGCAGGTGCGGGAAGGATTCGTGGTCCCCAAAGGCGTCGTCCACCGGACGCGCGCACCAGATCGCACTGTCGTGTTGATGGTCGAAACCGCTGCGATCGTTCCAACGGGGAGTGTGTAGTAGTCGGCCGCAAGGGGGAAAGGGCGGGGCCGACCCTTGATGTTTCGCATGTGGCCCGTACGGGCCGCTTCTGGACGCGGCGACCACCTCGAAACTCCCAACATCAACGAGAGCTTTGCCAACACGTACGGCTTGGAGTTCATTCTTGGGTATTGCCTGTGAGTTTGCTGGCTCAGAACGGGCGGGCTTCTACTTGATGTTCCGGCTCCAGTAGTCCTCGATCCGCTTGACCAGCGTCTCCGGCAACGGAACGTATAGGAGGCCCTTGGCGTCCTCCTGACCTTCTTCGAGCGCCCAACGAAAGAAGCGCAGCGCCTCCTTCGACTTGTCGGTCTCGTTCGGATGCCTGGGCATCAGGACAAATGTCGTGGCCGCGACGGGCCATGCATCCTTGCCGGGCGCATCGGTGAGGATTTCGTAGAAATCTGATGAATTCCAGCCCGCATTGGCTGCTGCGGCCCGGAAGCTGTCCGCTGTTGGCGCGACGAAAGCGCCGGCGCGGTTCCTGATTTTCGCGAAAGCCATCTCGTGCTTGATCGCGAAAGCAAGTTCGACATAGCCCAACGCGCCCCTGACGTAGCTGACGTAGGAAGCGACGCCCTCGTTTCCCTCATGCCCGGTTCCGGTCGGCCAGTTCACGACGGTGCCCTCTCCGACTTTGGCCTTCCATTCGGGACTGACCTTGGACAGGTAATTGGTCCAGTTGAAGGTGGTGCCGGAACCGTCGGCGCGGTACGCGATGCGGATCTGCAGGTTCGGGAACTTCGTATTGGGATTGAGCGCTGCGATCGCCGGATCGTCCCAGGACTTGATTTTTCCAAGAAAGATATCGGAGAGCAGCTCCCCGGTGAGATTCACCTGTCCCGGTTTGACCCCATCGAGATTGAACACCGGAACAACGCCGCCAACCACTATCGGAAACTGAGCCAGGCCTGCGGCCACCAGTTCGGAAGTCAAAAGCGGCCGGTCGGAGGCGGCGAATGTGACCTTGCCTTCCTTGATCTGTTTGGTGCCCGCCGACGAGCCGATCGCGTCGTAGCTGATCGCCACGCCGCTCTTGGCGAAGTAGTCGGCGGCCCATCGGAGCATCACGGCGTGGACGAAGGTCGAGCCCGAGCCGCTGATATCGGTGGCATGCGCCGAGGCTACGCACGCCGACGCCGCAAGCCCCAGCAGGATCGATCGAATCATTAAACACACCCCCTCGCTGCGATTTTCGGGCACACATGGAAGAGTCGGCAAGGGTCTGTGCTGACGCGAATTGGTCAGTGAGCGACTCTGATGCGCCCTCGATACGATGACACTGATGTAACACAACCGCTTATATGTTTGCTCAGCGCAGCGCCGCCTCAAGCTTCTCAAGCCAATTTCGCTCCGTCTCGAACTGAGCGATGCAGAGTCCCACCATGACGGCGGCAATCGGCACACGTGAGCCCGAGTCGGCTTCGATCGCTTTGAGCGTCTGCCGCTCCTTCTCGAGTTGGGCATCGAGGTAGGCTCGCCTCGCCGCAAGTACGCGCCGGCGGTCGGAAGCGCGTGCATGAATGGAAAGTCCGAGCCAGGTATCAAACGACGTCGGCGCTCGGCTCTGCGCCCACGTTGGCGACGCCAAGGCGCCGCTCAGGGCCAGCACGCCGCTTCGAGTCGTGCGGTAGACCGTCTTGCCACGCGGATCGGCAGCTTCGGCACCGTTGATCGGCTCGATGAGTCCGCGTTCCGCGAGCTTCTGCAGGGCGTAGTAGACGTGGGGGCGCGAGACCGAGGCCCAATCCTCGACCTCCTGCCGCTCGTACTCCTTCACCAGCTCGTAGCCGTGCATTGGGCGCTCGCGAATGAGGCTGAGTACGACCAGATCCGCCGTCGTCAGTGCTGAATTCTGCGCAGCCTTGCCGCTGGCGCCTCGATGAAATTGCATCCGTTTCATTGACATCGCGCCCTTTCTTGGCATAATAGTCTCATTAAGACTATTTGGAGTCAACCATGAAACTCGCTTATGTGATCCTCTACGTCCCGGACGTCGCAAAGACCGTTGCCTTCTACGAGAAGGCGTTCGGTCTGTCCCGCCGCTTCATCCACGAGACCGGGCAATATGCGGAGATGGAGACCGGGGCAACGGCCCTGGCATTCGCCAGCGAGGAGATGGCCTCGACGACCCGCCCCGGTTTCCGGCGCAACCGCATCGAGAGCGAGCCTGCCGGCGCCGAGCTTGCCTTCGTGACGGAGAACGTTGGCAAGAGCTTCACGTACGCCGTCTCGGCCGGCGCCGAATCGGTCCTTGAGCCGACGCAAAAACCTTGGGGACAGGTCGTCTCCTACGTCCGCGACCTAGACGGCTTTCTCGTGGAAATCTGCAGCGAGGTCTCACAATGAGCGTGAGGCACGCTGACAGAAAGCGGACGGCAGCCCATGCGTTCAGCACGCTGCGCAATGTTGGCCCCGCAGCTCGCGCCGATTTCGCCGTCCTGGGCGTTGCGAGCATTCAGCAGTTGGCTGCGAGCGACCCGGATCAGCTCTACGCGTCTCTGCAGAGCAAGGTGGGAAATCCGCTCGATCCTTGTGTGCGGGACGTGTTCGCCGCCGCAATCCATCAAGCACGCACCGGCGAGGCCCGCAACTGGTGGACGTTCACGCCGGAACGCAAGAAGCGGCAAGAACGATCCGAATTACGACGTCAAAGCACCACCGCCACCCCGGAAGCTGCGGCGTTCCTTGGCTATTCCGCGCCTTCCCGCAGCCACAGCGGGATGTCGCGCTGACCGTGCAGGATCCGCCAGATATCGATGTGCTCGGTTTGCTCGACGTAGAACACGAGGTAGGGGTAGCGCTTCAGTGCCCAAGAGCGCAGGCCCGGCAGAGCCAGTTCATGGGCATATCGCGGCGATCCGCTGGCGGGATGACGGCTGATCTGAAGATAGGCCCGCTCGAGCGCGTCGATGAACCCGATCGCCGCCTGCTCGGCCTTTTCGCTCAGATAATGGTCGACGATCTCGTCGACGTCGCGGTTGGCCCGCTCGCGCGGGACGACCGGTTTGGCCCTCACGAACGAGCGCCGGACTTCGCTCGTTTGCGTACGCGGGCGCGCAGCACTTCGAAGTAAGCGGCTTCTGCGGCGGCAGTGGGTGCGGATCCTGCACCCGCGAGCAAGAGGCCACGCAGACGGACGCGATCCCGATCTCTGCGGATCAGCTCACGTACGTACTCGCTGCTCGTGCCATAGCCGCGCTCGGTGACCTGCGCATCAACGAAGTCCTTCAAGCCGTCCGGAAGGGAAATGTTCATCGTCCCCATGCTGGCGAGAGTACCAGCGATGGCAAAATTTGGCAAAGCGCTAGCGGAAAATCGCCCTCGCGCGTTGTGGAATTTCGTGCCCGCTGATGTGGCAAATTCACGCCGTCGATTCACCGCCGCGTCGAATTCGTGGGGAGCAAACCGATGACATTTCCGTTACGTACCCTCGGCGCCTCCGGCCTTCGCGTCTCGGCGATCGGCCTCGGCTGCATGGGAATGAGCGAGTTCTACGGCCGCGCCGATGAGAGTGAGGCGATCGCCACGCTGCACCGCGCGCTCGATTTGGGGATCAACTTTCTGGACACTTCCGACGCATACGGGCCCTTTACCAACGAGGAACTGGTCGGACGCGCGATTCGGAGCCGGCGCGCTGAGGTCGTGCTGGCGACCAAGTTCGGCATCGTGCGCGACCCGAGCAAACCGGCCGCGCGTGGGATCGACGGCAGCCCGGCCTACGCCAAACGGTCGATCGATGGCAGCCTGCGCCGCCTCGGCGTCGATCATGTCGACCTGTACTACCTGCACCGGGTCGACTCGAAGGTGCCGATCGAGGAGACGATGCAGGCGCTGGCCGACCTGGTGCGTGCTGGAAAGATCCGGCACATCGGCCTTTCGGAGGCGTCGGCGCAAACGCTCGAGCGCGCCTGTGCGGTCCACCCGGTGGCGGCGCTGCAGTCGGAGTACTCGCTGTGGACGCGCGACCCGGAACGCGACGTACTTGGGGCATGCCGCAAGCTGGGCGTGGGCTTCGTCGCGTACAGCCCGCTCGGCCGTGGTTTCCTGAGCGGTGCCATCACGACGGTCGACTCGCTCGAAGCCGACGACTACCGTCGCAGCACGCCTCGCTTTGCTCCCGATAACCTTCGCAGCAACCTTGCACTGCTGCGCGAGCTCGAGGCGGTGGCCGCCCAGCTTGGGGTCACGCCGGCGCAGGTGGCGCTGGCGTGGGTTCTGGCGCAAGGCGACGACATCGTTCCGATCCCGGGCACCAAGCGGGTGCGCTACCTCGAGCAGAACGCGGCGGCAGCGGCCATCCGCTTGAACGCCGAGCAGTTGGCGCGCCTCGACATGGTGTTCGCGCCGGGCGCGGTCTCGGGCGAGCGCTATCCGCAAGCGATGATGGGAACGATCGACCGCTGATCGCGCCGTGGGTGGCGCGTTGACCGGGGGGGACACGCTCGGCTAGAATGAAAGGCTTCGCGAAGACTGCAGAAGCCTTTGTAGCGACTCTGGAAATGCCGACGATCAACCAACTGGTGCGCAAGCCGCGGGAAATGGCGCGGGTGAAGAGCAAGAGCCCGGCGCTGAAGGGTTGCCCGCAGCGGCGCGGCGTGTGCACGAAGGTGTACACGACGACGCCGAAGAAGCCGAACTCGGCGCTGCGCAAGGTCGCCAAGGTGCGGCTGACCAATGGGTTCGAAGTCATTTCCTATATCGGCGGCGAGGGGCACAACCTGCAGGAGCACTCGGTGGTGCTGATCCGCGGCGGGCGCGTGAAGGA
>JAFAIM010000012.1 GCA_019236735.1 Burkholderiaceae bacterium
GTCCAGTCCGCTCAGGGGCCCGAACGCGAACATGAAGGTCTGGCTGCCGTCGGCCTCGGTCATGTGGCCGTCGCCGCCGGAGATCTGCTGGCACTTCACGGTGCCGCCATTGCTCACGTACGGAGGCGTGACAGAGCCATTCGTAGCGGTCGCGCCATCAAAGGTAACGCCCGCGACGGTAACGGGCGGCACCAGCGTCGGCCCGGTGTAGTAGTTCTCGAAATGCGGGCCGTAGTTGTTCGGCATGGTGCCGCCGCTTGTGTACGTGAGCGTGTTGACGCCCGTCGCGTTGTAGTCGTCGTACAGGTTGGCGCCCGAACCTGTCGTGACGCTGCCAGGCGGGTGCAGCAGCGTCGCGTTCGGACACTGCACCATGAAGTTCTGCGCTCCCGCGGGCAACGCGACTGCCAGCAGCAGCGCCGCAACGGCGCGACTAAAGAGCTTGAACATGAGACCTCCCCTGGACCTGGCGGCCGCAACTGTTCCTGCGGAAACCGTACCGAACGCAGGCTATTGCGTGCCCTTGTTGCTGGCAGCGTGGGAGCCACCGCTATTGGGACTCGGGGGCACCCTAGGCTTACATGCGCCTAGCCTCGACGATGGGTCGCAACGCTGTGCCTGGGGATATCTCCCCAATATGTGGAAAATACAGAGTTCCGCTTTTTTTTCAGATACTTATTGAATATCCATGCTGCGTCGCAGGAAAACGCTATCTTGCAAATGGTAGGGATGCACAGTAAGCAAAATTGGTTCAAACCACGCCATAAACACGGTAGTTATGCTGCTTTTCCGCCGCTTTTCAGCGGGAAACGGGAAGCAGTTTGGGGCTAGCGGGAATGGCCGCAGACGATAACGGCGGACGATAAAAACGGGGGCGACACCTCAATCAAGAAACAACGCGAACGAGCCCGCCTCGCGGGCGTTCTTGCGACGCGGAGCGCGATCAGCGCGTCTGCGCGCCGCCCTGCGAGAACTGCGCGACCTGCTGATGGACCTCGTCGAGCAGCGCATCGGGCGTCGCGAACCCATCGAGTCGGATCCACGGGCCGCCCGGCGCTGCGCGATACAGAGTCACCGGCGAGTGGCTCATCTTGTCGCCGCGATACACATCGAACGCGCGTTGCACTCCAACGCTCGCCTCGAGGGTGCCAGTCAGGAACTCCCACTGCGGGCCGGCCTGGTAGCGCTTTGCATACTCGGTCAGGCGTGCCGGAGTGTCTTCCTCCGGGTCGATCGAGACCGACACCATTTTCACTTTGGCCGCATCCGCACCGAGGCGCCTCTGCACCTCGGCGAAGGTTTGCGTCAGCACGGGGCAAATCGTCGTGCAGGTCGTGTAGATGAAATCGAGCAGCACCGGACGGGGATCGCCCTTCAAGTCCTGCACAAGATTCACGCGCGTGCCGTCCGACCGAACCAGCGTGATGTCCGGCACCGCGTAATTGGTAGCGGTGCGAGTCACAGACGCCGCCCCCTGCATCATGTGGTGATGGTGTGCGTGAGGGTCGGACTGCGGGTCGTCCGCGCGCGCCACTGCCGAAGCAAACAGCAGGCAGCATCCACACAGCGCAAGGACACCATTCGTGCTCTTCATTGCGTCGCCCATCCCAAGAAAGCGCTACGAGTTAGATGATAGCAGGGCACCGAAATCGCGCAATTCGGCCGCATTGAGGTCCGATACGGCCCAATACGACAGGCCCGCAGCGCCCCAGCGGACCATGTTGTAGCCGCGGCGCGGTTCCGTGGGGCCGGTGCCGGGGTGCTCCGACGGCCAGATGAACACCGAAATCACGTGCTGGCGGCGCTTGTACACCAGAACCGCGACCGGCTTGGCGTCGAGAACGTCGAGGCGCCCGCCGATCAGTTCGAATCCCTGCTGAGACAGATCCGGAACCGCCGGCGAAAATCCGAGGTGCGCGCTGAGCCACGGTTTTACCGTGTGATGGTCGGACGAAGCGACGTCCACCGGATTCGGCCCCAGCAGCGCGCGTAGGTGATCGTCCAGCACCTCCTGCACGCTCGGCTGCCATCCGGGCGGCTGCGCCTGCATCATCGGCAGCAGCGCCGGAACGAGCCAGGCGGCCAGCGCGGCGCACGCCACGCCGGCGGCCAGCAAACCCCAAAATGGCGGCAGCCTGCGCGAGCGCGGTTCGGCCCGCCGCACCTGTCGCAGCACGCGCTCGTGCAGTCCCGCGGGCGCTTCGTAGTAGCGCGCCTGCGCGCGGATGCGCTCGCCGATCGCTCGCAGGTCGGACAGCCCCTGGCGCAGCTCGGCGTCGGCAACCAGGCGGCGCTCGAAATCGCTCGATTCGGTGGCGCTCAATTCGCCATCGAGGTAGGCGTGCAGGCGCAACTCGTCGTCGCGGCTCATCGCGACGACTCCTGCCGGTCGGCGGCAGCCTCGATCACCTTGACCGACTGCGACAGCAGACGGCGCGCGCGCGCCAGCCGCGACATCACGGTTCCGATCGGGATGCCGGCGATCTGTGCGATCTGCCGGTATGCAAGGTCCTCCAGTTCGCGCAGCACGATCACTTCGCGCAACGCCGGCGGCAGCGCTGCGATCGCCTCGCTCAGAAGGCGTGCCTCCGCGCGACGGATCGCGGAAGTTTCGGGCTGATCAGATGGCGGCGCCGCGATCTCGTCGGCGCCTTCTTCGAGTGCGGTCAGCTCGGCCGGACGATTGGCCTGCAGCCAGGTCCAAGCGGCATTGCGAACGATGCCGAGCAGCCACGGGCGTGCCTCGTCACCGCGCAATCCGTCCAGGAAGCGCAGCGCGCGCAGCGCGGCGTCCTGCACGATGTCTTGCGCGTCGTGGTCGTTGCGCGTGAGCCAGCGGGCGAAGTTGTACGCCGCTCCCAGATGCGGAACGACCACCTGTTCGAAACGTCGCCCACGGTCGTCCATTCCATACGATAACCCGTGATCAGGAGTGCTGCGCTCCCGGCGCAACTTTGATCATCGTGCAGCTACCCACTTCGCCAGCCGCGGGCGGGGCACCCGCCGTCGCCACGGAGCCGATCGTCCACGTGACGAAAGCGGCGATCAGCACGGCAAACATCGCGTTGTCGGGGGAAAACAGCCAGTTTCCTGTGTTGCCCATCTCAGTTCCTTTCCGGTGAATCGCTGCAGGCGGAATTGCCACAGGCGCAATGTAGGTGCGAGCCTGCGCCTTCGCCATCCGCTTCTTGCCACCCAATCAGGAATTGCTGCCGCTTACCGCGACTCGCGCCAGCGTGCTGGTAGCCACCGCCGCCGAATGCTTCGACAGATCCGTTGCCGCCGAAATCGCGAGCGAGCCGACGAACACGGCGATCAAAAGCGTGAAAAGGGCATTCTCGGAAGTCCGTTGAAATGCGTTTGTCATTTTCTCTCTCCTGGGTTGGACCGGGGCCGTTCCCCGATGCGATGGAGGCACTGTATGGATGGGCCTTGCGCGTCGCCAGCCGATTGCGACGAAGCGCCAATTGCGGCGCGCGAAGTGCAAAAAGGCAGGACAGGCGGAGCGAAACCGCGATTGGCGGTGCGAAACGGGCGTAGACGGGCGCGAAAATCGGATCAAGGGACCAAGTCAGCATCACGGTTATCGGGAGAAAATCGCCACGCGTCGCTCCCCCGGCGACCTCACTTGGGTGATCAGATGAGTTGGCTCAGCAGGGTTTGCACTGGCACAACGACCGGCTCGGCCCGTTCGAAGCAGTCTGCGTTCACGAAGGCCCGGTTCATGACGGCCTGAAACGCGTGGCGGGCCCTTGTCTGCGATTGGAAGTATTCCAGCGCGTCGGACAGTCCAGCTTCACTTGCCTTGACTTCCACCAGGAACCACGGTTTGCGATCGCGCACCACCAGGAAGTCGACCTCCCGCTTCAGCTTGTCGCGCACATAGCGAAGATCGAACTGCCCCAGGCCCAAGTCTGTCCAGCCCTCGACGGCCTTGAGCAGATGGCAGCCAACGAAGGTCTCCGCCCTGGCACCGAGATCCTCGATACCGGACCAGTCGCGCAAGAACCACTTCGGCTCCTTGCGCAGTGCCTTGGCGACGTTGGCGAACCACGGTCGCACGAGGAAGCCGAAATGCAGGCGAACGAGAAGGTCTACCCAGCGTCTCACGGTATCGACCGCGACAGCGATTTCGCGGCTCAGGTTCGAATAGACGATCTGACTGGCGGAACGCTCGGACAGAATCTGGGCGAGCACTTCCATCGAACCGAGATCTTGCAGTTGCGCCACGTCGCGCACATCCACCTTGGTGAGTTGATCCAGTCTGAGCGATCTCCACCGGCGCGTGAAGCGTACGTCACGTTTCAGGAAGGGCTCCGGAAAGCCGCCATGGTCGAGGAGAGCACACCAGTCGGCTTGCGGGATGGGAACGGGCGGCTGGACAGCCTCGCGCGGCACCGCCGTGCGGACGCATTCGGCAACGCTCCACGAATGCATGCGAAACGGGAAGTAGCGGCCCATAAGGCTCTCGCCGCCGCGGCGCGCGATATCCAAGCGAGAGCTTCCCGTGACGATCACCCGCACGCGCGGCCCGTACATGTCAAAGAAGCCTTTCAGGAATCCCTTCCACTTGGGGTACTTGTGCAGCTCGTCCAACACGACAACGGCGGCGCGCTCGCGAAGATTGGTACTAACTTGAACCGAGTCGAAACAGGTGTGAAAGGACGCTTCGGCGACGAACCGGGACCGCGGGTTCGGGTACCGTATCGGCATGGACATGCGAGAACTGCGGCACGGCAAGCTCCAACTTGCGATCCTCCTCGCAGGTGCGCTGGGAGCTGCGCCTGCAATCGGAGCATCCGAGGCAGACCCTCGGGATGTGGGCAGCTCCGCGGTCACGGCGTCAGGCGAGCACTCCGGCGCTCTGGCGATCGCGTGGTTCGCCGGCGACGTCGACGCCGCGTTTGCGCGCGCGCGCGCTGAGCGCAAGCCCGTTTTCCTCTACTGGGGCGCGACATGGTGCCCGCCCTGCAACCAAGTGAAGGCGACGATCTTCCAGCGCCAGGATTTCATCGAGCGTTCGCGCCAGTTCGTTCCCGTCTATATCGACGGCGATCAGCCGAGCGCGCAGAAGCTCGCGGACCGTTTCCGCGTGCGCGGGTACCCGACGATGATCCTGTTCTCGCCTGACGGCACCGAGGTGACGCGGCTGCCGGGCGAAATCGATCCGCAGCAGTATCTCGAGCTTCTGTCGCTGGGGCTTGGCGCTGGCCGTTCGGCGCACGCGACGCTGCAAACGGCGCTGCACGCAGGCAACGGGCACGAGGCCGGAAACCTCACCGCCGAAGACTGGACCCTGCTCGCCGATTACTCCTGGGACACTGACGAGGGGCAGTTGGTGGCACCCGACCACGTCGCTTCGACGCTGGTCGCGCTGGCGCAGTCGTGCCCGGCGCGCTATCGCGCCGCCTCCGATCGGCTGGCGCTGCGCGCGATCTCCGCGACCGCCGCGGGCAAGGGGACGGTCAGCGTGGATCGTGCGCGCGCACTCGCGCACGTCGAATCGGTGCTGGCGGACCCTGCGCGCGCTCGCGCGCAGTTCGACCTGCTGGTGGAATGGGCGCCGATCGTCGTAGGGGCCGTGACCGATCCGCAGAGCAGCGAAAGGCAGCAGCTGGTTGAGCGCTGGGATGCGCGGCTCGCCGCATTCGCGGCGGATCAGCAGGTTTTTACCGCCGACCGGCTCGATGCGCTGTCCACCCGCGCGGTCTTACAAAAGCTGCTCGATCCCAATGCGCCCGTTGCGCCGCCTCTGGTCGAAGCGATCCGGTCCGCAGTGGCCCTGGCCGATCGCGAAACCACGGATCGCTACGAGCGACAGGCCGTGATCAGCTCGGCCGCCTACGCGCTCTCGGCCGCCGGCCTCGACAAAGAGTCCGACTCGCTGTTGACCGCTGAGCTCACCCGCTCGGCCTCGCCGTACTATCCGATGACCGAGCTCGCCGTGAACGCGCGCAAACGTGGCGACGCTGCCGCCGCGCTCGACTGGTACGAGAAGGCATACGGCGCTGCGCAGGGGCCCGCCACGCGACTGCAGTGGGGCGCTCGCTATGTGACGGCGTTGCTCGAGCTGTCGCCCGACCGGGAAGACCGTGTCGCACAATCCGTTACACGCGTGATCGGGGATCTGGATCCGGCGCCAGAGACCTTTCACGGCCGCAACCGTGTGGTGCTCGAGCGGCTGGGAGCGGCGCTGCTCGAGTGGGACTCCGGCCATGCGCACGATTCGGTCGTGAGCGACGCAGCCGAGAAGATGGTCGCGGTTTGCATCAAATTGCCGGACGCTGCGCCCGAGAGGGTCGTGTGCGGCAGCCTGTTGCAGCGATCAGGATCGCCGACCTTGCCAGAGCATCACTGAGCCGCTCCGGCTTGCACCGGCCGAGCTACGAATGCGTTGACCGATCTTCCTTCGCCTGTGGTGGGAATCACCCCACGAATTGGGGGGGAACTGTCGGTAGGACCCGCCGAATCGTCAGGATCGCTCGCAGCCCGCCACCCTCGCGCGACTCGAACGCGACATCTCCTCCGTGACCGCGTGCGATCGCGCGCGCAATCGCCAGCCCGAGCCCGGTTCCGCCAGTGTGGCGCGCGCGAGATGCCTCCAGCCGCACGTACGGTTCGAACACGCGTTCTTGCTCGGATTGCGGGATTCCCGGACCGCGGTCCTCGACGACGAATTCGATCCGCTCGGCACCGTCGCGGAGGGTCAGATCAATGTCGCCTCCGCCGTATCGACGCGCGTTGTCGACCAGGTTGCTCAGGCAGCGCCGCACCGCTTGCGCGCGCGCGAGTAACGGCGCGCCCGCCTGTCCATGCGTGCGGATCTGGCAGCCGAGCGCCCGCATGTCCTCCGCAACCGATTCGACCAGCGCGTTCGCGTCGACCCGGGCCGGTTGCTCGCCACTGTGTCCGGCACGCAGGAATTCGAGCGTGTTGCCGATCATGCGATCCATCTCGACCAGGTCGCTTTCGATCGCCTCGCGTGTCGCCTCGTCGGCGAGACGCTCGATTCGCAGGCGCACGCGCGTGATCGGCAGCCTGAGGTCGTGTGAGACCGCGGCGAGCGCTTGCGATCGGGTCTGCAAGTTGCGCTTCAAATCCTGCTGCATCCGGTTGAACGAGGCGGCGGCGACCGCGACTTCCGCCGGACCGGTTTCTGCCAGTGGAGGCTGGTCGAGGTCACTGGCCAGGCCCTGCGCCGCGCGCGCCAGCGTCTGCAGCGGCAGCGTCAGGCGCCGCACCGCCCACGCGGCAAGTGCGCCGGCGGCGGCCATCAGCGCTGCAACCGCGATCAACAGATTGGTCGATGGCCCCGACAGCGGCGGCGGCAGCGCGTGCCGCAACGTCACGACCGTCCCATCTCTCAGTCGCGCCTGAACCGCGAGCAGCCGCAACTGTCTCCGGTGCGTGCCCTCGAAAGGTTCCGGCGCAGCGGCAGGCTCCGGGCGCAGTACCACTGCCTGCACCTCGAGTGGGTGCACCAGTTCCTTTCGAAGGTTGTCCAAGAATGCGGACGCCTCGTCCGGCAGCGGTTCCTGCGGCTTGCGCCACGCCTCCTGCAAGCTCGCGTGCCCCGGATGCAGTCCAGCCGTGCCAATGATGCGCAGCCGTTCGTCCGGCGTCGCGGCGTCGATCGCGCCGATGAATCCCGCGATCCGCTGGGCCGCCTGATCACCCCATATCCGGCGCACCAAGCGCTCGCGCTCGACCAGCAGCACTCCGGCCACGACCAGTTGCGAGACGACCACCGCCACGACGGTGGCGAAGACCACCTGGCCGAACAGCGATCGGGGAAGAAGCTTCATCCGCGCTGCGGTGCGCTCACGAGCATGTAGCCTTCGCTGCGGACGGTGCGGATCATGCGCGGCTCGCGCGCGTCGTCGCGCAGCCGCTTGCGCAGCCGGCTCACCAGTACGTCGACGGTGCGCTCGAGACGGTTGGCCTCGCGCCCCGCGATCGCGTCGATCAGCTGGTCGCGCGTCAGCACTCGATTCAGGTTCTCGGCCAGTGCACGAAGCAGGCGGAACTCGCCGGTCGACAGCGCCACGACGACACCTTCGGGATCGACCAGGTGATGTGCACCCAGATCGAGCGTCCAGCCGTCGAAGCCGATACGGGAGGACACGTTGCTGCCGCGATCACCGGCGCGCCGCAGAATGCTGCGGATTCGCGCCAGCAGCTCGCGCGGCGAAAACGGCTTGGCGAGGTAGTCGTCCGCCCCCATTTCGAGTCCGAGCACCCGTTCGAACTCGTCGCCGCGCGCGGTCAACATCAGGATCGGCACCGACGAACGCGCGCGCAGGCGGCGACATAGCGTCAGCCCGTCGTCGCCGGGAAGCATCAGGTCCAGGACAATCAGATCGTACTCGGAGCGCCCGAGCTCATCATGCATCGCAGCGCCGTCGGCCACCGCACGCACTTCGTAACTGGAGTCGCGCAGGTAGCCGTCGAGCAGCTCGCGCAAGCCGGGATCGTCGTCGACGACCAGGATCCGTTGCGTCATTCGGCGCGCGGTCACAGGAGAGGTTCTCTGCAGCATAAGCATGGTCGAACTCCCTTTCGAGTGAGGATACAGGCGCTGACCAACTGTTACGCGCAGTTCACAGGCCGAAGGGCGGCACCATGAACCCATTGACACCGCGTCGCTCTAATGGTTCGCAACCTTCCCAACCGGAGAGCTTCATGATGATCGTTCGCAAACAGGTGCCTTGGACTGCAATGCTTGCCGTCGTGCTGGTCGCGGCGCTCCCCCTCGCGGCGATGGCACAGCAGCAGCGCGAGACCGGGGATCCTCCGCACGCAGAGCGGATGCACGAGTACATGCAGGAGCGGATGGAAAAGCACCTGGACCGCCTGGCCGCACGCCTCGAGATCCGCGCATCGCAGCAGGATGCGTGGAAAGCGTTTGCCAGCGCGGTGCGTGCGATGGTGCCGGCCGCCCCGCCGGCCCCGCCCCCGAAAGACCTTGACGCTGCGGCCCTTGCGCGCCGGGGCGCCGATCGCGCCGCCGATCGAGCCAAGCACCTCGAGCAACTGGCAGACGCGACCGCCAAGCTGCAGCAGGCGCTCGATCCCCCGCAACGCGAGGTGCTGAACGAGGCCGCACGCCGCTTCGCCCATCGGATGCATGAAATGGGCACGCACGGCGAAATGGGGCGATGCAACGGACATCACGGACATGACGGGCATGAGGGTCACGGCGACGGCGACGGTATGCACGACGGCTGAATGGGCGGATTCGTGCCGCCGGCGAGCGTCTCCTCCCGTCGACGGTAGTGCGCTGAGCTTGACGTATGTCAAATGCATTACTAGAATGACATATGTGGAGAAGATTCAGGTCTATCTGCCGAAAGAGGAGCTCGACGCCTTGCGCAAGGCCGCGTCCCGCTCGGGGCGCAGCGTCGCGGAACTAGTCCGGGGAGCGATCCGCGCGGCCGGGTTGAGGACTCCGACGGCCGGCCCTGTAGCCATCTGGGATGGTGAGCCGCGGCGGCCATCGGTCGAGCACGATACGGTCCACGACGAACCTTGATGCGGCACGGCGAGTCCGTGTTCGTCGACAGCGGGGCGTGGATCGCGCTTGCTCTGGCCCGTGATCCGTTCCACGCGCGAGGCCGGGAACAATGGGAGATCCTGCGCGCGGCAGGAGCCAGGCTGTACACGTCCGTCCCTGTGGTAATCGAGACGTTCACGTTCCTCGATCGCAACGCCAACCGAGACGTCGCGCTTGCGTGGCAGGACTCGATCTATCGGACCCGCGCGGCGAAGATCCTTCCGTGCGAGCTGCGCGATCTCGAAGACTCCTGGGAGTACTTCCGACGTGCGGATCTGCACAGGCTTTCGGCCGTCGACGCGACGAGTTTTGCCATCATGAGGCGCTCACGCATCCGTATCGCGTTCACGTTCGACCATCACTTCTCCGCGGTGGGGTTCCGGCAGCTTGCGTGACGGCCACCGAGCTGTCATCCGGCTTCGCCATCGACATCACCCCCCTGTAGCGTAACCCCAGCCAGCGCGCCGTCGGCCAGCCACTGATTGAGCCACTTTACTGCCTGGCCGGCGGCATTTTCCTCACCGACCATTTCGCCGAGCTCGGCGCACCACTGCCCGAAGCTGACTCGTGCCGCCAGCCGATCGAACGCCTCGGCCTCCTGCGGACCCATCGCACGGAACCGCACTTGTAAGTCGCGACGCGTCAGCAGCCATGGCGCCGGGACCGGCTCATGCTGTACCGGCGCGAGCGCCTCGCCGCGCGCCTGCGCTGACCAGGCGCGTGGCACATCGGTTGTGAGCACGACGCACCGGGTGGCCGGGTGTGGAAGGAAAATGAGGCGGGACCAATCTTGCGCTCCGATTCCGCTCAGGGCTTCGCGCGTCAGGCTGGTCGAATCCAACGCATCGAACGAGATCCCCATCGCCCATTCGAAGCGCGCCATATCGGCGAGCTCGGACCGAATGGACCACGGCGAGGTCGACTCGAGAAATTGCGCCAGCTTTTCTCCATACCAGCGCAGGTTGCGCAGCGTCGACGGGCACGCGGCGATGTACGCTCGGCCCAGCTCGTTGAATTCTTCACCGGCGATCGCTTTCAGCCCGGGATAATCAGTGGCGAGTGCTTCGAGCAGCCGTAGCGGGTATCCCTCTGCGTAGATGTCCATTTTGATCGCAGCGCGGGTAGCGCCCGCAACGTGTTGCAGCACCGCCGGATTGCCGTGCAAAACGTAGTCCTGGAACCTGCGTTGCAAGCTCTCCAGGTCGTCCGATTGCGCGGTGCTTTGCGTCATGCCGCGCGCGGCGTCCGCTGCGTCCGCGCCTCCAGGTCGATACGCTCGGCGATGCTGCGCGCCCGTTCCAGCTCGCCCAGCAACTCTTGCAGCGGGGGAATCTGCGCATCGCGCTCGATCATCGTCGGCACGTCGCCGAAGCGCCGGCGCGCATGCTCGTACAGGCGCCACACCGCCTCCGACACCGGGGAATCGTGTGTGTCGACGATCAGGCCATCGGGTCGGAGCTGGTGGCCAGCCAAATGAATCTGCCGAACGCGCGCAACCGGGATCGCTTCCAGGTACGCGAGCGGGTCGAAGTCGTGGTTGACGCTGTTGACGTACACGTTGTTGACGTCCAATAAGATCATGCAATCGGCGCGCTGAGAGACTTCGGTCACGAACTCCCACTCGGTGAGCTGTGAGGACGCATAGCCCGCGTACGTCGAAACGTTCTCCAACAGGATCCGGCACCCGAGGCGGTCCTGCACGCGTCGCACCCGCTCCACCACGTGCGCCAGCACGGCTTCGGTGTATGGCAGAGGCAACAGATCGTGCAGGTTGTTGCCGGCAACGCCGGTCCAGCACAAGTGATCGGAGATCCACGCCGGCTGCACGCGCTGTGCCAGCCGCTGTAGAGCCGTCAGATGTTGCTCGTCAAGCGGATCGGCGCTCCCGATCGACAGCGACACGCCGTGCAACGCGACCGGATAGTCGGCTCGGATCCGCTCCAGCCAATTCAGCGGGCGGCCGCCCGCAACCATGAAGTTCTCGCTGATGACCTCGAACCAGCCCACGTCTGGGCGGGTTTCGGCCACCTGCGAGTAGTGCGGCGGGCGCAGTCCAAGGCCAAATCCTAGTGACATGTAAGCACCGGCCCGCCGCAATCGCTGCTACTTGGACATACCCGACTTCATTTCCTGCTGGGCCTTTTCGCACTCCTCCTTTGACATCTCCTTGAAGCCCTGGCCCTTGCACGAATTCTGCCCTTTGCAGGAGTTGCTCGCCGAGGAGCAGTCGCTCTTGCCCTTGCAGCTATTGACACCTTCGCAGTGGATCTTGCCGCCCTCGTCGGCCAGCACGGGCGCGGCGTATCCGATTGCAAACAACCCTGCCGCGGCTGCAGCGATCGCGGCTCCGGCCAACCCTTTCGCGCCCGACTTTGTTGCGATTGTCATCGTCCATCCTTTCCGAGTTTGATGCACCAAGCTTCACGCTTCCCTGGCTCCCAATTTTTCGGCAACAGCAGGGGACCGCGTACCCGACCGTCGGATACGCCGCTTGGTCGCATCCGCGGTACCGATCTTACAAGCCGCATCGCCCAAACGTGACTGCCGGCTCCCGGTGGGTGCGGTCGCGGACCCGTCTCGTTCAAAACGCGGCTGGTGCCGATGCTACATTTGCCACCCGCTCGCGGCGGTGCCATTCCGCGCGAGGATCGCTCGGCTAACATAGTGAGGTTTCGCACGATCGAAAATGGACACCACGACTCGCGCCGGAACCGTCGTCTGCGCGGCCGCGCTGGCCACGGTGTGGCTCGCCGGATGCAACGCGCGGGGCGATGCGCCGCCGCCGGCGCCGCCGCCGCCCGAAGTCGCAGTGCTGCGGTTGCAGCCACAAGCAGTGACGCTTTCGGAGGAGTACGTTGGACAGGCGGAGGCGGTCGAGACCGTCGAGATCCGCTCGCGCGTGCAAGGGCTGCTCGAGCGGCAAGCTTTTCGCGACGGTGCCACGGTTCGCCGCGGCGAGCTGCTCTTCTTGATCGATCGGCAGCCGTTCGAGGCGGCACTCGAGCAGGCGAAGGCCAACCTTGCGCAGGCCGAGGCGAATGCGGCCAACTCTGCGCAGAGCCTCGCCCGCGTCACGCGCCTGATCGCCGACAACGCGGTCAGCCAGCAAGATATGGATACTGCCATTGCACGCGACCGCTCGGACCGAGCGAGCGTCGAAGCGGCGCGCGCGGCCCTGCACGAAGCTGCCTTGAATCTCGGCTATACCCAGATCACTGCGCCGCGCGACGGCGTCGTCAGCAAGGCGCTGGTCAAGCCCGGTTCCCTCGTCACCGTCGCGCAGACATTGCTCACGACGCTGTACTCGACCAACCCGATCTACGTGAACTTCGCGCTGGGCGAGCAGCGCATGTTGCAGCTGACGCGCAGCGAGCACAGCGGCAAGGGCGACCATCCCGAGTTCCTGCTGCGCCTCGTCGACGGCACCGAGTATCCGCATCCGGGGAGGCTGAATTTCGTCGACACCGCCGTTGATCCGAAAAACGACACGCTGCAGGTACGCGTCGTCGTTCCGAACCCCGACGGCCTGCTTCGCCCGGGCCAGTACCTGAAAGTGCGCGTTCCAACCGGCACGCGCCCCGACGCGCTGCTTGTCCCTCAGAAGGCGGTGACGGAGCTGCAAGGCCTGAAGACGGTGTTCGTAGTCGGCGCCGACAACAAGGTGGCGGTGCGCCAGATCACCGCGACCCAGCGCTTGGGTGCCGACTGGGTGCTCGACGGCGGCCTGAAGCCGGGCGAGCTCGTGATCGTCGATGGCCTGCAGAAGGTCACTCCCGGCGCCGTCGTCAAACCGGTGTTCGTCGCCGAACAAGCCTTGCCGGCCGGGGCCAAGAGCTGATCCGCGCGACCACCATCTCCAACACCCCGCCGTGCTGAATTTCTTCATCGAACGGCCGATCTTCTCGGCCGTCATCTCGCTGGTGATTCTGCTGGCAGGGGCGTTGGCCGGGTTCAGCCTGCCGATCGCGCAGTACCCGCAGGTCGTTCCGCCGCAGGTGCAGGTTTCCACCAGCTTCCCGGGTGCGAGCGCTCAGGTCGTTGCCGAGTCGGTCGCAGCGCCGATCGAGCAGCAGGTCAACGGCGCCAAGGACATGCTCTATATGGATTCCAAGAGCGGCGCCGACGGCTCGTACAACCTGGTGGTCAGCTTCGAAATCGGCAGCAACGCCGACATCGCTGCGGTGGACGTGCAGAACCGCTTCGCGATCGCTCAGAGCCAGTTGCCGACCGACGTGGCACGGCAGGGCGTGACGATCCGCAAGGTGTCGACCGATTTTCTCGAAGTGTTCGCCTTGACCTCTCCGGACGGCCGCTACGACAACGTGTTCCTCAGCAACTACGCGACGCTGAACCTGGTCGATACGATGACGCGAGTCGCCGGCGTAGGGCAGGTGCGGGTGTTCGGCGCGCGCGACTACAGCATGCGGATCTGGCTCGACCCGGACCGGATGGCACGGCTGGGCGTGACCGCCGGCGACGTCGTCAATGCGATCCGCGAACAAAACGTCGTTGTTCCAGGAGGTGTGATCGGCGCTCCCCCGGCTCCGCCCGGAACGCCGATGTCGTACACGGTCAACGTGCTGGGGCGGCTGTCCGACGTGCCGCAGTACGAGGCGATGATCGTTCGCGCTTCGCCCGACGGCCAGATCGTGCGGCTGCGCGACGTCGCCCGCGTCGACCTCAGTGGGGCCGATTATTCGCTGACCGCTCGCGAGGGGCAGCTCGCATCAGCCTTCATCGGCGTCTTCCTGTCGCCGGGCGCCAACGCGCTCGACGTCGACCGCGGGGTGCGCCGAGTGATGGACGAGAGCTCGCGCTCGTTCCCGCAAGGAATGGTGTACTCGATCCCGTACACGACCGTGCCGTTCGTGACCGAGTCGCTGAAGGAAGTCGGCATCACGTTGGGCATCGCGTTCGTGCTGGTCGCGTTCGTCGTGTTCCTGTTCCTGCAAAGCTGGCGCGCGACGATCATCCCAGTAGCTGCGGTGCCGGTGTCGCTGATCGGCACGCTCGCGGCATTCGCAGCGCTCGGGTTCTCGATCAACACGCTGACCCTTTTTGGCCTGGTGCTGGCGATCGGCATCGTGGTCGACGACGCGATCGTCGTGGTCGAGGCGGTGCAGCATCGGATCGATACCGAGCATCAGTCGCCGTTGGAAGCGACCAAAGCCGCAATCGCCGACGTCGGCGGTCCGGTGGTTGCGATCGCGCTCGTGTTGGCAGCGGTGTTCGTTCCGGTCGCTTTCCTCGGAGGTCTGGCGGGGCAGCTGTACCGGCAGTTCGCGCTCACGCTCGCGGTCTCCGTGGTGCTGTCAGCGATCGTCGCGCTGACGCTGACGCCCTCGTTGTGCGCACTTCTGCTGCAGCCCGCGCGCGAAGGCACACTGCGACAGAGCGCGCTAGCCCCGTTCTACCGGCTTTTTAACCGCGGCTTCGACGCTTTCCGCCGCCACTACCTTCGCGCAGTCGATCGGCTGGTGCACCACGCGGCGATCGTGTTCCTGGCGTTCGTGGCGTTGCTGGGAGTGTTGTACTGGCTCGTAAGCACTCGGCCGACGTCGCTTGTGCCCGACGAGGATCAGGGCTTCGTGATCGGTCTGGTCCAACTGCCGCTCGGCGCTTCAACCCAGCGCACGCACGAGGTTTACTCGAAGATTGAAGCGTTCGCGCACGACGTGCCGGGCGTCGGCGGCGTCGCGGGGCTGGAAGGCTTCAACCTGTTTACCGGAATCGCCTCGCCCTTCAACGCGACGCTGTTCATCCGCCTGACGCCCTGGAGCGAGCGTACCGGCAAGCCCGGGCAAAGCGCAGACGGGATCCGACAGGCGTTGACCGCTCGCATCAACCGTGAGATCAAAGATGCCTTCGGCGTCATCGTCAACCCGCCACCGATCCGGGGTATGGGCGGCTACGGCGGGTTCGAATTCGTTCTGCAAGACCGCGCCGCCGGTTCGCTGGACCGTTTCACCGGGATTTTGCAGGAGTTCGTCTCGCGCGCGCGCAAGCGCCCAGAGATCGGCTTCGTATTCGCGAATTTCGACCCGCGTGTGCCGCAGATCGAATACTCGATCGACCGCGACCGCGCCAAATCAATCGGGGTCGATCTGGGCGATGTGAATTTCGCGCTGCAGGCGTTCCTCGGCAGCTACTACGTGAACGACTTCAACCTGTACGGCCGCACCTTCCGTGTGCAGGTGCAGGCCGAGCCGGGCGCGCGGGCGCGTCCGGAGGATATCGACCGGATGTACGTTCGCAGCAGCGCCGGCGCAATGGTGCCGCTCTCGACCGTGGTCAGCATCGGTTCGGTCAACGGCCCACAGTATCTGGAGCGCTACAACATCTACCGCGCGGCCACGATCAACTTCTCGCCGACGAAGGGGTACACGTCCGGACAGGCCGCAGCGGCGATGGAGGACCTTGCCAAAGCTCTGCCGGCAGGTTACGGGTACGAGTGGACGGGGTCCGAACTGCAGGAGAAACGCACCGGGGGCAAGACGAGCTACGTGTTCGCGCTGTCGCTCGCCTTTGTATTCCTGGTGCTCGCAGCGCTGTACGAAAGCTGGGCGATGCCGGTGGCGATCCTGTTGGTGATCCCGTTCGGCGTGATCGGTGCTTTCACCGGTCTTTTGACACGCAGCATGCCGAACGATGTGTACACGCAGATCGGGCTGATCATGCTGATCGGCCTGGCCGCTAAGAACGCGATCCTGATCGTCGCGTTCGCGAAAGACGCGCACGAGCGCGGCGCATCGATCATGGACGGCGCGATCCGCGGAGCCGCTTTGCGGCTGCGCCCGATCCTGATGACTTCGTTTGCGTTCATCTTCGGTGCGCTGCCGTTGGCGATCGCCTCCGGTGCCGGCGCGGGGGCGCGTCGCTCGATCGGCACCGCGGTCGTCTCCGGTATGACGTTCGCGACGCTGATCGGAATCTTCCTGATCCCGGTGTTTTACGTCGTGACGCAGCGGATCAGCGAGCGCCACCCGCCGTTCCGGCCGGAGAAGGGGGTGCAGCCGAGCGGCGGCGCGCACGCCGAGCTGCCCGGCGGCAGCGTCACAGATGACTAGAGATCCGTCGGCAAGCGCGACGCGGCCAGCGGCCGGTGCGGTTCCGCTCGCGTTACGCCCTTCGCCATCACGGGGGGCGGAGGCGGGATTTCGCGAAGCGCGGCTTCGCGCCGCCGCAGCCGGCGCGCCTTGCAAGGCGCGCCGTCCCGGGCATGACCTCGCTCCACCGCAACCGACCACTGGCCGCGTCGCGCTTGCCGGTGCGCTCTGTACGGCTGCGCTGCTGGCCGCGTGCGCAGTCGGCCCACGCTACGAGCGCCCGCCGCTGGACCTGCCGTCGAACTGGCGCTCCGGCCCGACCGCAGCGGCTCAGGAATCGAACGTCGCGTGGTGGGACGGTTTCCGCGACCCCGCGCTGTCGAAACTGGTGGCCGACACCATCGCCGGCAGCCTTGACCTGAAACAGGCGGTGGCACGCGTGGACGAAGCTCGCGCGCAGTACGGGATTGCGCGATCGGCGCTGTTCCCGCAGTTCAATGCAGACGCTTCCGGCGAGCGCCAGCGCGCCAGCCGCACGACGTTCTCGGGGCGACAAATCCTGCCGGGGCAGCAGAACTACAGCAGTTACGACCTGGATGTCTCGGCAAGTTATGAGATCGACCTATGGGGCGGGCTGCGAAGCGCCACCGCGGCCGCACGCGCCCAGCTGCTCGCCGGCGAACAGGCCCGCCGCACGGTGGTGCTGACCTTGGTCGCCAATGCTGCCGATGCCTACATCGAGCTGCTTGCGTTGGATGACCAGCTGGCGATCGCGCAACGCACGCTCGAATCGCGCCGCGAGGTGCTGCGGCTGCAGAAGGCCCGCTTCGAAGGAGGAATTGCGCCGGAGAGCGACATGCGGCAGGCCGAATCGCAATTCCAGATTGCGGCCGTGACGGTGCCGTCGCTGCGGCGGCAGATCGCCCAGCAGGAGAACCTGATCAACCTACTAGCTGGGCGCAAGCCCGGGCCGATCGAACGCGACAGCAAGTTCGAGGCGCTCGCCTTCCCGCCGGTGCCTGCCGGTCTGCCGTCGGATCTGCTGGAGCGCCGTCCCGACGTGCAGCAAGCCGAGCAGAACCTGATCGCCGCGAATGCGGACATCGGCATTGCGCGCGCAGCTTTTTTTCCGCGAATCGATCTGACGTCTTTGCTCGGCCTGCAGAGCGAACAGCTGTCGCAGCTGCTAAAGGGTCCCTCGTTTACGTGGAATGCGGGAGCTGGGCTAACGCAGTCGCTGTTCAGCGGTGGCGCGCTGACCAGCCAGCTGCATCTGACGCAAGCGCGCGAGCGCGAGCTGGCGGCTGCTTACCAGGAAGCGGTGCTGTCGGCGCTGCACGACGTCGAAAACGCGCTGGTCGCGCGTACCACACTGCAGCAGGAGGTCGCCGAACAGGAAAAGAACGTGGCCGCGCTCACACGCCTGTTGGTGCTGGCGCAGAGGCGCTACAAGGAGGGTGCGGCGATCTTTTTGGAGGTCGCGACCGCCGAACAGTCGCTGTTCGATGCGCAGATTTCGCTCGACACTTTGCGCGGGGAGCTCTTCCAGAGCTACGCCGACCTGTACCGTGCGTTCGGCGGCGGCTGGGTCGACACCGCGGAGAAGCTCGCGCCGCAAGCGGCAGACGCACGCGCGGCGGAAACGACGCACTAGAACTTGGGGCGCTATTTTTCCTCCTGCGGCCCGCGCCGGTATTGAATGAGATCCCAAAGGTTCCCGTAGAGATCCTTGAAGACGGCAACGATCCCGTAGGGCTCCTCCTTCGGTTGACGCACGAACGAGACACCCCTGGCGACGAATGATGTGTAGTCGCGCCAGAAATCATCGGTGCCAAGGAAGAGGAAGACGCGACCGCCGGTTTGATTGCCGACCCGGGAGAGCTGCTCTTCACCGACAGCTCGCGCAAGCAGCAGGCGTATTTCCTTCGAACCGGCAGGCGCAACAACGACCCAGCGTTTGTCTTGATCGGGGATACGGGTGTCTTCGATCAGTTCGAATCCGAGCGTCCCAACGAAGTATTGGATGGCCTCGTCATAGTCTCGAACAACCAAGGCTGTGAGGCCGATCGATTGCATTGCGTTGGTCAGGCTTTCGACTTTGCCAGCGGCGTACTCGGTGCGCCGAGGTTTGGCTTATTTCTGCTGCGACTCGACCTGCTGCCTTTGTCGCTCAGCGGCATCCTGCACCGCCTGGTCCGTCGCCTTGGCCTTCTGCAGCGCTTCGCGCTGCGCCTTCAGCAGGTCGGGAGGCGGTTCGGAATCCGAGCGACTGCAGCCTTGCAGGAACAGACACGCGACGCAGACGATGACGACGCCGAAGCAGTGCGTCGATCGGGTACCGGAAGGCGTTTCATTCATCGAAACACACTGACTCAGACTTTTGGCAACGACAACCTCAGGCCGAACGCGCTGTCCGCACGCTCGCCCGATGCGTCGAAGTAACGAATCCGCCCGCCGAGTTCGATCAAAATGACCTCTTTCGCTCCAGCGTCCAGGTACGCGGCCGCTTTCTCGAGCAGCCACTTTTCCGTGTTGCCAGCCGAGGCGACCTCTATGCAGATTTCCGGCGCACGAGACGCCGGATCTTCGAGGATCGTTTCGACCGCTGCGGTCCAGCAAACGTCCGGTACGCGCACCCCGATGCGGGTATTGATGGCAATGCTGGTGGCCGATGTCCCGCCAAGCTGAGCGCGCAACTGCAGAGCAATCTCGCTCGCGACGACCTGATGACGATTGGACGGCAACGGAGCCAGGAGCAACTCCCCGTACTGATCCATCTCTGCGCGGCCGTCTTCGGGCATCAGCGGCGAAAGCTGCAGCCAGCGGGCTGCGGCTTGCGATCGCGATAGCGCTGGAATGTCGACGGTGAACATGTTCGGATTATCCCCGTCTGCGCCTGCGCGGGGTGCGGATCTTCTGAGGCGAGCCCTCCGTTCTTCGACTCGCCACAGTCACTTGCCCTTTGGCTTCGTGGACGCGGACGCCTTCTCTGCAACCGGGGTCAGCAGATCGTTGAGCGGGCGGAAAATCTGGTCGTACTGGTAGACGGGAATCTGGAACTCGTACGCCTGCGCTCGCGAGTTGATCGCCGCGGCCTCCTCCGCAGGGTTGCGCTTGCCAGCGCCCGCTGCACTTGCGGAGTTGGCACCTGCAGCGCTTGCGGCGCTTTTGTTGCCGGCCCCGCCGGCACTCGACTTGGACTCGGATGCGGAAGTCTTCTGCTCCAGCGCGAACCGTTTCGCCGCGTCTGCATCGACTGCTGCATTCAGCCGGATCCACGCGGACGTTGGGTCGCGAGTGCCATCGACGACGATCTGCAGGCCGTCGAAAGTGCGGAAGATCGCTTCGCTGGCCTTTTCTAACGGTTCGGAGGGGCGCTCTTTGACGTCCTCGACAGTGAGGCGCGCCACCACGTCGCCCACAGCATCGATCAGCGCATTGGAGCCCGCTTTGCGCCCTGGCGGAACTCCGTGCAGGGTGAAATCGGGAGCGCCGCGCGGTTCGCGCGCGAGCCAGTACGACGGGCCTGACAGAGGATGGATCGCGACGTGCTGCACCTGGTCGGCCGGGATGTCGAGCACCTGGGCCTGGATCCAGCGCGCCGGCTGCGGATCGGCTTCGACTCGCGGCCGCGCCCACAGCGCAGCGGGGCTACCCGACACGCGCACGTAGTTGCCGTCCGGCTGCGCCTGCCTGCCGAGCAACAACGACCACGTGTGCGTGCCGGCCACAATGTCGATGCGGACGCTGTGGGAGTGCGCGACATTTTCGTCCTCGACGCCTAAAGTGGCGTAGTGCGCCGGGTCCGATGTTTTCTGCTCGACCACGCGCAGGCCGGCGAGTTCGATCAGAAGGCTGCGCAGCTTTGCAGCGTCGGCGGGATAGTTGCGCTGCGCGACAAACCAGCCGCCGGTCCGGCGCTGCAGCGTTGTCGCCGCACCGTCCGCCCGCGACAAGCGCACCTCGCTGACCGAGTCGAGCGAATCGGCCAGCGCAGGCAGCACGCGGTGATCGGCCTTGGCCGGCCGTTCGGGGCGGCCGGCGAAGGAGACCCAGATCGCGCCGGCGCCGACGATCAGGGCCGCCACTGCCAAAGCGAGCAACGGGCGTCTGTTCATCGTGCCGCGGCTGCTTCGGAAGCGGCGCCGGCGGCGGGCACAGCACCGTCGGCGGGCGCCGCTGCCTCTGTAGAGGAGGCCGCCGAGCGGCGGCGCCGCGCGAGCGCGGCGACGAGTCCCGCCAGCAGCGCAAACACAGCGGGCGCCACGACGATGTCGATCAGCTTCAATCGCGCGCCAAGCCTCTGGATGCCACGATCCAGCCCGAGCTTGACGTCGCGCAGCTCCTTGCGGATTCGCAGCCTTTCCTTCTGGAAACGCTGCAGTTCGCGCTCCTGGTCGGCCGTCAGGATCGTCTCCGACGGCGCGCGAGCGCCTGGGTTTTGATCCGGCCGGTCCGCTTGCAGCGCGTTGAGCTTCTGTTCGGTCTGTGCCAGCTCCGCCTCGAGCTGCTTCTGCTCGGCGAGGAAGCGATCCTCGGCAGCCGCGCGCAGCGAGTCGACACGCTCGAACGGCCGCAGGAAGCTCGCCCTGCCGCGCACGCTGATCAGGTCGCTGCTGCCCGCCAGATTGTCGAGCGCGTTCCAGACGAAGTCTCCGTTGTTGGCCCACGCCGATGCGGTGCGCTGGCCAAGGAAGCTGTCCCACCGCACCCACAGCATGTCCGCCAGCATGTCGGCATCGGCCACGACGATGAGGTTCAACGGCTTGCTCGATGCGGCGAGTGGCGCGGCGCCGGCTCCGACCGCAACTCCGGCCGGCGGGCCGTTTGGATACGCGGTCTTGACGGTCCCGGTCACGCGTGCTGCCACCGTGTATCGCTCGCCGCTGGGTTGGAAACCTTGGCGCAGCGCGGCCGGGTCGGTCAGCTGCGCGAGGCGCTGCGCCGGGATCGGCGCTGCTTGACTGCTCGACTGGATCAATGGTTCGAAGCGCACGCCGGCGTCCTTCTTCTGGCGCAGGATTCCTGCCGTCTCCACCGTGATCTGCGTCAGCCCCGAAGTGATCACGTCGTTCGGGTCGAGTGAGCGAGGACCGAAACCAATGATTGCGAGGTGCCGCTGTGGTGGCTCGTTTTCGCGCACGCGGATCGTCAACCCCTGCTGCAGGTCGCCCAACACTTCGTTCGGGTCGAAGGACACGCCCCACGACGACAGCAGCGGCTCCAAGCTCGACGCGCGGGGAGCAGCGCCAGGTCCGTTCGCCGGCGTGTCCTGCTCGGCGATCGGGTCGACGAACACCAGCAGGCGCCCGCCGCGCATCGCGTACTGGTCGATCGCGTATAGCGCGGGCGCCGGTAGATCCTTCGGATGCACGATCACCAGAACGTCGATGTCCGGATCGATCTGCGTGATCGAGCTCGAAAGATTGCGCACCGTAAACAGCTGCCGCGCCTGCGAGTAGACGAGCCAGGGCGAATGGGGTTGCTCGGTCGCTGGATCGAACCCGCCCGACATCGGAAGCGACGACAGCCACCCGATCACGGGCTTCTTCGGCTGCGTCAATTCCACCAGCAGCTTGGCCACGTCGTATTCGAGAAACGGCTCCTTCGCCGGGTCGAGAAAGTCGATGACTGCACGCCCGTCGGTGCTGTTGGTGCCGGCCAAGCCGAGGTACAGTGAAGTTCCGGAGCTGTCCACCGGCACCGCGCGGACCCCGAACTCGGTGGCTCGGTCCTCGTCCTCGGAAAACGGCTGTGGATCGATCACGTGCACCTGGACCTTGCCGCCGCTGCGCGAGGCGATCTCCTGCAGGAATTCACGCACGCGCTGGCCGTACACGCGCACCACCGGAAGGCGCGAGGCGGCGCGCTCGGAGTAGAAGTAGTACAGGTTCAGCGGCTCCTGGATGGACCGCAGGATGTGCCGTGTGCCGGGCGTCAGCGTGTACATGTGGTGTTCGGTCAGATCCAGCTGCACCCCCCGCAGCAGTTGACTGCTCAACACCGTCAAGCCAACGAACAGAATTCCCAGCGCAACCAATGCACCGCCGCCCGCCGTCCATTTGCGCCACACCGGGCGCGACATCGACATTTTCAGGTTCCGATCCTCAAATTCTCGCGACGCTCCTGGCACCCGTTTCCATCATGCGATCTCAATCCGACTTGTGCAGGTCGAGCAGAACCACGCTCGCAGCCAGGAAGCAGCCCATCGTTACGACGAAGAACAGGACATCGCGCAAATCGATGACGCCTTTGGCAATCGTCTCGAAGTGCGTCAGGAACGACAGCGACGCAACAGCATCGACGATCCCGGAGGGAGCCCAGCCGCGGAACGCGTCCAGCACCATCGGAAGGCCTGCCAGCAGCAGGGCGAAACACGCTGCGACTCCCAGGATGAACGCCACCACCGCGTTGCGCGTCAGCGCCGACATGCACGAGCCCACGGCGAGCAGCCCGCCCGCCATCAGCAGACTGCCGAGATAGCCGGTGACGATGGCGCCGTTGTCGGGGTGCCCGAGATAGTTCACCGTGATCCAGATCGGGAACGTCAGCGCCAGCGCGAGTGCGGCACACGCCCACGCTGCCAGGAACTTGCCGGCCACCGCGTGCCACAGCGTGATCGGTTGTGTCATCAAAAGCTCGATGCTGCCGCTGCGGCGCTCGTCCGACCAAAGCCGCATCGAGATCGCCGGGATCAGGAACAGGTACAGCCACGGATGGAAGATGAAGAACGGCTCGAGATCGGCCTGACCACGCTCGAAGAAGCCCCCGAGATAAAAGGTGAACCACGCCGCCAGGACGAGGAAGATCACGATGAACACGTACGCGAGAGGAGTTACGAAGTACGCACCCAGCTCGCGCCGGAAGATGATTCCGATGTTTCGCATGGTTTTTACACGGCTTGGCGAGGCTTCATGCGCTGCAGAGACACCCGGCTCCCGGGTGTCGTGACAATCATCGGACGTTCGCGCAATTTCATTGGCTCGTCATCATCCGGAACACTTCATCCAGGCGACCGGGCTCAACGCGCAGCGCCGTGACGTAGATGCCGGCGTGCGTGATCCGGTCGCTGACCGGTTCGAGGATCGCAGCTCCATTATCGGCGAGCACAGTGAGCCTGCCCGCGCGCTCGTCCACTTCGACCGTCGACACGTTCGGCACGCCAGCCACCGCTTCGCGCGCCGCGGCAAGCTGCTCCGGCCGCTCCAGCTGCAGCGATACGGCATTGTGATAGCGCGAGCGTGCTGCGAGACCCGCGGGAGTGTCGTCGGCGACCAGGCGCCCGCGCGCGATCACCATCGCGCGGGTGCATACCGCGTCGACCTCCTCCAGGATATGAGTGGAGAGCACGATGATCTTGTCGCGCGAGATCTCGTTGATCAGTGTGCGCACCTCGTGTTTCTGGTTCGGATCGAGGCCGTCCGTCGGTTCGTCCAGGATCAGAACGGGGGGATCGTGCACGATCGCCTGTGCAAGGCCGACGCGACGGCGAAACCCTTTTGACAAGGTTTCAATGGTCTGGTTCAGCACCGGAGCCAGCGCAAGCCTTTCGATCGCAGTATCCAAGCGCGTCTGCCGCGCGGCGCCACGCAATCCGCGCAGGTCGGCAACGAACTCAAGGAATGCGCGCGCGGTCATCTCGCCGTACAGCGGCGCACCCTCGGGCAGGTAGCCGATGCAGGACTTCGCGGCCATGGGGTCGGTTTCCACATCGTGGCCATGGATCCACGCGCGACCCGATGTGGGTGCGATAAACCCGGTCAGCATCCGCATCGTCGTGGTCTTTCCGGCGCCGTTCGGCCCGAGGAAGCCGAGCACCTCGCCCGGCCGCACCTCGAAACTCAGATCGTCCACTGCGGTCAGCGCGCGGTACCGTTTGGTCAGGTGTTCGGTCTTGATCATTTCAGCAGTGTGCGGGCAGCCAGATGAATGATGCTCGCATTCGATTGCAAATACCCTCGCCCACATCAGCGGTCCGCATCGTTCCCCATCTCACGGCGCTTCTTCAACTCTGCACAAGGATCGGGGCGCCGCTGAATCGGCGTGAAAAAGACCGCATCGTACGCATCCTGGGGCACGGAGTCGGCCGGCTCGTCGCGTTCAATCAGCGCGATGCTGATCACGCGGTCGCGCTGCGGCGCAGGCAAAAAGCGCGCCACGCCGATGTCGCGGCGCACGTGTCCGTCCCCGGTGAACAAGATCACCCCACGCTCCAGATACGGGCGAATCGACAGCGCCAGCGTGGCATCACGTGCGATCTGCGCACGCGCGAGTCCCGGCAGCAAGTGCGACGGCAGTTCGTGGCAATGGCCTTGCGCGATCGCTTGTTGCTGGGCATCCAGCAAATCTGCGGGCACCGGATCGAGACCAAACTGGCGCAGCTGCTCTGCCTCGAGTACTGCGACCAAGCCCTCCCTGGACACGCGCATCGCGTCCGCGCGCGAAAGATCGGCGGCAACGATCGGCAACCTGTATCGAAGTCCCAGCTCGAGAAGAGGCCGATACAGGTCCCAGTTCCACCCGCGGTCTCCCAGCGCGACGAGGCGCTCGGCACGTTGCGCTTCGCTGCCGTCGTCCTCGGCAATCACCCGATCGATGTCGGCCTGGCGTTCGCGGTCGAACTGCTCGAATGCGAGCGCCGGCCGCAGGCCAGCCAGCAGCACGCTCGCCAGCGCGCTCGCCTCCACCGCGTGTTGCGGGGAATTGTCGTGGATCTCGCCGAGCAGCACGATCGGGCGTCGTTGCATCTGCGCTGCCAGCGCCGGCGCATCGAAGGCGCCGTCGCGTTCGGGGTCAGTTGTGCACCCCGCAAGCGCGAGCGCGCCGGTAGCTGCACGCAGGAAGCGCAACATGGAGAGAATCGGATTGCTGCGACACTACCATATGGAGGGCGGCACATCGGGAGCGGGCGATGGGCAAAGGCAGACTGGAAGCGTTCAGCGACGGCGTGATCGCGGTGATCATTACGATCATGGTGCTCGAGTTGAAGGTGCCGCGGGGCTCGCAGCTGGCGGACCTGATCCAGCTTGGTCCGGTTTTCTTCAGCTACATACTGAGCTTCGTGTATGTCGGTATCTACTGGAACAACCATCATCACATGCTGCATACGGTGCGGCACGTGACGGGCGGCATCCTTTGGGCCAATTTGCACCTGCTGTTCTGGCTGTCGCTGGTACCGTTCACGACCGCATGGATGGCGGAAAACCATTTCGCGACCTGGCCGACCTTTGTGTACGGGCTGGTTTTGCTGCTTGCGGCGATCTCCTACTTTCTGCTGCAGACGTGCGTGATCCGCACCCACGGCGCCGGTTCACTGCTCGCCAAAGCCGTCGGAGTCGATTTGAAGGGGAAGCTCTCGCCCGTCCTGTACATCGCTGCGATTGCTTTGGGATTTGCCGATACGCGGCTCGCACTCGCGGTCTATGTGCTGGTGGCGTTGATCTGGCTGATACCCGACCGGCGCATCGAGAAGCTGGTAGCGGGGACCGAAGGCGAGTAGCTAGATAGGCTGCCACGTAGCTGTACAACATTCCTCTTCGATCCGCTCCATTTTGAGGTGGTTCAGCCGACCGTTCGGCGCGCCAGGGCTCGTCGGTTATGCTCGGTGACATCGAACAAGGAGGGGCCATTTTGGCGCAGTTCGCGCAGGCCATGTTGGAGGCGCTCCGCAGGCGGCCCCGCAGCATTGCGCCGAAATTCTTCTACGACCAGCGGGGCATGCAGCTTTTCGAGCGGATCTGCCTTCTGGACGAGTACTACTTAACGCGCACCGAGACTGCGCTGCTGCGCGAGCATGCCGGGCAGATCGCGGCGTTGATCGGGCCGCGGGCCGAGCTGGTGGAGTTCGGTGCGGGCAGTCCCGACAAAGCGAAGATCGTGCTGGATGCGCTCGCGCAGCCGGCACTGTACGTGCCGGTGGATCTTTCGGTTGAGGGACTTAGCGCGGCAAGGCGCGAGCTGGAACGCGCGTACCCGGGCCTGCGCGTCGAACCGCTGGCGGCCGATCTGATGGCGCCATTTTCGCTGCCGGATCGCAGCTCGACACGAGGCTGCCGCGCTGGTTTGTTTCTCGGTTCGACGATCGGCAATTTCTCTCCGGTTGAAGCGCGCGACTTTTTGGCACGCGCTGCCCGTGCGCTCAATGGCGGAGCGTTGCTGGTTGGGGTCGATTTGGTGAAGGATCCGGCGCGCTTACATCGCGCCTACAACGATGCCCAAGAAGTCACTGCCGCCTTTAACCGCAACCTGCTGGTACGCGCCAACCGGGAGCTCGGAGCGGATTTCGACCCTACCGGATTTCATCACTACGCGTTTTATCAGCCCGACGAACAACGGATCGAGATGCATCTTGTCAGCGCGCGGCGCCAAGTGGTGCACCTTTGTGGTCAGGAGTTCGAATTCGCCGATGGCGAGAGCCTTCATACCGAGAATTCGTACAAGTACACCGTTGAGGGCTTTCACGCACTGGCCCGCCAGGTAGGTCTCGCGCCCGGCCCCGTCTGGTGCGACCGCGAGCGCCTTTTTAGCCTGCACTGGTTGGCGCAAGCGGCGCAAAGCGCCTAGAACTAATTTAGCGTCCACGCCGCGAGTTACCGCAGCAGTTCGGCCGTCAGGTCGACCGACACACACACCAGCAGCGCCGCGAAGACGCGCTTGAGCAAGTGCACAGGCAACCGGTGGGCCAGGTTGGCTCCCAGCGGCGCTGCGGCGATGGCCGCCAGCGAAGCGCCCAGCACGCCCGGCACGAACACGTAACCCACGCATGCTGCACACCGCGCCGCGTGACCGGCGAACAGGTATCCGCTCAAGCCCGCGACAGCAAGCGGCAGTCCCAGAGCCGAGGCGGTTCCGATTGCCCGCTTCATCGGAAGGTACCGCGCAAGCAAAGGCACGGAGAGAAGTCCGCCGCCGACTCCAGCAAGAGCCGATAGCAGTCCGATGGCGACGCTGTAGGCCCGCATCCAGGCACCCCGCATCGCGGCGGCCGAATCCGGCTCGCGTGTTGCTTTCAGCGGCGCGACGAGTTGGCGGGCGGCGAGCAGAGCGAAGCAAACGAAGGCCGCGAGCGCGAAGCGCGCACCCGCCGCGCACGCGACTACCGTTCCGACCAGCGCTCCGGCGGCGACCCCTGGAGCCAGCCTGCGGAACGCCCGCCAGTCGATTGCACCGCGCACCGCGTGCGCGCTGGCGCTCGAAATCGACGTTGGGATCACGATCGCCAGCGCAGTGGCCATCGCCACCGGCGCCGCATCCTCGCCACCGATCCCCAGCCACCCTGACCACATCATCAGGGCGGGCACGATGACGGTGCCGCCGCCGATTCCCAGCAATCCGGCCAACAGGCCTGAACACAGCCCGATGCACAGGCAGAGACTCCAGATCATCGGCGTGGGCCGCAGACTCGATTCGGACCGGCCCTATCGAATCGGGCGCCGCAAGCCACTGGCTTGCATGCGCGTGGCCTTCGTGAGCGCTCGCCGGAAGTGGTCTGCGCGCATCGTGTACTGCCGTGCGTTTACGCAGATCGCGTCGAGTTCACGATCCGTCAGCCGGCGAACGACGCGCGCAGGACTTCCTTGCAGCAGCACCCCAGGCTCGAAGCTGCGCCCCGCCGGAACCAGCGAGGCAGCTGCCACCACGGTGTCGTCACCGATGGTGGCGGCATCCATCACGACCGCATGCATACCAATTAGGCAGCGGTCGCCGATGTGCGCGCCGTGAATCGCTGCCAAGTGGCCGATCGAGACCTGGTTGCCGACGCTGGTCGCCCCACCCGGCAAGCAGTGGATGACCGCGCCATCCTGCACGTTGCTGTCGGACCCGATTCGGATCGGGCCGTTGTCCGCACGGACCACCGCGCAGAACCAGACGCTCGAGCGTTCGCCCAGTTCCACATCCCCGACGAGACAAGCGCCGTCGGCTACGTAGCTGTGCGGCCCCAAGCGCGGCGCGGAGTTATCCAGCGCGAAGGTGCAAGCATCTCGGGGCGGGCGCTGCCGCAGATCCCAATGCGCGGCCGCGCGGCAGGCGACGAGTTTCATGCAGCAAGCGTGAGGCTGCAGTTCGCCATGGTCCAGCCGAAAAATGCGCGCCGTGCGTAGCGAATTCGCCCGCGCGCGAACGACAGAAGTCGTGTTGAGAAGAGGCTACGTGCGAGAACTAACCCTGCGTCAGCGCACGGATCACGCGCTCGGCGTCCTCACGCGAATCGAGCGCGATGTAGGCGATGAACTGGGTACCGAGCACAACCGATGAGAAACCGCGCATGTTGATCCCGCCTTGCGCGATCTTCAGAGCGATGCTCGCCGCAATCCCCGGGCGGTCGCGTCCCATCACCCGCACCGAGTGCACCGTATGGGAGGCACTGAAGCCGACTTGCCCGGCTGCAGCGATTTCCCCGTCGCCCTGGAGCGGCGTCACGAAAACGACCCCCTTTCCCGGCTGATCGGGAGCGCGCCGCGAGATAATGCATTGCAGGTCCGCCCCGGCGTCGCTCAACGCTTTCAGCGCCTCTGCCAGTGCTCCTGGCCGGTCGGAGATCGGTGCGGCCCAAACATCGACGGATTCCACGAACAGGCCCATCGCGACTCTCCTCTCGGGGCGAACGACCGCGCAGCCCGGTCCCGGCCGGTGCCGCAACCTGCGCCCACTGTAATCGAAGGCTCGCGCCCGGTGCAAACCAGATAAAGATGGGGCGGCAGCCGCATGGTGCGGCCGCCCGGGACCGAGCCGCCGCCGGGCCTGGTGGCATGGGCGCGCGGCCTTACTGTCTGTGCGAATTCACTTCCACTCGTGCACGAAATCGACGCGCCGGTTCTCCTTCCAGCAACTTTCGGTGTGACAGAGTCCCCGCGGCTTCTCTTTGCCGAAGCTGATGGTTTCGATGCGCGTGGATGGGATCCCCATTAGCACGAGTCGTTGCTTGACCCCATCGGCGCGCCGCTGACCCAGCGCGAGGTTGTACTCGCTGCTGCCGCGCTCGTCGCAATTGCCCTGCAAAGTGACGTTGTCGTTGGAGTACGTGCTCGCGAGCTTCTCGTTGTCCGTGATCGCACCCTCCTGGTCCGACCGGATCGCGTACTTGTCGAAGTCGAAATACACGCTCTCGTTCGCGACATTGGCACGCATCCGTTCGAACACTTGCTGCGGCGACTCGGCAGGTGCAACCGGCGCGGGCGCCGGCGGCGGTGGCGGCGGCGGAGGCGGCGGCGGTGGAGCGGGCGCCGGCGCTGGCGGCGGCGGAGGCGGGGGAGCTGGCGGCGGCGTCGAGCAGGCGGCAGCCAGCGTGGTGATCAGCAGAAACAGGGCGGCGCGTTTCATTGTGTTGTCGTTTCGTTGTGGGTTGAAGAAAATTTGCGGCCGGTAAAACCTGACAAACGGTGATTATCGCGCCGCTCATCGCGGCGGAGCGTTAAACCGGCGTTAAGTTGATGCCCGATCCGGGTCGTTCGAGCGGGTCGCGAGTAGCGCGCCGACGGGATCGGGTGCACCCACTCAAGCGCCGATAACCTCGAACTGGACGTCGACGTTGCCGCGCGTGGCGTGCGAATACGGGCAAATCTTCTCGTGTGCCTCTTTCGCCAGTGCTGCCAAAATGGGTTGCGAAAGGCTGCGATCCTCGACACGTAGCTTGACCGAGAGACCGAACCCCCCCAGTTCGCGCGGGCCGATCGATACCGCGCAACGCACGGTCGCCTTGCTCGCATCCTTCTTCTGCTGCTTCCCGACGAAATCGAGTGCTCCGCCGAAGCAGGCGGCGTAGCCAGCTGCGAACAGATGCTCCGGGGTCGCTGTCCCCGGGCGGCCCGGCCCACCCAATTCTTTGGGCAGCGAAAGGTCCGCCTTGACCACACCGTCGCTTGACTCGGTGTGTCCGTTTCGGCCACCGATGGCGGTGGCTGTGGCGGTGTATAGAGGCTTGATTGCGTCCATGGGATTGCTCCTTCCTCGATGCCGGGGCCGATGCTGCTCGCCGCGAGCGCCGCGGTCAAGTCGACTCGGCCCGCAACTCACCCACGCGTCACCCACGCGTCACCCACGCGTCAGCCGTCGGTACTCGGACATGTGCCGGATCGCGTCCTTCGCCCGGCCCAAGCGCTCGTACAGCAGCGCCAGGTTGTAATGCGCATCACCGAGCGTCGGGTCACGCCGCAGCGCGTGACGATAGGTCTCGATCGCCTCGCCGATGCGGCCCGCGTCGCCCAACAGCACGCCCAGGTTGTACAGCAGCAGCGGATCGGGGCCGCACGCAGCGATCGCTTCGCGGTACACGCGCTCGGCTTGGCGGTGACGCCCGGCCTCGTGCAAGAGGCGACCGAGGTTCACGCGCGCGTCGATTCGCTCCGGATCCAGCGCGATTGCCTGTCCGTAGGCGTTTGCGGCAGCCTCGAGCGATTGCCGCTCCAGCGTCGCCGCGCGCGCAAACCAATCTTCCGAGGCCGTACCGCCCGGAGGCCGACCACGTTCGATCACGCTCAGTGACCCATCGGGATCGCCTTCGAAATCGAGCACGTACTGGCCCGATTCGACCTGGCGCTGATGCGATCCATCGCGCACCACAACCTGATCGCCCACAGCGCCGATCGACAGTCCGGACAGAGGCATCGTGTCGGGCAACTGCCGGCGCAGCTGCCGGAGCGCGCGCATGATGCGATGCGCCGGTACGCTGGCGTCGGCGAGCGCCTGCGCCGCGCGAAGCACGATCAAATCCTGGAACGAGAACTGCAGAGAGTTGCGCATCCCGCGCGCCGGGTTGACGAAACCTGCCGCCACCATCGCGCGGATCGTGCGACGCGGAAGGTGCAGCATCTTTTCGACGTCGCGCACGCCGTAGGAGCGCATGGCATCGATTCCGGTGGGAAATGTCGGAAAGCGCCGCCCCATTTCGGAAAGGCGGCGCCGGGGCCGGTCCGGGAGAGACGAACGTGCTGCTGCCCGGATCGCCGGCGCTGCCGCCTACTTGCGCGCGCGACCGCGTATCGCCGGCTGCGCTGCTTCCGCCGGCTCGACGGCGGGCGCGCGCCTTGGCGGTTTGCGCGCCTGCTGTTGCGCCGCCGGCTGTTCTTGGGGCGTCTCCTCGTTCGCTGCCTGCACCTCGAGCGGCCGCGCCGGCGGCTGGCGCGACGGGCCGGCGCCCTTGCGCTCCAGGCTCGCTCTTAGCGCCTCCATCAGGTCGATCACCTGCGCCCCACCCGGTTCGGCGCCGTCGGCCAGCGTGATCTCCTGACCCTCGACTTTCTTTTGTATCGCCGCCTCGATACGTGCCCGCACCTCGTCCTTGTAGACGGTGGGATCGAACGCCTCGGACGACTGCTGATCGATCAGCTGGTGCGCCAGCTTCAGTTCGCCCTCCTTGACCTCTGTACCGGGGATCTCGAGCTCCCGGATCGATCGCACCTCGTTCGCGTACAGCAGTTGCTGCATCACCAGACCGTCCTCGACTGCCCGCACCATCACGATGTACTGCTTGCCGCGAGCGGCCCACCGGCCGAGTGCGCAGCGTTTCGATTCGCGCAGCGCACGTGTGAACAGCGCATACGGCTTGGCGCCGCCCTTATCGGGCGCGAGGTAGTACGCCTTGTCGAAATACACAGGGTCGACCGAATCGAGCGGAACGAACTCGGAGATTTCGGCGCTGTGCGTGCCGACCTCTTCCATCGCCTTGAGCTCTTCCGGAGTAAAGATTACGTACTGGTCCTTGGCGAACTCATAACCTTTGACGATGTCGTCGCGCTCGACCGGCACGCCTTCTTTCACGCACACGTACTGCTGCTTGAGCCGCGAGCCATCCGCTTTGTGCAGCATGTTGAAGGAAATGGCGCGGCCTGATTCGGTGGCCGAGTACAGCTTGACGGGAATCGCAACCAACCCGAACGACAGCGTCAGCGAACCAATCGAACGCGCAGCCATCCGCCACCTCCTAGCAATGAACCTCAGCCGGTACGCACATCATTGTTTCGCTGTCGAACCGCTCAACACGCTTTCCAGGCTCTGCTTGCGCGCCAGGACGCCGTGCCACGCATCGCCTCTCTCCGCAAGCCGCCGCGCCGCATTGTCGAGGCGGAAATCGAGCGGATGCGCGCCAGCCAGTTCGTCCCAAGTCAACGGCATCGAGACCGGGGCCCCCGGCACGCCCCTCGGCGAATACGCCGAGTTCAGCGTCTTGCCGCGCACGTTCATATTGTAGTCGATGAAAATGCGGCCGGTGCGTTTGGGTACGCTCCATTCCATCGTGATGTCACGCGGGTGCTGCCGCATCAAGTGGCGCCCAACCAGCTCGCAAACCGCACGCGCCTGCTCGAAATCGATCGACCGGCGGATCGGAACGAACACGTGCAGCCCGGTTTTGCCCGAAGTCTTGACGATCGGCTCCAGCCGCATACTGTTGAGCAGCTCGCGCAGGCGGAACGCGACCTCCTTGCCCTTCTCGAACGCGGTCGTGTTGAGTTCCGGCTCATCGCCCGGTGCCTCCCGGCCGGAGTAGATATAGGGGTCGAGATCGAACACGAGGTAGTCAGGGTAGTTCAGCACAGAGGCTTCGAGCGACTGCTCCGAGCTGGCGTAGTCCGTTTCGTTTGAGACGGCGTCCTCGCCGACCTGCGCGCGTGAATGCCACACGTGCAGTTCCAGCGCACCGGATTGCGCCAGCCAGAGCAGCGTGGGCAGGTTGTTGCACAGGAGCACCTCTTGATTCTCATCCTTGTGGCTGGAGAACACGGTGAGGGTCTCGACGAACGGCGGCCGCTGTTGTTCCCAGTGTTTCTGGAAGAAGCGCTGCCCCTGGATGCCGTCGGGCATTCGGATCAGGGTAAGCGGCCGATCGGCCAGGTGCGCTAGCAGGAATGGCGATACCTGTGCGAAGTAGCGCAACAGCTGGCGCTTGGTGAGCGCAGGCTGGCGCAGCGCCACATTTTCCGGCCAGTAGACGCGGTCCAGGTGTGTCAGGCGGATACGATGTTCTCCGAGCACAAGCACGAACGCATTCTTCGCGGTCTCCAGCTGCGCGAGCACTTCATCGACCTGGTCGCGTGCGGCATGCGGCGCCGGAGCCGGGGGCTGCGCTTCGCTCGGCCATTGCACCGACGTCGGTGCGATGTCGTCGCGCAAACGCAGGAATACCGGGTGGCGCAGACGATCGTCCTCGGTCCAACTGTGGAACCGAACCTCCGCGACCAGTTCCGGCTCGACCCATCGGGTCGGGTTCGGAAGCTCCGGCACCGGGGAAAATGGGCTGGTGGCCCGCTCGAGACCCCGCAGGCGTTCCATCAGCTGCGCGAGCGTGCGATCGTCGAAACCCGATCCCACGTGCGAGGCGAAACGCAGCTGGCCGGCGTCCCACGCGCCGACGAGCAGCGCGCCGAGCGGGGCACGAATGCCGCGCCCCTCCGTGAAACCGCCGACCACGAACTCGCCGGTGCGCGACGGCTTGGCCTTGAGCCAAGCAGGCGAGCGCCGCCCGGACTCGTAGCGGCTGTCCAGGCGCTTGCCCACAACGCCCTCGAAACCGCTCTCGATCGCTGCCTGTTGCAGCGCCAGGCCGTCCTGCTCGGTATGCACGAGTTGCACCCGCGGCGAAGGCAGCAGACACTCTGATAGGTAGCGTCGCCGGTCGCGGTAGGTCGCTTGTCGCAACTCGATTCCTGCGAAGTAGAGCAGGTCGAAGCAGAAGAAAACGACGGCGGCGCCGGAATCGGCTACGGCGATCTCGCGTTCCGTCTTCAGCTGAACACGGTTTTGCAGCGCCTGGAACGACGGCCGTCCGTTCGCATCCAGCGCCACCAGCTCGCCGTCCAGGATCATTCCGTCGACCTGCTGCTTGCCCAACTCGGCCGCCAGCGCTGGGAACGCCTTCGTCAAGTCCAACCCGCGCCGCGACCGCAGTCGAACGCCGTTCGCGTCGACGAAAGCCAGCACCCGGTAGCCGTCCAGTTTCGGCTCCCACATCCAGTCCGCGCGGCTAAAGGGTGCATCGACCGTTTCGGCCAGCATCGGCGCGACATCTTCGAGCATCGGTACGGTTTTGCCGGCCGGCACCAGCTGGGCAGCAGGCATCGGGTGCGCCGGAACGTACTTCAGCTCCTCGACCGCAGCGCCCGACAGGACGGAGCGGTTGCGCCGCGTGATATCGACAGCCAGGGCGAAACGGTCTCTGTGCTTGATCAGCAGCCAGCTCTTGGGGTCCTGCGCGGTGCGCACCAACGCGAAGGAACCCTTGAGTTTTTCCCCGCGCAACAGGAAGCCGAGCTTGCCTTTCGCCAGGCCTTCGCGCGCGCGCAGCTCGGCCTGAGCGCGTTCATGGAACCAGGTACCGTCCTCGTCCGGCGAATACACCCCGCAATCCCACACGATGACTTCGCCCGCGCCGTATTGGCCGGGCGGGATCACCCCTTCGAAAGACGCGTAGTCGTACGGGTGATCCTCCGTTTGCACCGCCAAACGCTTCTCCGCGGTGTCGAGCGAAGGGCCTTTCGGAACCGCCCAGGACTTGAGCACGCCGTCGCACTCCAGCCGCAGGTCATAGTGCAGCCGCCGCGCCGAATGTTGCTGCACGACGAACAACAGCGGGCCGGTCGAAGGAGCGGCTTGCTCCGGCGCCGGCTCCGGAGTCTGGTCGAAGCGGCGCTTGGTCGAGTATTCGCTAAGCTTGTCCTTGTCCACGGTACGATTCTAGTGTTGGGAGGTGCGCGGATGCGCGGCAAGCTTCTGGCCGGCGCGAGCGGCTACTCGTACAAGGAGTGGAAAGGAAACTTTTATCCGGCCGAGATCAAGCCGGAGCAAATGCTCGCGTACTACTCTGGCCACCTGCCCACAGTCGAGATCAACAATACGTTCTATCAAATGCCCAAGGTGGCGGTTCTCGAAAACTGGGCACGTGCCACACCACCGCATTTCCGCTTCGCGATCAAGGCGTCGCGAAGGATCACCCATCAAGCGCGAATCAAGGCAGACGAGGCGGCCGATTCGGTTGCGTTCCTCTACAAGAACCTGTCTGTTCTCGGCGAGAAACGGGGCCCGGTGCTGTTTCAGCTGCCGCCGCTCCTGAAAAGGGATCTGCCGCGCTTGCAGGAGTTTCTGCGCGTGCTGCCGCCGGAGCACGCCGCGGCGTTCGAGTTTCGCAACGACAGCTGGTTCGACGACGAGGTATACGAGGCGTTGCGCAGCGCGGGGGCGGCGTTGTGCCTGTCGGAACGGGAAGACAGCGCGCCGCCGGCGCTCGTGCAAACAGCCTCGTGGGGCTACGTTCGCCTGCGGCTGGAGGAATACTCGGGCGATGCGCTCGAGCAGTGGGCGAAGCGGCTCGCTGCCACGGGTTGGCGCGAAACCCACGTTTACTTCATGCACGAGCCGACCGCGCCCGGGTACGCGAGGGCCCTGATGCAATATGCTGGCGTAACTCGGGCCGAGTAGGATTCCTCTGGGGCATCGGTTAGGAGGGAGCCATGTTCAAGGCAGGGATCGACCAGGATGCAATTGTCCAGATGTTCTCGAAGGCGAGCGCCGAGCGCGCACAAGATCTGCGCAAGGCGGTGAGCGAAGCCACGCTGAAGGCGCTTCAGGGGCGCGCGCTGACGCTGGCGAACATCCGCAAAGTGCTCGAGACCGTGGCGCAAGCGGCGTCGGCCGGCACCGCGCAAAGCAGGCTTCCGGCGCCCGACATCGAGAACGTTCTTACTTCGGCGTTCGCGGGGATGGACGCAGCGCTGCTGCAGGCGGTGCAGGCCCATCGCACCGCGCTGCAGCAGTTCGTGGAACAGGGCATTCCGCTGCAGGAACGTCACATGAAAGATGCGCTGGCGAACATCGAAAAAATGGAGGACGTGTTTTTCGCCACGGTCGGCAAGGCGGCACAACAAGCGACCGGCGCGCTCCGCCCCGCGTGGGAACATGTGCTGGATTCGATGCGGATGAAAGGCACGGGAACCGGCGCACAAGCTTCCACCAGCGTCGAGCACTTGATGGCACAGGCGCAAACCGCGTTGCGCGAGGGGCGCGCCGCCAGCTTGCGAAGCGCGCAAGCGATGATGGAAAGCTACGCGACTCTGGTGAGTGGCGTCTTAATCGGCATGTCGGAGGGCTTGCAGCAGTCGACGACCGCGCAGGAGCGCGGCAGCGGGCAATCTTGAGGGCTAGTGGCCTGCGCCGGCCAGCAGACGCTTGACGTTGCCCTGGCGCTTCAAAATGGCCGAATCCTCGACGGCGGCGCGATAGGCGGCGTCGCCAGCTTCGCCATAATGCTCGACGTACTCGCTGACCATCGCCGCGAAGACCTCGACCAGTTCGGGGTCGAACTGCCGACCCGCCATGAAGCGCAGCTCCTCGAGCGCGGCCTCGTGCGAGCACGTGCGCTTGTGCACCCGCCCGCTGGTCAGCACGTCGTACGCGTCCGCCAGCGAGACGATTCGCGACTCCACCGGAATCTCCTCGAACTTTAGCCCGCTCGGGTAGCCGGTGCCGTCCCACCACTCGTGGTGGGTGCGCGCCACCAGCGCTGCCAGCTGGGCGCCCGGGTGGCTGGATTTCGCGAGCATTTCGGCACCGATCACCGGATGTTTGCGGATGATGAGTCGCTCGGCCTCGGTGAGCCGCGATGGTTTCAGCAGTACCTGGTGGCTGATGCCGATCTTGCCGATGTCGTGCAGCCGCGCTGCCATCTCGACGATCTCGGAGCGGCCATGATCGAACCCGAGTCGGGCGGCGGTCAGGTATGCAAGGCGCCCGACTTTGAAACAGTGACTGCCCGTTTCATCGTCGACCAGCGACGCCGCTACTGCCCAGTCTTCGAGGAGCGTGCGTTCGCGCGCGGCAACTTCCTGCTGGAAGCTCTTCACTCGCAAGTCGGCTGCGTGATCTCCCAGCAGCACCTCCGCGTGCGACTGCGGATCCAGTTCTGCCAGTGCTTCCTTCTGGATCTGCGACAGCAGCTGGTGCAACTGGCGCGTTCGCATCGCGGCAAAGTACGTAGTCAGCTGCTCGACGTATTCGAGCGCGCGCCGCAGATCGCCCGCTTTTTCGTGCGCGCGGATCAGCGCTCGCAGCACGTCGTCTACGTACGAGTCCGCGTTCTGGGCGCGGGGCAGAAGCTTTTCGAGGCGTGAGATTCCGATATCGGATTGTCCCGAAAATACCTCGCACAGCCCCTGTGCCAGCGCGAACATCACCTCGGTGCGGGGGTTCCCCGACAGCTGCGCCTGCCGCAGGCGGCGCAGGCGCTCGCGCGCCTCCTCGGTGCGGCCGGCTTCCAGCAGAGCGGCGTTGAAAAAGCACTCGAACTGATGCCGCGCGAGCGGGTTGAACGTCGGATCGAGCGACGCGAACACCTTCGCTCCGCGCTCGCCGGTCACCAGCGCGTCATGCAGTTCGCCGCGCACCAGGTGGCAGTACACGAGGTTCCCGAGCGCATTGGCGACGCATGACCGTCCTGTCATGCTGCTTGGAATCTCTTCGCTCGCCAGCAAACCCCGATTGACCTCGATCGCGCCTTCGTAGTAACCGGCGTCCTGCAGGCAGGTGGCGAGGTTGCCGAGCGCCGACAAGCGGCCGTCCTCCAGTCCGTTCGCGCGCGCGACCTCGTAGGCCTCCTCCAGCAACGTCAGCGCCGCGGCGAAGTCCCGCTGCTTCAGACAGTACGCGCCGCTCAGGTTGGCCGCCTGCCGGTGTAGCTCGGGGATGCCAAGCGTCCTCGCCCACCCGAGAGCGTGCCGGGCGAAGTGCACCGCGCGTCCCCGCGAACCGCAGCCGAACAGGATCCGCGCTGTCAGTAATAGACCCTCTACCTGTAGGGGGCGATGTTCCGGCGCGTGCAAGTCACGAAACAGCCGCCCGTAATGATCGGCGATGTCCGCCGTCGTGTGGTCCAGCGCCTTTGACTGCAGTCCGCGCAGCGAATCGATCAATGCCCGCAGAGCCGCTTCCCGCGTTTGCGCGTCGACATCCCCCAGTGCGGCGAGGATTTCGTCCAATCGGGCGCTGAAAAAGTCCGCCGCCTCGACGTACGATCGGCTCCATCGGCTTGACCCGGTGCCGCCGTTGCGCGGTTCCTTGCCAGGTTCCCTGCCGATCATGTTCCGACTACGCCAGCGGAGGATAAGAGAATGAACGCCACGTTAAAGAATCAGGAAATCGTCGCCACCCAACAGATCGAGGAAATCTCCCCACAAGCTCCGGAGATCACTCAGCTACCGTTTGAAACCCTCCAGCTTATTGGCGGCGGCGAAGGCATCATCAACGAACACTAAGGGAGGAGCCCTGCGCTCGGCCGGCGTACGCGCGCCGGCCGACGAATACTGTCGCACCATCGGCGTTTGCGCCAGCGGGGGGCATTCACGCTGTTGCGGGAGGCATCGCCCGCGTTTGCGTTTCTCGCAAAGACGGTTTTTAAAACGCGTATGAATGCGTGATCACGCGCGTGCGTGAGCGGGCCGCACCGGCGCTTTAAGCTTTGGTTTTCCGAGGGCCGCGCAGACCTGGACGAGTTTCAGCGAAATTCGTCCAGGGCGCAGATCACCGCATCTTCACGACCCGCTTACGCAGGGGCGGGATCGACAACCGTCATCGTGCCTCCGCGTTTTTCGGGGCTGAAGCGGATGAAGATCGCGACGCACACCGCAACGACGGCGACGACCAGCGCGAGTGCGTAGCTGTAGTCGTTGCCCCGGCTTTCGGCCAGCCATGCCTGAAACGGTCCGTTGTACGAAGCGAGGAAGTTTCCGATCTGATAGACGAATCCGGGCAGCGTGGCCCGCACCGCACCCGGCACGATCTCGTTCAGGTGCGCCGGAATCACCCCCCACGCGCCCTGCACCGAGATTTGCATGATGAAGGCCCCAACGGCGAGCGCGACCGGGGTCGATCCATACGCCCACAGCGGGATTGCCGGCAGCGCGATCAGCGACGCGATCGTGATCGCATTCAAGCGCCCGATTTTCTCCGACAGGCGCCCGAAGTACAGCCCGCCCGCGATCGCTCCCAGATTGGCGACGATCGACACCAGGCCCACGGTGTGGTGATCGAACCCGTGCTGCTTCTCCAGGAACGTCGGGTACAGGTCCTGAGTGCCGTGGCTGAACAGGTTGAAGAACATCATCAGCACGATCGCATACAGCGACACGCGCCAGTTGGCAGCGAGCGTGGCGAAGAATCCGGGCTTCGGCACGTTGCGGCTCTCCGTGAATGCGGGCGACTCCGGAACGTGCGCGCGGATAAAAAGCACCAGCAGCGCCGGCACCAGGCTGAACAGGAACATCGCCCGCCAACCGAACGTGATGCCGAAGAAGCTCTCGCCGTAGAAGACCCCGAAAACGATCGACGCAAGCAGGTAACCGGTCGGGTATCCGCATTGCAGCAGCCCCGAGACGAAACCGCGCGAAGCGGGCGGAATCGATTCCATCGTCAGCGACGAGCCCAGACCCCATTCGCCGCCCATCGCGATGCCGAACAGCGCGCGCAGCACCAGAAACACCGACAAACTGGGCGCCAGCGCAGCGGACGCGCCGAGCACCGAGTAGCACACGATGTCGAGCATCAGGACCGGCTTGCGGCCAAAGCGGTCACCCAGGCGGCCGAAGACGAAGGCGCCGATGAAGCGCATCGCCAGCGTCAGGAAGATCGCGTAGGCGACCTCGTGCACCGCGACGCCGAACTCCTTGGCGATGGCCGACAGCGTGAATACCAGGATGAAGAAGTCGAACGCGTCGAGCGCCCACCCGAGGAAGGCCGCGAGGACGACCTTCTTCTGCTGGCCAGTCAGCTGCATCGCCCCTCCCCCTGCCTTACGGCAGTTGCTTTAGGCTGCGAAGCATACTCGACCGCCATAGAATCCAACGAACTCGTCGAGGAGCGTCCGGATGCGAAGCACAGCTTTTCTTCCCACAATGCTGGTGGGCGCATGTTCGGTTTTTTCCGCGCTTCCCCTTTCTGCAGCAGCGCAGCCGGGCGCAAGCAGCGCTGCCACCACCGCGATCGACTCGGCAGTGTCCGACCCGGCGCGGCCCGAGACAGATCGCGCGCGCGATGCGGACCGCAAGCCGGCGCAGTGTCTCGCCTTCGCCGGAGTAAAGAGCGGCGATCGCGTGCTCGAGCTGCTGCCGGGCGCCGGCTATTTCACGCGGATCTTTAGCGCTGCAGTCGGCCCATCCGGCCGGGTAACCGCACTCGTGCCGCCGAAATCCGCAACCGCCGCGGCGGACGCACCCGAACCTGCGGCGCGGGTGCGCGCGATCGCCGCGGACTCGCACTATGCAAATGTGGGCGTGGTCGTGCAGTCGGTGAAGGAGCCGAGCCTGCCGCACCCGGTCGATCTGGTGTGGACATCGCTGAATTATCACGACCTGCACAACGTTTCGGGCTTGGACATCGCCGTCTTCAACAAGGCGGTCTTCGATTCGCTCGTGCCGGGTGGAATCTACGTCGTGCTCGATCACGCCGCCGAGGCCGGATCGGGAGCACGTGACACGAATACGCTGCACCGGATCGATCCGGAGCTCGTTCGCAAGGAAGTGCTAGCCGCCGGTTTCGAATTCGCCGGCGAAAGCGAGCTGCTGCGGAACTCGGCCGACGCCCACACGTTGAAGGTGTTCGACGCTTCGATCCGAGGAAAGACCGACCAGTTTCTGTTCAAGTTCCGCAAGCCGGCGGCCGGCATGTCGCGCTGAACCGAGCGTAACGAACCGATCGCGACAGCCAAGGGATCGGCAGCTTGCCGATGGACCACAGAAAGCAGTTCGCCGTCAGGCCCGGTTCAACGGTCCGGCTTGCGCGGATCGATCCGGAATCGGCGGGAAGTTTTGCCTCCCGTGAGTCGGCTGCGCACGAAACGCGCAAGCAGATGGAGCGGATGGATCGGCTTCAGTACCTGCTCTATGCGGACGCGAGCCAGGCGCTGTTGATCGTTCTGCAGGCGCTCGACGCCGGCGGCAAAGACGGCACGATCCGGCACATTTTCTCGGGAATGGACCCGCAGGGTATTGCGGTGTTTCCGTTCAAGGAACCCAACAAGGTCGAGGCCGCGCACGATTTCACCTGGCGCGCGCACCTGCATGCACCGGCCCGCGGCCAGGTCGTGATCTACAACCGCTCACACTACGAAGATGTGCTGGTGACGCGCGTGCACAAGCTCGTACCGCGTCGTGTGTGGTCGCAGCGCTATGAGCTGATCAACAACTACGAGAGGATTTTGGCCGCGGAGGGCACGCGAATCCTCAAGTTCTACCTGCATATCAGTCCCGAGGAGCAGCTCGAACGGTTCAAAAAGCGCCTCGACGACCCGACGCGGCACTGGAAGATCACCGAAGCCGATTACACCGAACGCGAGCGTTGGCCGCAGTACATCCAGGCCTACGAAGATGCGATCGAACGCACCAGCACTACCTGGGCGCCGTGGTACGTGATCCCGGCCAACCGCAAGTGGTTTCGCGACCTGGCGGTATCGACGATCGTGGCCGATACGCTGGACGACATGGATCTGAAGTTCCCGCCAGCGCAAGTGAATTTGGACGAGATTCGTCGCAGGTACCACGCCGCGACGCGGCGAGCGGCGCGCAACGCGACGTAAGCTACGCCAGCACCGATTCGTCCAGCGAGATCACCGTATTGCCTTCGCTCCAGGGCGCATCGCGGTAATCGAACCGCTTTTCAATGCGTGGCTTGACCACCTGAAAGAACGGCGAGATATCGAAGTCGCGCGGCACGTACAGGCTGTAATGGCGAATGCGCCACAGTTCGCGCACCAGGTCCGCGCGGCTCGGATTGCCGTCGTTCTTGCGCGAGATGATCGGCAAGATGGGGTAGCGCACCGCGCCGAACGCTTGCGCGATCAGCGTCGAACAGATCGCGCGAGTCGGATCTGCACTGCCGCAGGAGATCAGCCTGCGCCGCAGGCGCGCGGGCATCGGAACAGGCAACAGATAGCGCGCCAGGTCGAAGACGTGCTTCAGGTCGTACCGATGCCCGAGACGCTCGATCAGGAATTCGATCAGCCGTTCCCGGTCCGTCGACGTCAGGTTCACTGGACGGCAGATCCGAACGCGAAAGGCGCTGTAGCACGAAAGAGGCACGGCGCGTACGCCTTCGAGCACATCGGCTTCGATCAGCGTAGCCGGTTCGCCGTCTACGCACGGCAGTTCCGGTCGCGCGCCGACATAAACCGCAGCGTGCGACCACATCGATTGCGTCAGATACTTGATGGCGCCGGCGATCCGGGTGTTGCCTTCGACCAGCAGGACGTCTCCCGGCTCGAGCGTCTCGGCGACCAGCAACGCGTCATTGCCTCCGCCGCCGGCCTTGCCAATCGGCTTTGAGAGATAGCCGGCGATCGCACGTCCGACTGGCTCGAACACGACTTGCCTCTACGGATTCGGCATGTGTCACTACACTACCTTGAATACGGTAGAGCAATTGCCTTACAATTAGCCAAAAGTAGTACTTTTCTTATTAAAGAACGCAGGAATGGGATCACGCACTACTTGTTTACCCCATTAAGTCATTACTGTTGTCACGGTTAAAGCTCCCTCAGGAGCGCCGCTACCAGCCACTACGATGTGGCTGGCCCCGTGCGCGACCTGAGCACCCCTCGATAACAAGGATCCAGCGATGACGACTTCCGGCCAGCGCCTGATTTCCCTAGCGAGCGACACCGAAACCCGGCCCACGCAGAGCATGCGGGAGGCGATCGCGCGCGCGGAGGTCGGCGACGAGCAGCGGGGCGAGGACCCGACCGTCAACCGTTTGCAGGAGCGGGTGGCGCAGCTACTCGGCAAGGAGGCGGCGCTGTGGCTCCCTGGCGGCACCATGTGCAATATCGTGGCAGTGAAGGTTCACACTCGACCGGCAGACGCAATCGTCGCGGACGGCATGTCGCACGTGATTCGGGCCGAAACGGGCGGTGCGGCCTTCATTTCCGGCGTCATGGTCGAACCGATCGATACGCCGCGGGGCATCTTCACGCCCGAACAATTGGCTCGCGCGCTCGATCGGCTGAAGACCGCGCCGGAGCTTTACGCGCCGCAGGCGCGCTTGGTGTGCGTGGAGCAAACGCACAATTTTGGCGGTGGCGCCGTATGGTCGCTCGCCGAGCTGGGTGCGGTCAGCAAGCTGGCCAGAGACAAGGGGCTTGCGCTGCACATGGACGGTGCGCGGCTGATGAACGCTTGCGTAGCCAGCGGCGTGCCGGCATCGAGCTTCGGCGCGCTAGTAGACAGCGTCTGGATCGACTTCACCAAGGGCTTGGGCGCCCCCATTGGCGCGGTGCTCGCCGGCAGCCGCGGCTTCATTGCCGATGCCCGGCGTACCAAGCACGTAATGGGTGGAGCGATGCGCCAAGCCGGCATCGCCGCTGCCGGTTGTCTGTATGCGCTCGACCACCATGTCGAGCGCTTGGCGCAGGACCATGCAAACGCGCAACGGCTCGCCCACGCTTTGACGCAGATCGCGGGCATCACCGTGAGAACTCCGAAGCCCGAGTCGAACATCGTGTTCTTCGACGCGAGCCCGACGGGCGTGTCGAACGCTGCGTTCCTGGAGGCGCTATCGGCGCGCGGTATCCGGATGGTCCAGGTACGCGGCGAGATCCGGGCTGTGACACACCTGGATGTGAGCGAAAAGGATGTCGAGGCGGCGATTCGCGCGATCGAGGACGTAGCCGCTACCAGCCGAACGTCCGGCCGAACGGCTGGCGCGCGGTCCTGATCGCCACTGATCCTGTCACCGCTCGCCGATCGCCGGCGGCCCGGCGATGCCGGGCCGCTCTTCTGCAAGAAAAACGCGCGGGACTTACTACCCGCCGCTTTGGATCAATTGACCTTCTGACCGACCACCGTCACGCGTTGTGGGCGCTCCGCGTTCCACTTCTGCCATCCGGCTAGTTTGTCGGAGAGGGACTTATTTGTTTCTTTAAGCTGTTGATTTTCTCGTCCAAGGTCTTGAGCGATGCCGGTAACTTCTCCGATGCTGTCGAAGACTCCGTCGAGGGCTTGGGAGATTCCAGTAATTCTTGAGGTACAGGCTTCTCCGGAGGCTCTGGCGGCGGACAGGTCGGTTTCGAGAACATGGCGCACCCCGGCAGCACGGTGAGTAGCAGCAGCCAGACTCTTATCCTTTGCCTCAATAGCCTTTTCATGATCTTCGCGCTCCTTCGCCATTGTTTCGATCAACGCCTGCTTTTCTTGCTCAGCCCTGTCCGCCGCCCGCTTCAGGTCTTGCTTCGTCTGCTGTTCCTGAGCGAGTTTGGCGTTGGCGGCTGTTCGCGCGGCGAGCTGCGACTCCAATAGCAAGCCCGCGAGGAACGCCACTACAGCGACCCCCAGGTACGCGAAGATCGTCACCGCCTGGTTCTTCGGTGGTTCACGCATCGACCCTTCGGTACTCATCCGTGTTTCCTCCCATCAATGAGGGTTCGGTTGGCACATTTGTACAGGACTTCGTCGGGTGCGTGATGCCGGGACGGGGCCAGCCGTTCGGATGTAGCGGCGCGAGCACACCCGCACCACAGCAGGCCCGCGCCTACTGCACCTGGGCCGAACCGAAGTAGTAGTTGAACTCGCTGCGCAGCGCCGCCAGCTTCGGATCGGCGGCCGCATCTTTCAGGAACAGATCGACGGTCGACCGCGCCCATTTGATGCCGTCTTCGCCGAGACCATAGGTCTTGTCTTGCGTCCAGATGTTGCGGACTCGCGTGAGCGACGTGCTGTACGTATGGGACGTCACCGGCACGCCGTTGACCAATACTTCGTAGACGATGGAATGGTTGCCGCTGGATACCTGCGGAATCAGACCCAGCGTCACTCCGGCCAAGAAACCGGTTGCGGTGGCCGCGCCGCGGTCGATCCGGTATGTGTGGTACACGCGCAACTCGATCGGGCTGCCGATTGCTTCGCGGCTGAGCTTGTCGAACTGCGGTGCGTGGTGGATCGAGTCGAATAGGTCGTTGGTGACCGAGTCGGAGTTGTAGCGCAGCGCAGGCAGAGCCACATCTTGCGCAGCCGTGGCTGGCGGCGCTGCGGCTGCCGGCTGTGCGGCGCCTGCAGGCGGCACCGGAGCCGATGCGGGCTGTTCGGCGGCCGCAGGCGGCACCGGAGCCGATGCCGGTTGTTCGGCCGCCGCGGGTGGCGTCGCCGGGCTGCCGCTTTCGCCGCTGCCACCTTTCGTATCGTCGGCAAAGCAGGCGGTCGACCACAGAAGCGCGCCGGTCAGCAGCAAGAGCCTGCTCGACCTACTCATAGCAGCGGACGCTGACAACAGCTCCGAGGGCCGCTTGGTTGGCCGTGTGGATGTCGCCATGCGGGTTCTCCTCGACGCTATTAAATTGCAGGTTGTTCTTCTGCAAGAACTTGACCGCGTAGCGGGAGTCGAGCGCAAAGTTGACGTTCTGCGGAATCACGCCCTGCTTCGCGAGCGCGGCCGCGCTCAACGTTCCCACAGTGATCCCGAGCACTTCTCCGCCGTCGGACACGACCGGTCCGCCGCTGGAGCCCGGCTGCACCGGCGCCGAAAACTGGATCTGCCCCTCGGATCCGGTCAGTCCACCACGAGCGCTGATGTTTCCGCGGGTCAGATTCGGGGACTGCGAGAGGATGTCCTGCAACGGAAAGCCGACGTTGGTCACTGACTCGCCGAGCTCGAAGTTCAGGTTGCGCCGGAACGACAGGAAAGCCGGCGAGGTCGCGCCGGTATCGAGTGCCGCGACGTCGATCACGCTGCTGGTGGCAATGACCTTCGCCGGCACCACCTTCTCATCGCGCTTGACCTCGATCTTGGCGCACTCCTGTATCACGTGCGCCGCCGTCAGCACCTGGCCGTTGCCGTTGAAGTAGAAACCGGTTCCGCTGGCCCAGGGCTTGTCCTTTTTCACCGCGAATTCGAGCGAGCGCGACTTCAGGTCCAGCGTCGCCGGGTACTTGGTCGAATCCGGACGCAGACCCCCGACCACCGCCGACATCACCTGCTGCGCAGCCTGATACGTCGCCACGTCGAGCGGACCGCCCCTTGAGAAGTCGCGAAGATCGACCGTGACGGTCTCGGTACCCTTCAGCAGCGGATCGTCGGAAGCCGCGAAGACCGCGTAGTCGAGCGTGTAGGCGACCCGTCCGGATTCGGCTTTCACCTGCGGATGCAACGCAAGCAGCAGGCCGAACGAATCGTCGGCGCCGGCCTCGGCCATGCGGCTCTTCGAAAAATAGACCTGTCCAGCCGACAGCACGGTGTCTTCGAGCGTGCGCCCAGATTCGAACACGCCGCCGAACCCATGAAACCGCCGGACCTGTGCCGGCATGTAGATCGCCACGGAAACGTCGGCCGGCAGCTTGACATCCTTGGACTCGGCGCACGCGGCGTCGACAGCCGCTATTGCCGCCAGCAGCCCCGCCAGCCCTCGTGGCCACAGGCCGCGCATGCTTATCCGCCCCCCTCTGCGCGCCGACGTAACATGGGTTCGCATCCGCTCGGCGCCGTTGCCGCCCTTTGCAACTATAGCCGCTGCGCTCGACGCCAGAGGTCCAAGTTAGCGCCTACCCACGGCGAGCCAGGAGCCCGCGGTAGGAATCTGCGACCACCCAGCCGCCGGCGGCCAGCACCCAAGAGATGACGGTCTCGCTCCATTGGAACGCGTCTTTGCTGCCCGCCGCCACGCTCGGCACCCACACGAGAAGCGTAAACATGCCCATCTGCAAGACCGAAAGTGCAGCCGCCAGCCGTGCATAGACGCCGACGAGTACCGCCGCTCCGGCAGCGATGTACGAGCAGCCGGTGAAGTACACCCAGAAAACATGCGACGGCAGCCACGCGGGCACTAGCGCGGCGGTTTGTTCGACGTATGCGAGATGGGCCAGACCGAAGGAGATCATGGCAAGGCCATAGAGAATCCTCGCAATGCGCACCCCGTTTTCACCGGTGGCGAAACCGAGGTGACGCCGGTCCCAGTCAGCGGCGAACCAGGCGTACAGCACCCATGCGCCTGCGACGATCACCGCGGTCTCGCCCCAGCTTTCCCACGAGACTGCCGAGGTGGGCGCACGAACGACAGCGGGCAGTTTTAACAGCAGCAACCCAAGCAGCAGATAGGCCAGCAGCACGCGGGCGGCGGGAGCTGCCGCGCGCTTCCAGAGCAGGCCGACGCCGGACGCGAGCGAGATCCATGCGCAGAGATACGACAACGCCTCGCGCGCGGGCACTGCCTTGGGTACCGCTTGCCAGATCGGGGCGAAATCGCCCTTGGCCAGGCCCAAGATGCCAAGGCCGATCATCGTCGCCGCGAAGAGGAGATGACCCAAGCTTGCGAGGCGCATTGCCAACGGGACGCCAACCGCTCGCTCGACCGGCTACCGCGTGTTCAGAACCTGTAGCCGACCTTCACTCCGAATTCCTGCGGCTTCGTCGGATAGAGGCGCTCGTACGGGCCGCAGTCGTTCGGTACGCAGGACGAGTTCTTGCTCAGGATCCCGCGCCGGTCGAACACGTTGTTCAGGTACGCCGTGACGCTGTAGCGATCCATCGACACACCCCCCGACAGATCGAAAGTCATGAACCCGGCCGTCGGCCCGACGAAGGCCTCATAGTCTGTTCGCAGCTGCTGCGTTGTTGAGCTCTGAAAGTTGAACCCACCCAGTACGTACGCGTCGTACTTGTCGACTTCGAAGTTGTACTTGGCATTGCCGTTGAGCTTGAGCTTCGGGTTGATCGGCAGTTGGGTCCCTTCCGGCGCAAACACCACACCGTGAGGCCCGCTGCAACCACTCACCTGACTGCAGAAATCCGTGCTCAGGCGCGCATCGAGCCAGGTCCCGTTGGCGGACAGCGTCAGCGCCGAGGTCGCCTTCCAGGTCACGGAGCTCTCGATGCCTTGGGACCTGGCATTTCCGGCGTTGACCGTGAAATAGATGCCGAGAATCCCCGGCTCGCTGTACTGGGTGTTGTGCCAGTTCTCCCAGAACAGTGCGCCGTTGACGAAGAGTTTATGGTCGAGCCAGCTCGTCTTCCAGCCCAGTTCATAGTTGGACAACGTATCCGCCTTGAACGGCGCAACTTCCTGCGTCTTCCCGTTGGAGAAGGCCGTTCGATTGTTGCCACCGGGGCGGAATCCGGTCGAGTAGATGAGGTACAGCATCTTCGCCGGGTCCATCTGCCATTTGAGCTCGAGCTTGTGGGTTTCGCCGGTCTCGTGATAGCTCTTGTTGATGTTCGGGCAGTTGACGACCGTGGCAGTGGCGATCGGGCAGCCCTGCTGACCAGCCGCATTCGCTAGGCCGCTGGCGCTGCCCGAAAACCCGCCGAGAGTGTTGTACGCGACGAATCCGCGGATGCCGGCGATGAATGTGAGCTCTTTCGTGATGTCGAACGCGCCCTCGCCGAACAGCGCGTAATCGCGGTCGACGCGGCGAGCGTTCGTGTAAAAGACGTCCTCGGGCGGAGCACCTGGAATCGGGCTTGGAGGGAAGTCAAGAGCCGGGTCGGGCGGCGGCGCAACGCTCCCGAAGCCCTTGATTCGGTAGTCGGCGATGTGACTATCGACCTGCCGCTGCATGTATGCGCCCGCTGTCATGCGCAAGGGCCGGTCACCCGGCGAGGTGAACCGCAGTTCGTGGCTCTGCTTCAGGTAATGGTCGTACGTGTGCACGAGCTGCGTCGGATCGATATCGTGCCCCAGCGAATCCTTCAGGTACGTGTAGCCCGCATAAGAGCCTCCCCCTAACGCTTTCTTGTCGTATGCGACCGTGAAGTAGGAGTAGTCCAGGATGTTGTCGACCCGGCGGCTCAGATACGCGCCGTTGTAGGTCATGTCCCAGTCCGATACCTTTCCCTGCAGCGTCAGCGAGGCCAGCTCCCAGTCGTCCCGGTTGAACTCGTGGCCGAAATCGTGAACGGTCAGGTCGCCCGCATTCGGGTCGAACAGGTACGAGCCGCGCGCAAGCTGGTTCTGCATGAACACGGTTGGCGTTACGGTCCAGTTCTCGTCGAGGTTGACTTTCAACGCTGCACGTCCGCCGTAGGAGTCGACCGAATTGAACTTGTTTTCGGCGAACTGGTTGTTGTTGACGGTCAGCGGCGCCGTGCTTATCGGGACGGTCGGAATTCCGTTCGAGTCGACTGGGGTGCCTGCAGGGTAATAAGGTCGTAGGTACGTCCGGTTGACCGGCGTGTTGTCGATGTAGCCGCCGTCATGTTGGACGAAGGCGACGACGCGCGCCGCCATCCGGTCGTTGATCGGAATGTTGAGGAAGCCCTCGAAGCTGCCGCCGGGGTCGCCCGGGCCGTACTTGCTGCCGCCGACATCGAACCCGCCTTCCCACTTGCCGATCACCGGCTTGTTCGTAATCAAGCGCAGCGTTCCGGAAAGCGAGCTCGCTCCGTACAGGGTCCCCTGCGGTCCGGACAGCGCTTCGATCCGCGCCATGTCGTACGTGTGGATGTCGAGCGACTGGAAGATCGTCGTAACCGGCGTCTCGTCGACATACACACCGGCGGTTGGCACCGGCCCGACCGCAACGCCATCGCCGCCGGTGGTGATACCGCGGAAACTGATCTGGGACTGGCTGGGCCCGAACGACTGGTAGCTGACCGACGGCAGCAGCTTGACGTAGTCGTCGAGCGAAGTGACCTGGTGCTCGCTCATCTGCTCGCCGGTGATCGCGGTCACGCTCAGAGGCGCACTCTGCAAGCTCTCCGCTCGCTTGCTGGCGGTGACGACGATCGTCTCGGGAGTGCCAGCCGCCTCCGGCGCTGCGGTTTCCGCCGCAACCTGCTGGGCCATCGCCGGCGAAATGGCATAGGGCGCTGCCGGCACTGCGATCACCACTGCGGCAATACGGCGCGCGATCCGCTCGATGTGGTCCCGGCGAGCGTTACACAGGTGCTTGTACATCGAACTCCCCTCGCTTTTTGTCGTTATCCGCCCTGTTCCGATGCACGTGCGCGCCGGGCGGTTAACAGGCAGTTTAGGTGCCTGCTGAAACGGTTTCAATAGCCTCGCTGGTGGGGGCAGTATTATCCGAGCCATGGGTATCGAGGCTGCGGGCGAGATTTCCTCCAACCCAGGCGAGTTCATCGTGGCCCTGCGGGAGGCCGCCCGGCAAGAACCCGCCAATCCCAACAGGTGGCGCGCACTGGCGGACGCCTGCTTTCACGCGGGCCTGTCCGTTGAAGCCGATGCGGCTTACCAGCGCGCAACGCTCGTTTCTGTAAACGATCCGGTGTTGCGCGAAGCGGCGCTCGCGCTGGCGTCCAACCGGCTCGACATCGCCGAGCGGCTGATCAAGCCCCATTTAAAGGCCCACCCGACCGATGTCGCAGCGATTCGGATGCTCGCCGAGCTCGCCGCTCGGATCGGACGCCTTGACGATGCCGAGGCATTACTGACCCGGGCGATCGAGCTCGCGCCCGGATTTCTTGCAGCGCGTCAGAACATGGTGATGCTGCACCTGCGAAAACAACGCGTAACGGAGGCGCTGGCGGAGGCGCAGAGCCTGCGGGAGGCCGAACCGGACAACCCGGCTTTCATCAACCTCGAGGGTGTAGCGCTCGCGAAGATCGGGGACTACGCGGATGCAGTGCTGCGGTTCGAGGCGGTGCTGAAACGGCGACCGAAGAGTTCGCGCATCTGGCTGAGCTACGGGCATTCGCTGAAGACTCTCGGGCGCAGCACCGAGAGCGTTGGGGCCTACCGTCGCGCGATCGAGCTGCAGCCGTCGCTGGGCGAGGCGTGGTGGAGCCTTGCCAATTTGAAATCGATTCGCTTCGCGTCTTCGGACGCCGAGGCAATGGAGCAGGCGTTACAAACGGGGGACCGGTTGACGGACGACGACCGTCTGCACCTGCACTTCGCGCTCGGCAAGGCATACGAAGATGCTTGCTCGCCGCAGCCCGCGTTTCGCCACTACGCCGACGGCAACTCGATCCGCGCGAAGCAGCTCCACTATGACCCGGGATGGGTGGAGGCGCTGGTGAACAGCGCCGTCGAACGACTCGATGCCTCGTTTTTCGCCGCACGGCGGGAGCAGGGAGACCCTAGCGCGGATCCGATCTTCATCGTCGGCATGCCGCGCTCAGGCTCGACGCTGGTGGAGCAGATCCTCGCAAGCCACTCGACGGTCGAAGGCACCCACGAGCTGCCCGACATGGAAATGCTGGCGCGCAGCCTCGGTGCCGTCGATGCCGGCCATATCGATGCGTTGGCCCGATGCGAGCAGCAGGAGCTAGCGGCGCTCGGCGCCGCCTACCTGAAATCGACGCGCGTCTATCGAAAAACCGGCCGACCGCTGTTCATCGACAAGATGCCCAATAACTGGCTTTTTGTGCCGATGATCCACCTGGTCCTGCCAAATGCGAAGATCGTCGATGCGCGACGCGGCGCAATGGCCTGCTGCTTTTCCAACTTCAAGCAGCATTTCGCCCGCGGCCAAGGCTACAGCTACCGGCTCGATCACCTGGCGCGCTACTACACGGCGTATGTCCGCCTGATGTCGCATGTCGATCGCGTGCTGCCGGGCGTCGTGCATCGAGTGCGGCACGAAGACATGGTAGCCGACACGGAAGCTCAGGTTCGTCGCCTGCTCGCATCGCTGGGACTGCCGTTCGAGCCTGCCTGCCTGCGCTTCTGGGAGACGGAGCGCGCGATCCAAACCGCCAGTTCCGAGCAAGTGCGCCGCCCGATTTTTCGGGACGGAGTCGATCAGTGGCGCGATTTCGATCCGTTCCTGGGTGAACTGCGCGCGGGTCTCGGAGATCTGGCGGGGGACTGACAGCCAGCTTATGCGCGGATGATGGATTCGCAGCATCGGCCGGGAGCGTTGCCGGTCGCCTCGGGCGCGCCAAAGCGCCGGCTCATATCGGTGCGCTGGGCAGTGCTCGCGGGCCTGTTCGGCTTCTCGTTCTTTGCCTACGTACAACGCACGAGCATCGGTGTCGCCGCTGATCGGATGATGCCGGAGCTCGGATTGAGCCAGGTGCAGGTGGGCTGGCTGTTCACCGCGTTTCTGACGAGTTACGCGGTGTTCCAGGCTCCGGGCGGGTGGATCGGGCAGCGATTCGGAGCGCGGCCGACGCTGGTGGCGTGCAGCACGCTCGCGCTGGCCGCAACAGCGATCACCGCCGCTGCGCCGGCGCTGTTCGCGGGCACTGCCGCCTTCATCGTGCTGCTGCTGTCGCAACTGCTGCTCGGCACCGCGCAGGCACCGGTGTTCCCAGCAACCGCCGGGGCGACCGAATTGTGGTTTCCGCGCAGACAGTGGAGTTTCGCCCAAGGCCTGATGAGCAGCGGCTTGAATCTGGGAGCGGCGGCTACGCCGCCGGTGGTCGCGGTCCTGATGGTCGCGATGGGCTGGCAGGCCGCGCTGTCACTGACGAGTGCTCCCCTGGTCGCGTTGACCTTGTTCTGGTATCTGCGAGCGCGAGACCTTCCCGCGAGCGACCCGCGCGTGTCGCGCGAGGAGCTCGAAGAGCTGCAACCCCTGGAGACTGCGTCGAGAGCGTTTCCGAGCGCGCGTCGAGTGTTCGGACTGTTGTTCGACCGCAGTCTTGCGTGTCTGACCGCGTCCTACCTGGTGATGAACTACGTGTTCTATTTTCTGACGTTCTGGTGTTTTCTCTACTTCCGCCAGGAACGTCACTTTTCGACGATCGACAGCGGGTGGCTGGCTGCGGCTCCGTTCATTGCAGCCGGTGCCGGCGCTGCGCTCGGCGGAGGCGTGTGCGATGCGCTGCGCAAGCGCCTTGGCGAGCGTTGGGGATTTCGCGCGGCGCCCTTGCTTGTGTTGCCGATCAGCGGACTGGCCCTTGTGGCCGCAGCGAGCGCCCCGAGCGTGATTGCCGCGGAGATCGCGCTGTGTGCCGCCTTCGCAGCGATCGAAATGACCGAGGGAATCTATTGGGCGGCGGCGATGCGAATCGCCAGCAGCGACAGCATGCTGGGGACCGGTATCTTGAACACCGGCGGCAACGTCGGCGGCATTATCGGAACGCCGGTTGTTGCGATGTTGACCGCGCAGCACAGCTGGGACGCGGCGTTTTTGACCGGGGCCGGGTGCGCGGTCGTCGCAGCGCTGCTGTGGTTCGCCGTCGACCCCCTGTCGAAAGAGCGCTCTGAAAGCTGATCATGGATCCTGGCTACGACGTCGAAGAAGTCGCCGGTGGAGTGCCGGTCAAGATGTGGACTCGCGGCGTGCCAGTGGAGAGCGAGGCCAGAAAGCAGCTCTCGAATGCGGCGCGCCTGCCGATCGTCTTCCGGCACGTTGCCGCGATGCCGGACGTGCACTTCGGGATCGGTGCGACGGTCGGCTCGGTGATCCCCACTCTGAGAGCGATCATTCCGGCAGCGGTCGGCGTAGACATCGGCTGCGGCATGATGGCCTGCAAGACGACGCTGCGTGCCGCTGATCTTCCGGACAATCTGGGCGCCCTGCGGTCCGCCATCGAGCGTGCAGTTCCGCATGGTCGCTCGCCCGGCGCGGGTGATCGGGGTGCCTGGGGTAAGGTGCCTGCGTCTGTCGATCCCATTTGGCGCCAGCTCGAGCCGCAATTTTCCGAGCTTTGCCGCGACTATCCGAAGCTTGCGAAAACCAATAATCGCAACCACCTCGGGACGCTCGGCAGCGGCAACCATTTCATCGAGGTTTGCCTGGACGAATCGGATGCTGTGTGGTTCATGTTGCACTCGGGCTCGCGAGGGGTCGGCAATGCCATCGGCATGCTGTTCATTGGATTGGCCAAAGAGGACGCGATGCGCCATCAGGTGAATCTGCCGGATCGCGACTTGGCATATTTCGAAGAAGGCTCGCGACACTTTGCCGATTACGTCCGTGGCGTCGGTTGGGCGCAAAAATTCGCGCGTCTGAACCGGGACCTGATGATGGGCCACGTCGTGCAAGCGGCGAGGATGGCGCTGCGGAAGAACTTCGAGAGCCATGTGGAGGCGGTGAACTGCCATCACAATTACGTCCAGCACGAAAATCACTTCGGAACGGACGTGTTCGTCACGCGCAAGGGCGCAGTGAGCGCCAAGTGCGGCGAGCTCGGGATCATCCCGGGCAGTATGGGAGCGCGCAGTTATATCGTGCGCGGTAAAGGCAATCCGGAAAGCTTCGAGAGCTGCTCGCACGGCGCCGGCCGCGCGATGAGTCGCAGCCAGGCGCGGCGCCGCTTCACCGTCGAAGATCACCGCCGGGCCACAGCAGGCGTCGAGTGTCGCAAGGACAAGGACGTGATCGACGAGACGCCGATGGCGTACAAGGACATCGACGCCGTGATGGAGGCGCAGAGGGATCTTGTCGAGGTCGTTCACACCTTGAAGCAGATCGTTTGTGTGAAGGGCTAGTACGCGGAGGAGTGCGGTCGGTCAAGCTCGCTTCGTCCATATATTACATATACTTGACCATTTCACATGAAATAGCTATATTTATGTTATGCCGAAATCGTCCATAGTTGCCACCACACTGCCTCCTGTCGCCGCGAGCGCCCTACGCCAGCTGGGCGAGAACCTCGCGATCGCCCGCGTGCGCCGCAGGCAGTCGCAGCGCGCGTGGGCACAGCGCATCGGCATTTCGGTTCCCACGCTGATCCGCCTCGAGAAGGGCGACCCGACGGTCAGCATGGGCACATATGCGAGCGCCCTGTGGCTCATGGGGCGCGTGCAGGAACTGGCCGATGCAGCCGCTCCGTCCGCCGATCTCGGCGCCCTCGAGCGCGATCTGCGCGAGGCGCGCCGCCGTCGTTCCGTGCGCAAGCCCGCATCGGTCGCTGCCAAGCTCGCTGCGCCGAAACGCGCATGACGGACAGCTACCGCGTTACGGATGAGCTGTACCTGTGGTGGCTCGGCCGGCCGCAGAGCCCCGTGCCGATCGGCACGCTGCGCTTGCTGCGAGCGACTCGCGGCGTGTCGCTGCAGTATCGCGAAGAGTGGCTGCGCAACGGCTTCGCGCTCAGCGAAGATCTGCCGCTCACCGACATCGAGCATCGTCCCCTGGAACGGGACGCCGCAGCCGGCGCGGTGGACGACGCCCGGCCGGACCGCTGGGGCGAACGCGTGGTGCGATTCATCGACAAGCCGCCGCGGCTGTCGCTGCTCGAGTATCTGTACTTCGCCGGTGATGACCGGTTCGGGGCGCTCGGCGTGTCGTTGTCGGCCGAGACGTACGTTGCGCACCACACCGGGGCGCTGCCGCAGCTGCGCGATGTGGAGGAGATCCACGAGCTCGTACGCAAGGTGCTCGACAACGAACCCGTGCCGCAAACCAAGCGCCGGCTGATCGCGCCCGGCACCACCTTGGGCGGCGCTCGGCCCAAGGCGCTGATCGAGATCGACGGTGCGCAATGGGTCGTTAAGTTCGCCGAACCCGGCGAGCCGACCGATGCTCCACTGATCGAGCATGCCTGCATGACGTTGGCGGCCGAGGCCGGCATCCGGGTTGCGAGCACCCGGCCGGTACGGCTGGTCGACGGCCACGCGCTGGTCGTGCTGCGCTTCGACCGCGAGGGTGTTGGCGAAAGCGCCCAGCGCACTCACGCGCAGTCCGCCCTCGTTGCGTTGCGCGCGGAAGGCAGCCCCGTCGGGTATCCCGAGCTGGCGCAGTTGCTGCGCCGGCGCGCCCCGGTGCCGCTGGCGAAAGATCACATGCGGGAACTGTTCCGCCGGATGGTGTTCAACATCCTGGTCGACAACACCGACGACCATGAGAAGAACCACGTCCTGCTAATGGACGACGCACAACAGCTGCTGCTCGCACCGGCCTTCGATGTGCTGCCCGCGGGGCAGGGGCTCGGCTATCAACAGATGCGCGTGGGCCAAAATGGGGCCGACTCGACCATCGAGAACGCCTGTTCGGAGGCTGCGCTGTTCGGATTGGCGCCCGATGAGGCGCGGAAGGAGGCGGCGCAGGTCGCGCAAGTCTGTAGCGGGTGGAAGGCGCACTTTGCCGAGGTGGGAGTGGGTCGAAGCGACATCGAATACCTGTCGCAGTTCATCGACCGGGACTTTCTCCGGGAGCAGCGCGAAGAATCGAATGCCGCGCCTGCCAAGCGCCCACCTCGCGCTCGTCGAAGCTAGAAGGCCCAACGCAGGCCGAACACAATCGAATGGCTGTCGTAGTCGGTGTGGTAAAAAAACCCGCCCATGTCCTGGAACAGCGGGCGCGTCGTCGCAAGATAGCGGTACTCGATCGTGGCGCTCATCCGGCGCGAAATCACCGGAAACTCCATCCCGCCGATCACTTGGTACGCGAACGCGTGGCTGGAGGCGTCGGACAAGCGACCCCCATCTAGGCGGATGTCCTGCGTGAACTGGGCTCGTCCGAGACCTACACCGATGTATGGGATGAATCCGGTGAGCGAAAAGACCGGAAAATCGTAGTAGCCGTTCACCATGTAGGTGGTCGACGTCACCGTTCCGTCCGCGTCGACCCCGGGGTCGATGTCGAAAACGTCATTTTCCCGGTGCGAAATTTCGACCTCGAGGCGCAAATAGCGCCGCAGTCGAAACCCGAGCGCGCCGGAGGCGGCCCAACCAGCGTCGTACTCGATTCTGTAGTTCGCAATGGCGCCGCTGTAATCGAGATGCGAATCCTCGAGGCCGACGACGCCGACGCCGAGCGCGCCATAGAAGCCGCCGAACAGCGGAGCGTCCTGCGCTCGGCAAGGCACAGCTGCAGACAGCAGGGCGACCACCACTGACGCGGCGAGCCCGCCTCGACGTAAGAATCGAAGCTGCATTTGCACGGCGCCCTCCTCGGAACCTTCGACCTCTTCAGGCGCGCTTTTGACGCTACTCGCGTTTCGTAAAGGGCGTTTTACATTTGCCCCTGCACTGCCGAGGAGAACGGATGTGGCGCGTCTACCGGTTCGGCGCCCCTGTCATCAGCATCCACCGAGGCGTCGAATCGTCGTCCATGTAGAAGCGCCAATCAGCCAGTCGAGGATCAGACGCGTTCATCGGGCCGACATTGAGGCTGTTGCCATACAACCTCCCATCGGTGCCGGCGTAGTGAGTTTGAAAGTCACCGGTCGAAGCGCAAGCGCAAAGCGACATCGGCACGGCCAGCAAAACGGCATTTCTCAGCATCGTCATCTCTCGCCCCCGCGCAACCCAAGCGCACAAGGAGCAGGATAGCGCAGAAATTCGCGGCGTTGCCTGACGCAATTTTGAGGATGTCAGTCCTTCCGCGCGGAATTCAAATGTAACGCACCGCACAGGCTAACTCGGGATTGGCTCTCGCCAAGTACCCTGATCACCACCCCGGGCAACGGTCACCGGTTACAACCGAGGACTGGACCCGGACGAGGTGATCGGGCGGGGCAAGGCCGTCACGCGGACCCGCGCCTGACGCTGCGCTGCTTCTTGCGAAACAGCTCAGATGTCGATCACCACGTCGCCCTGCGGCCGCGAGCAGCAGATCAGGACATTTCCGTCTGCCGGCGGATCGAGCGGATCCGGCATGTATGCAACAGCGCCGGAGATCAATCCGCTTTCGCAGTTGTGACAGACGCCGCTGCGGCATGCCCACCGGACCGGCACGTCGCAGGCTTCGGCAAGTTCGAGAAGGCTCTGGTCGTCCGCGCGCCAGCGAGTCGTAATGCCGCTGCGCGAGAATGACACCATCGGCCCAGTGCCGGGGGCACCCGCGGGCTGATGCGGCGCGGGCGCCGGAGTGCCGGCAATGCCGGGCGTCATCGAAGGGCCACCGGAAAAAATCTCGGCGTGGATGCGGTCCCGCGGCACGCCCCACGCAGTCAGGCCTATTTTCAGGTCATTCAGGAAACTGACCGGCCCACAAATGTAGAAGTCGCCGTCTCTCGGCACGCCCAGCTGGTCGAGAGCTTTCGTCCCGATGCGGCCGATCGCATCGTAGTTCCGACCTTCCTTATCGTCCGCAGCCGGCCGGCTGTACCAAATTCGACTTCGGCCGCGAGCAAGCACTCCGAGAAGCTCGCGCACCTCCGTCGCGAACGGATGCGAGTTTTTATCGCGCGCACCGTACAGCCACCAGACCTCACGCGACGCAGCAGCCGAACCCAGGGCGTGCAACATTGCGAGCACCGGTGTCGCCCCGATTCCTGCACTCAACAGCACCACCGGTCCATCGCCTGACTCCAACGTGAATGCGCCTCTGGGCTCGCTGACATCGAGGACGTCGCCGCCTCGAACGCTGTTGCTCAGATAGGTGCCGGCAGCACCGTCCGGTTCGACCTTGACGCTGACGCGATATTGCTGGTCGGATTGAGGCCCCGAGAGCGAATAGCTCCGGAAGACGACAGGCTGATCCGGCACAAGGCGCAAACGCAGCACGACGAATTGGCCGGGAAGTGGAGTCGTGAGCGGCTTGCCATCGATCGGTTGCAGCGAAAACGAAATGACATCGACGCATTCACGATCGATGCGCGAAACTCGCAAGGGACGAAACCCGGGTGCCGCCGTCTGTGCAGCAGCCGCCGGCGCCAGGCCCGCGTTGCCTTTCGCGCCCGGGTGAGCATCCTGACTTCGTATCAGCTCCTCGAAGGACTTCCTCCACCCCGAGGACAGCGCCGGGATTCGCAGGGCGCGCTCGAGCTCATCGCGAGGGTGTGGGGAGGTGTACAGGAGCGAATTGATCTGGGCGACGGTCATTCGCTCCGGCCCTCGAGCAATCGCGACAATCGAGTCGCCGGCGCCAACCTCGCCTTCTTCGATAACGCGCAAATAAAAGCCCGGCCGGCCGCTGGAGGTCAGCAGGCCGGCCATTTGCGGCTCGTCCATCCGAATCCCGACGCGGAAGCACGTGACGCGGGGTTGGGTAACCTCGAACAGTGCAGTGCCGATCCGGTAACGATCGCCGATACAGACCTCGTCGTCCGGCAATCCCTCCACGGTGAAATTCTCACCGAATTGGCCGTGGATCAGACCATCGCGACCCAACCGCTCCTCCCAGTAGCGATACGATTCAATCTGATAGACGAAGACCGCTCGCCGTTCTCCTCCGTGGCCGAGAAGGTCGGCCTGCTGGTCGCCCTCGACGTTGAGTCGATTGACGCGGCGACGACCCTGTACCGCCTCCTTCCAGATAGCTGTGCGCACGGTTCTTCCGCGCCACTGGACGTCGCGCGGCAACCCGACGTTGACCGAGAGTAAGCGGGCCATTGATGCAAACAATTATCCAGTATCGAGTACAACGAAACCCAGTGCCGGGTCTGAAAAGCTCGACTTCTCGGTTGTCAGAATTCAGGAGTTTCCGGTCGCTGTCGCTGCCGAGATCAATTTTTTCACTTCGGAAAAGGACATCGACACAGATGCCTTTGCGAGATCGCCGGCGGCGAGCTGGTCGGCCGCTAGCTTCAGATCGGTCATCACCCGAAGGTACAACGTCGAACCCATGCTCAGTCGCTTCACACCAGCCTTTTTGACGTCGTCCCAGGGGAGGGTTTCGTTCCAGGTCCCGACGACAAGGTTGACCGGCTTGGGCGCGACGGCTTTTACGATTGCGCGAACCGCATTCATATCCGGGGGGTAGGGAGCGTATAGGACATCGGCACCGACCTCGGCGAAAGCCGCCAAGCGTTTGATCGTGTCATCCAGATCGGGGCGGCCTTGAATGAAGTTATCGGTGCGGCCGGTCAGTACGATCCGACCCTTGGCGGCCTTGGCAGCAGCACGCACCCGTTCGACCGCCTCGTCGAACGGGCGAATCGGGCTCGCCGGGTCACCCGAGGTGTCCTCGATGCCGATTCCCGCAAGCCCGGCCTTGATCGCCGCGTTGACTGTGGCGGCAACGTCGGCCGGCGTTGCACCGTAGCCGTCCTCGAAGTCCCCGTTGATCGGTAGATCGGTCAGCTTGCCCATCAGGGCAGCGTGATCCAGGTGCTCCTGCAGCGATACGGCGTGGCGGCCGTCGAGCCGGCCGAGAGATGAGGCGAGCGCTGCAGAGGAGGTTCCGAGCGCTTTGAAACCGGCTTTCTTCAACAGCAGGGCCGAGAGGCCGTCCCAGCTGTTGGGCATGATGAATCCCTCCTTGTGCAGGCCGAGAAATCGTTCGTAGAGCTGCGGCTGAGTCGACAATGGTGCTCTCCCGTTGTGTGGTCGCGGTGGCGCTAATGAAGGCGGCAGAATAGGCTCATCTGGTGTTCCCGCACGCTTCAGTGCACTAGTGTCTCGCCGAGGATGCGGCCAAAAGCCTTGCGTGAAGGACCTCCGTTTCGTCGTCGACCGGATATATGCATTCGATCCGAATTTCCTGCGCGGCAATGATCTGGGGAGTTCCGACCGTTGTGATCAGCGAAAAATAATTCATCACCGCGCCGTCCTTGACGAAGCTCATCGGTATCATCGGCAGGTCGCGGGGCGTCTGTGAACCTCTCCAGTCCGACGGAACGTCCGGATAGGCGAGCAGGTCCGCCACCAAGTCCTTGGTCCTCTGATCGGCGACGTGACCTACCGCTTCCCGGTGGACGCGCTGGATCAAGCTGTTCGCCAGTGCTTCCCAGTTGGCGATGAACGGCCGCATTCCTTTCGGATCGAACATCAGATGAAGGATGTTGCGGGGGGAAGGCCTCGCGGACATATCGATGAAGCAGTTGAAGAAGCGCGCAGACGCGTTGTTCGTCAACAGGACGTTCCAATAGCGGTCCATCACGATCGCCGGATAGGGCTCGTGCTGGGCGAGCATCCTTTCCAGCGCGCGAGCGATGCTTTTCATCTCGCCCGAGTTCCACGCCGCCTCCGAATAGTGTGGCGCATATCCGGCGGCCAACAGCAGAAGGTTGCGCTCGCGCAGGGGAATTTCCAGCGCCTGGGCGATTCCCATCAGCGTCGAACGGCCGGGGACACTACGGCCGCTCTCGATGAAGCTGATCTGTCTCTGCGAAATCCCTGTGTCGAGCGAAATGTCCAGCTGGCTGCGGCCTCGAACCCCGCGCCATTGCTTGAGCAGGCCGCCCAGCTCGGTCTGTTGCTTATCCATGGAGATTCTCGATTGGCCCATCGGCGTCCAAGAGCCTCCTGCGGTAAGCCGGAGGCCCTTGGATCACAGGCTGCTTATGTGGCGCTCCAGGTGTGCTCACGGAAGGCGGCTTCCAGGGGCGGCTGTGTGACGCTGCCCGTGTAGTTGGTGATGGTAGATGCCGCGACTACGGCGATCACCTCCAGCAAACGGGCCTTGTCGAAGCCGGCCTCCAGGAACCGGGACTTGTCCTGCTCGTCAAGCCGGCCGCGCTTCTCGATCAGGGTCCGCGCCAGTGTAGAAAGTGCCGCGTGCTTTGGATCTTTTGGATTGCGGCGCTCACGGATCGCTTTGACATCCGCGGGATCCACGCCTGCCTTCAGTGCCAGGAAGCTGTGGAAAGCCACCGCCCAGGTGCTGGTGTTGGTCACCGCATTGGTGAGCAGCAGGACCTGGATCTGGTCTTCGGAAAAGCTGCCTCCGTGGACCTTCTGGAACAGCCCCACCAAGCTGCCGATGAGGACCGGGGACGTGGACATGGTGCCGGCGATGTTCGGGATCATGCCAAAGGCGCCTTGCAGCGCCTCCAGCGACGGCTTGGAACCTTCGGGCGCGGTTTGGATCGTGTGTACCGGAAACGTGGGCATTTTCGACCTCGCAGTAGTGGAAGTGGTTTGCGCTGGGCTGCAGGTGCAACCCCGCTGCGCGATCGAAATAATATGGATTGCCTGCGGGCCGGCAATTACATGCGATGTAATGGAGCGAAGGTCGTTAGATCTATTCCCTCCAACGTCCGTAAAGAGTTGTGTCAATTGCGTCATGCAACAACGCCTCTCTCGCTGAGCGTTCCACTTCGGTTATCGCAGCGTCTCCCGGAAAGCGATACGCACCGATGACGACAGCATTTTCGACGCCTGCCACTACCTTGCCGATGTATTGCTGAAAATCGGAACAAGACCTGGCGTTGTCCGCGGTGACTGTGTTCTTGAAGCCGGGCTGCTTGCCAAAGCATGCGTAGTATCGGGTCGCCATTTCGATCGTTTGTTGCTGGGCGCCCTGATAGCGATAGGGATCGTAGCCGGCACCGCGCAGGGTCTCTGCCGACGTATATAGCCAGCTCAGAGTACCCATCGGATAGCCTATGCCGGCCATTGCATGGGCATTTCGAAATCGATCGTTGATCTCCCCCGGGGCGACAACACTCGTGGAGTACGCCGGCCGGCTCTTCAACGGATCATCACTGGAATTCGGTGTGATGCGGAGCATGGGCTGGTCGTTGACACCGTAGATGACGTAGCTGAAAAGCTTCGTCCACGGCAGCTCCAGTTTGAACACCGTGTCGCCACCATGGAGCGCGGCCTCAAGTCTGCTCGAATCGTCCAATAGCCGTGCAATCGCGATGAGGGCGGCAAGATGGGATGCGAACTGATTGTTGTAAGTCTCGTCCCCATTTGTTTTGCCCGCGATGCTGTGGACGAATTCTTCATTCGACATCGTACGGATCGTCTCGTACATTCCTTGATGAAAGAGATTGAGACGGGCCACTTCATCGGGGCTGAAAGCGCCGATTCCCTGCAGCAAATCCTGCGCCTGGACCGAATAGACCACGCCTCGTGAGATCTGGAGCGCATTGGCGATGGGCTGCGCCGGCTTGCCGTCCGCCTTGCAGTACTGTGCCGTGGACCGGCGGAAGGTTCCGGACGCGTCACGAAATCCGCGGTCGGCCCACGCGACAAGAATGCGCTTGGCCGCGCTTATCGCCTGATCGGCTGATGGAGCCGCGGCGGGAAGCGCGGCGCCAGCCTTGGCAAGTGCGGCGTAGAGAGCAAATTGCGCGGCCACCACGGCAACTCCGGCAGGCGGTGCGGCACCCGGGCGAACCTTCAATGCGGATACAAGATCCTGCTCGCTGGTTGTCTCGCCGGCATAACCCCTCGCACTTTCGATCGAAAACGCGTGAAGGTAGATATAGATGTCGCAACCGGAGTACGCCGCATCCCAATCGATCTTGCTGGCCAGGTGGGTTTTGACTGCAGTCGCCAATCTGGCGAAACTCCGCGCGGAGTACGAGGCTGGAACATTGATTCGCTGAGCTATATCCATTACGTCAGCCTGCGTCTCAAACACTCGCGGAAATTGTTTGGTGCTGACGTATTCGCCGGAGAGTCTGGGAAACCTGTCCGGCATCCGACGATTGCCTGAGGCTGCATGCGCGGCCTGTGGAATCAAGAGCAGACACATTAGGCTGGCAGTAAGTGCGCCTGCTGTCCAAGAGCGCGTCACGAAGTCCTACTCCGCCTTTCTGAAGCCTACCCCGTCAGTCGTTGGAACGATTCTGTTTACGCACCAAGTTGGTATGGAATCTGCGCCACCCGTCATGAAGTACGGAATCCTGCCGGCGCCATGCCAAACCGTTCGACCAAACGCCACTGATCTGCCTGTCGGCCAGCCAGTAGCGGGGTCTATTTCGCCACTGCCGAGACTCCACTGGCCGGCTGGTGCCGTGAAATTGCTCCAATACGCTTCTTGAACTTTGACCGCAGGTCTGCGCTCGACCGGCGCAAGACAGTCATTTTCGATCGTCTCGCCGGATGTCACCTCCGCATCCCAGAACCAGCGCCATTTGACGTTTTCGACAAGATGCCCCCAGACCTTCATCCGATAGATTCGTGCTGTCGGGGACCATATCAGGTACGGCTGGCCGGTTTCGCCACAAACCCTGTGCTCGCCGTCGGCAAGCAAGTCGATGGGATCTTCTCCCTCCGTAATCAGTAAAGCGCGATCGACCTCGACAGGATGCACTGCCGAGCCTTGATTGTTGACGTCAACGTAGCTGTCCAGATACAACCATGCGCGTTTCGGGTTTTCACAAACGCGGTACGACTCCCCCTGTCGGTCCCCAGGTTTTTGCCCCTGCTTGTTGAAGAACCAAAGGACAAATTTGTTTTCTGAAATGTTCTGATTTGCTACCGACATCAATATTTGGGGATTCGGGGTCGATTTTGCCGACACCGCAATCAGATCCCACTGCTTCGGTGGCGAGTCTTTCGGCCAAAACGATGCCAAGCCGCCGTCTTCGCCGACCGCACCTTCGCCGCAGATGAGTAAAAGCATCGTCAGTACCATCGCTGATCTCACGCTATTGCTCATGATCACGGCGCTCCTGGATGCTTCAAAGATTGTTGCGCGATCAAAAGCCTAGTCCTTGAGGGCATATCCGAGGAGCGCCACCCTTTGGCCAGCGCGGTCGCAATCTTCGCGATTGCTGGCGAAGTGGCCGCCATCGGCGGCCCTTGAAGGGAGTTTGCCTTTCGGACTGCGGTGGAAGATCGCCGCTTGAGGACCATCACCCTCAAATATCGATATTCCCCGCCGCCAGCGCGTTGGCTTCGATGAACTGGCGGCGCGGCTCGACCTCGTCACCCATCAAGGTAGTGAATATGGCGTCGGCGCCGATCGCGTCCTCGATCTGCACGCGCAGCAGGCGGCGAACCGCCGGGTCCATCGTGGTCTCCCACAGCTGCTCCGGATTCATCTCGCCCAGGCCTTTGTAGCGCTGCTTGGCCACACCGGCCTCGGCCTGCGCCAGCAGCCAATTCATCGCATCACGGACGTCGGTAACCGGCGCGTCTTTGCGCTTGTCGCCGCCGCCGCGCGCCACGCGTGCGCCCGGGCCGAGCAGCCCGCGGAAACGCTCAGCAGCGGCGGAGAGCGCCGCATAGTCGGCGCCGAGCAGGAAATCGGCATCGATCGAGCTCATCTTCACGTTGCCGTGCTGGCGGCGCTCGATCCGCAACGCGCAACGGTCGGTGTGCGCGTCGCGCTGCGCTCGCACGATCGCGGGCCCGGCCCCGTTGACCGGTAGCGCTGCCGCGAGCGCCCTGGCGCTGAGCGAAGAGCTGGTGTCGCTGCTCAGATCGATCGCCACTCCCGCCAGGATCGCCTCGAGCGCGCCGCGATCGATCACCTTGGCCAGGCGCCGCACGATCGCATCGGCCGACACGTAGGTGCTCGCGAGTTCCGCCAGCGCTTCGCCGTCGATCGGGCGTTGCTCGTCCCACGCTCCCTGGTCGCCATACAGCTGCGCTTCGTCGAGCGCCAGCGATAGCATGTACTGCGCCAGCTCGTGGTCATCCTTCAGGTAACGCTCGGCCTTGCCGTGCTTGAGCTTGTACAGCGGCGGCTGCGCGATGTACACGTGTCCACGCTCGACCAGTTGCGGCATCTGCCGGTACAGCAGCGTCAGAAGAAGCGTACGAATGTGCGCGCCGTCCACATCGGCGTCGGTCATCACGATGATTCGGTGGTAGCGCAGCTTGTCGGGATTGAAATCCGGCCCGATGCTCGTTCCCAGCGCGGTGATCAGCGTTGCGATCTGCTCGGACGAGATCAGCTTGTCGAAGCGCGCCTTTTCGACATTCAGCACCTTGCCGCGCAACGGCAAAATGGCCTGGAACTTGCGATCGCGGCCCTGCTTGGCGGAGCCGCCGGCCGAGTCACCCTCGACGATGTACAGCTCGCTCTTGGCCGGGTCACGCTCCTGGCAGTCGGCCAGCTTGCCCGGCAGACCCGCGCCGTCGAGCACTCCCTTGCGCCGGGTCATCTCGCGCGCGCGGCGGGCTGCCTCGCGTGCGCGCGCGGCATCGACGATCTTGCTGCAGATGACGCGGGCGTCGTTCGGTCGCTCGAGCAGGAAGCTCTCGAGCGCTCGCCCCACCACCTCCTCGACGGCAGGCCGCACTTCGGAGGACACCAGTTTGTCTTTGGTCTGCGAGCTGAACTTCGGCTCCGGAACTTTGACGCTGAGCACACAGGTCAGGCCTTCGCGCAGGTCGTCGCCGGTGGTCTCGACCTTCGCGCGCTTGGCGAACTCCTTTTCCTCGATGTACTTGTTGAGCACGCGCGTCATCGCCGCGCGCAGCCCGGTGATGTGCGTGCCGCCGTCCTTCTGCGGGATGTTGTTGGTGAACGCGAGCAGGTTCTCGACGTAGCCGTCGTTCCATTGCATCGCCACCTCGACCTGGATCCGCGCCGCACCGGGAGCGCCCGCCGCCGATTCGCCGAGCGCGTAGAACAAATTCGGATGCAGCACCGTCTTGTTCTTGTTGATGAACTCGACGAAGCCGCGCACGCCGCCGGCAAAGGCGAAGTCCTCCTCCTTGCCGCTGCGCTGATCGACCAGCCGGATGCGCACGCCGTTGTTCAGGAAACTGAGCTCGCGCAGCCGCTTGCTCAAAATATCGTTATGGAACTCGACCAGGTTGAAGATCTCGTCGTCCGGCAGGAAGTGCACCTCGGTGCCGCGCCGCTCCGTCTCGCCCAGAACACGCATCGGCGACACCGCGACTTCTGCCCCGTCCGCTTCGACGGTCTCGACCACGCGCCCCTGCACTTCGCCGCGGCGGAACTCGAGAAAGTGCACACGCCCGTCGCGACGCACTGTCAGCCGCAACCACTTGGACAGCCCGTTGACCACCGACACGCCGACGCCGTGCAGCCCGCCCGAGACCTTGTAGCTGCTCTGGTTGAACTTGCCGCCCGCATGCAGTTCGGTCAGAGCGATCTCGGCGGCCGATCGTTTCGGGTCGTGCTTGTCGTCGAGCTTGATGTCGGTCGGAATTCCGCGGCCGTTATCGATCACCGAGATCGAGTTGTCGGTGTGGATCGTGACGAGGATGTCGTCGCAATAACCGGCCAGCGCTTCGTCGATCGAGTTGTCGACGACTTCGAACACCATGTGGTGCAGCCCGGTGCCGTCCTGCGTGTCGCCGATGTACATGCCCGGCCGCTTGCGCACGGCCTCCAGCCCTTCGAGGATCTGGATGCTCTCGGCGCCGTAGTCGTTCGCGGACCCGGGCTCGGTGCGCCCGTTGTTCGGGCCGTCGTGCGGAGGATGGTTCGGCGTCGGTACTGCGGACATGCTTTGCTTCCGGAAGAGGAATATAGGCGATCGGCACGGATGCGGCTGGGATCTGGGGTCAGATCCTCATCGGCATCACGACATACTTGAAGCGGTCCGAATCCGGCAGCGTCACCAGCGCGCTGCCGAGCGCGTCACCGAGGGCGAACTGCAACTGCTCGCTGCGCAGGTTGGCCAACACGTCGAGCAAATATGTGACGTTGAAGCCGATATCGAGCCCGTCGCCGGCGTAGTCGATCTCGATCTCCTCCTGCGCCTCCTCCTGATCGGTATTGGTCGAGCTGATCTTCAGCGACCCCGACGCGAGCACGCAACGCACGCCCTTGAACTTGTCGGTCGTCAGGATCGCCACGCGCGACAGCGCCTGCTGCAGCGCCTCGCGGCCGATCACGAACTGCTTCGGGTTGGCGGCGGGGACGACCTTGGCGTAGTCGGGAAACTTGCCTTCGACCAGCTTCGAGATGAACTCGACTGCGCCGAACGACACCCGTACCTGGCCGGTTGCGATCTGGATGCGCACCGGCTCATCGCCCTCGGGCAGGAGCCGCGCCAGCTCGAGCACGGTCTTGCGCGGGATGATGACCTCGGCCGTTGCCGCTTCACCATCGCGCGGCGTCTCGCACAGCGCCAGCCTGTGCCCGTCGGTCGCCACGGCGCGCACGCGGCCGGGCTCGCACACCAGCAGCATGCCGTTCAGGTAATAGCGGATGTCCTGCGCCGCCATCGCGAAGTGCACCATCGAGAGCAGGTGCTTGAACGACGAGGCCGGCAGCGTGAAATCGACCTGGAACTCCGAGCGGGCGACCACGGGGAATTCCTCAGCGGCCAAGGTCTGCAGACTGAAACGGCTTCGGCCACATTGCACCGCGAGCTTCTTGTTCGCTAGCGACAACGTCACCTCGTCTTCGGGAAGCGCGCGCAGAATATCGAGCAACTTGCGGGCTGCCACCGTGGTTGCCGCCGACTCCTTGCCGCTGCACAGGTCGGCTCCTGTCTGAATCTGGATCTCGAGGTCGGTCGCGGTGAACGACAGCCGTTCGCCTTCCCGGCGCAACAGCACGTTGGCCAGGACCGGAAGCGTATGGCGCCGCTCGACGATGCCGCTGACCACCTGCAGGGGTCTGAGCAAAGCATCCCGTGGCGCTTTCACAAGTTGCATTGCTTTATTCCTTTTTTATAGTAGTTCGGTAATAGATCCCGCTGAAACCTGGGGAAAACTGCCAAAGCCTTGCACAGGCGCGCACTTGCAGACAGTACATCCTGTGGAGAACCTCGCATGGATCGAGCGCGCAAGCGGTGGAGAACCCGGAACAAACTCCCCAACCCGTCGGACCGCGCGGGTTTGTTCACATTTGAGGCCGGATTCGACAACGGAAGTCCACAGGTTTTCCCGGACCGGATGGATGCTGCTGTTTGCTTGCAAATGCGCAGCAAGGCCGCTACCCCTTCAGCATCTGTTCGAGCACGTGTAGTGCGTGGTTCAGTTCCGTGTCCTTCGCGCGCGCATCGGCGATCTTGCGCACGGCGTGCAGCACGGTGGTATGGTCGCGTCCGCCGAACAGCTCGCCGATCTCGGGCAAGCTCTTCTGTGTCAGTTCCTTGGCCAGGTACATCGCCACCTGCCGTGGCGCTGCGATGCTGGTCGGACGCCGCTTGCTGTACATGTCGGCGAACTTGATCTTGTAGTACTCGGCGACCGTCCGCTGAATCAGCTCGACCGTGATCTGGCCGGTTCCGGCGTGCAGCAGATCTTTTAACGCCTCGCGCGCCAGCTCGACTGTGATCGGGCGCGCGTGGAACGAGGCGAATGCGAGCACCTTTCTCAGTGCTCCTTCCAACTCGCGCACATTGCTGCGCAAATTCTTGGCGATGAAAAACGCCACGTCCTCCTGCAGCTGGCTTCCCTCCAGCTCGGCCTTCTTCAACAAAATGGCCACGCGCATCTCGAGTTCCGGCGGATCGATTGCGACCGTCAGGCCGGAAGCGAACCGCGACACGAGGCGGTCCTCGATGTCCTTGAGCTCTTTCGGGTAGGTGTCGCTGGTAATGATGATCTGCTTGCGGCCGGCCACCAGCGCTTCGAATGCGTAGAAGAACTCCTCCTGGGTACGGTTCTTGCCGCCAAAAAACTGGATGTCGTCGATCAGCAGCAAGTCGAGCGAGTGGTAGTAGCGCTTGAAGTCGTCGAAGGCCTTGCGCTGATAGGCACGCACCACATCGCTGACGTATTGCTCGGCGTGGATGTAGCGCACCTTGGCGGCGGAGCGGCGCGCGAGCAAAGCGTTGCCGACCGCGTGCACAAGGTGCGTTTTTCCCAGCCCGACACCGCCGTACAGGAACAGCGGGTTGTACGAGCCGCCGGGATTCTGCGTCACCTGCAGGGCGGCGGCGCGCGCAAGCTGGTTGGCTTTGCCGGTGACGAAATTGTCGAAAGTCAACAGCGGATTGAGGCGCGCCCGCTCCTGGCTTTGCGTGGCGGCTGCGGGCGCACGCACTGCGGTCGCGCTTTCGGTATGTCCCGCCGCAGTCGCGAGCGCAGCATCCTCGCAACCCGCGGCGTCGTTCGCCGCGAGTTCGCGTGCAGGCGTGCTGGCGGCATTGGCAATCTGCTCGTCGTTCGCGTCGGCCTCTAATTCGAAAACGACATTGACGGGCCGGTGCAACACGCTGGCTGCCGCGGCCTGGATTCGCGAAGAAAATTGGCTGCGAACCGCATCGAGCTTCAACCGGTTCGGTGCCCAGATCCGCAGATCACCGGTCTCGTCGTCGAAGTCGATCGCCCGCAGGGGCTTGATCCAGGCAGCGAACTGCTGCGGCGGAAGCTCGCTTTCGAGAAGCCGCGAGCAGTCTTGCCAGAAACTGAGCATCGTAAGAGATGGCCCCACCGCAAGCCGACGTTCGAACGTCGGCGATTCATGTCGTGTTGTTCGCTGAATTGCTTCGGCAGCCCAGTCGCCCGCGGAGCGTGCGTCGCAGGTCGGCTACGTGGGCCGTTGCGACTCGCGATCGGATGTGAGCCCGCAACCGGCGTGACCGAGGGCGCATTGTACTTGCGCTCAGGCGAGTTATCCACAAGATCCGGTCTCCGTTAACGTTCCGAAGCAAGCACGTGGATGGTCTAGTGGCAACAATCTCTGCGGCAGTGATCGATCACTTATAAGCAATTTCGCAAGCGAAGTTGCACCGTCCGTCGCGGGGCGGCGAGCCAAAGCGCTTGGGACGGAATCGGGGGCGGCAAAATTCGCGACAAAGGCGCGCTGCGAATGCCGCCGGCACGAGTAGCGCGAGGGCGGTTTGACTGCTACTCGGCGCCTCGCGTCTAATAGAGGGCTTTGCCAAAACCGGAATACGAACGTGGCGACGAAACGAACCTACCAGCCCTCCGTGGTCAAACGAAAGCGCACGCACGGTTTCCGGGAGCGCATGAGTTCGCGCGGCGGGCGCGCAGTGCTGAGTGCGCGGCGCGCCAAGGGGCGCAAGCGGCTGGCAGTCTGAATCGCACCTCTTCCGCTAGCGTACCGAGCGGAGATTCGTTGAACAATGCCTGCGCGCGCAGTGCGGCTGCGCACACCGGGCGAGTTCGCAGCGGCCACTGGTGAACGCGCGAGCTGGCGCGCGGCGCGCCGTTGGCTAGGAGCATCGGCGCTGGTAGCGGATACAGTGCGATGCGCACAGACGAGTGAGAAGCAAGACGCTGTGAACGATTCGGCCTCGAGGGAGCATCGCCAGCCGGCCCGCGCCGGCGTGCGATTCGGTTTCACGGTGGGACGGCGCCAGGCGCGCAAAGCGGTTCAGCGCGCGATGGTCAAACGCGTTCTGCGCGAAGCTGCCCGCAAGGCCGGGGCCGACCTGAACGAGCTTGCGCGCGATCGAAGCATCGATGTGGTGCTGCGGCTGCGAACGGCCTTGCCCGAGCGTTCCGAATTGGGACTTGCGAGCCTGAAAGCGGCATTGCGCAGCGAGGCGGACTCGCTGCTGGCCCAACTGGCCCGCCATCTGCGTGCAGGTGCGCCATGAAAGCTGCGCTGCTCGCCCTGATACGAAGCTATCAGTACCTGCTGAGCCCGTGGCTCGGCAACCAGTGCCGGTACTGGCCTACGTGCTCCGAATATGCGGGCCAAGCAATTCACCGGCACGGCGCTGCGCGGGGAAGCTGGCTAGCGGCGCGCCGCGTGCTTCGCTGTCACCCATGGCATGCCGGCGGAGTCGATCCGGTTCCGGAGCAATTTCACTGGCTCGCCTCAGGAAGCTCGCCCGTCGCCGACGGCGACAGCTGAAACCATGGAAACGCGGCGAACGATTCTTTTGATGGTCTTTGGCCTGTCGCTGATCATGCTGTGGGATCGCTGGCAGGCCTACAACAACCGTAACGCACCGCACGGACAACCGCCGGCGATTAGCGCACCGGCACCCACCGCCGCTCCATCGCCAGGGACTGTCTCCGCCGCACCAGAAGGAGCACCAGCGACTGCCGCGGTGGCGGGTCAGGCGGGTGGTCTCGAGGCAGCGGGAGGCGCCGTATCGAGCGGCGAACGTATTCAGATCGAGACCGATCTTGTCCGCGCCGAATTCGATCCGCTGGGTGCCAGCCTGGTTCGGGTCGAGCTTCCGAAGGAGAAGCAGCCTCCGGACTGGACCGAACAGGGTCTGACCAAGTTGCTGCACCTGAGCAACTTAGTGCATTCGATGGGTTTCGGGCACGCCGGCGGCGAATCGGACATCGTGCTGCTGCAAACGACGGCGCAGCGCACGTACGAAGCACGCAGCGGCCTGACCGGCGGCTCGCCGCAGGACCCCTTTCCCAATCACCGTGCAACGCGGTTCTCGGTGTCGAGCGGCCCGCGTACGCTCGCGCCGGGCCAGGACACGCTGACGGTGCGGTTCGAGGCCGAAGCCGGCGGCGTGCGCCTGGTCAAGACGTTCACGTTCCGGCGCGGCCACTACGACATTGCGGTTTCGCACGACGTCACGAATGTGGGCTCGGCAGCGGTGACGCCGGCGCTGTACCTGGAGCTGGTGCGCGACGGCGGCAAGGCGGTCGACGAATCGACCTTCGCGCGCTCGTACACGGGGCCGGCGTTCTATACGCAGGCCAGCAAGTACAAGAAGGTTTCGTTCGAAGACATCGAGAAGAACAAGGCTGAGGTGCCGCAACCGGCCGACGACGGCTGGTTCGCAGTCGTGCAGCACTACTTCGTCGCAGGCTACGTTCCAGCAGCGGGCGCGCGGCGGGATTTCTACGCCGAAACTTTGAAGCCCGGAGAGTTGTACCGCGTCGGCGCGCGCGTGACACTGCCGACGCTCGCGCCGGGCGCGAGCTCCTCGGAGCAGGCCACGCTCTACGTTGGCCCGCAGGAGCAAAAGACGCTGGAGGCGATCGCGCCCGGGCTCGATCTGGTGGCCGACTACGGCTCGCTCACGTTTATCGCCAAGCCGTTGTTTTGGCTATTGGGGGCGCTTCACTGGGGGGTGAGCAACTGGGGCTGGGCGATCGTGTTGCTTACGGTGCTGATCAAAGGCATGTTTTATCCGCTATCGGCTGCCAGCTACAAATCGATGGCCAAGATGAAGGAGCTGCAGCCGCGGATGGCGAAGATGAAGGAGCAGTACGGCGAGGACCGCCAGAAGCTCCAACTGGCGATGATGGAGCTGTACAAGAAGGAGCAGATCAACCCGCTAATGGGGTGCCTGCCGATTGCCGTTCAGATCCCCGTGTTCCTTGCGCTGTACTGGGTGCTGCTGGCGTCGGTGGAGATGCGCAATGCGCCGTGGATCCTGTGGATCCACGATCTGGCCGCGCCCGACCCGTGGTTCGTGCTGCCGGTGGTGATGATGGCCAGCATGTGGGTTCAGTACAAGCTCAACCCGACTCCGCCCGACCCGGTGCAGGCGCGGATGATGGCGATCATGCCGTTTGTGTTCGGCGTGATGTTCTTCTTTTTCCCGGCCGGCCTCGTGCTGTACTGGGTCGTGAACAACGCGCTGTCGATCTTGCAGCAGTGGCGCATCACGCAAGTGGTCGCGCGGGCGAAGAAGCCGGGGTAGGGCGAAGCCTAGAACGGCAGATCCACGCCGAGCAGCCACGTGCGGGCCGGCGCAGGCTCGAAGAAACGGCCGTTGGCCTCGTTGACGATTACCGAGCCGACGTAACGGCGGCCAGTCAGATTGTCGACACGCGCGAAGAAGTGCGGCCGCAGCGTCGCCCAGGAAGCGTTCCACTCGATCGCAGCGTTCCACACCGTTTCGCCGCCCGCGGTGTCGGAATTCTGATCGTTGACGAACATCGCCGATTGCGCGTGCGCTTCGATCCACGCCCGAGCGAAGCCGGCGTCGTACTGAACTTGCGCCCACGCAGTGCGGGCGGGTACCGCCGGCAGCTTGTTGCCCGAGGCGACCGGCAGGGTTGGCAGTGGACACGGCGCCGCGGCGCAGGTGAGGAAGCCGTCGGCGAAGTGCGCGTCGATCAGGGTGGCACTAGCCGATACGCTCCATCCGCCCGCCGGTCGCGACTCGACAGAGAGCTCGGCGCCCTTGCGGCGGGTCTGGCCGACGTTGGCGAACGCGGACCGTCCGCCCGAGTTGGTCTGCACGACGATGTCGTCGGTGGTGCGCGTCGAGAAAAGCGCGAGTGCGGCGCGCAGGACGCGGCCCAGGTCGGTCTTTGCGCCGACCTCGTAGTTGTCGCTGCGCGCGGCTCTCAGCGCCGTGTTCAGCCCTGCAGCGCCGCCCGGCTTGTAGGCGAGCTCGTTCAGCGTCGGAGTCTCGAAACCGCGCCCATACGAGCTGTATATGCTGATGCGCGGCGTCGCGCGGAACACCACGCCGGCGGTCGGGTTGACCGCGCCATAGGCGACGCTGGCGGAATCGTTTCCGTTGGCCAGGAAGTGGTCGCTCGAGTCGACCTCGACGCGCGAGGAGCGCACGCCGGCGAACGCGCGCCAGGTCGATCCGAACCGCACCTCGCTCTGCACGTACGGGTCGATCGTGTAAATGGAGTTGGTCTCGTCGCGGCGCAGTCGACCGAGGACGCCGCACACCAGTCCGTTCTGGCCGCACACCGCGCTGGCGGGAATGCGCCCCGTGAGCGGACTCGTGAAGTCCTCGTAGCCGAACCGGTCCTCGACCAGGCGTTCGAAGTCGAAGCCCGCCGTGGTCGTCACCGGGCCCGCATCGAGCGTCGCGCGCGTGTCAGCGCCACCGAAGTGGCGGCCCAGGTCGATGACACCGCCTGGGCTCGACAGGCTCGCGACGGTGTTCGGGAAGCCCGCGGGTCGTTGGGTCGACGGCGGGATGGCCTGGAACTGGCGGATCGCACGCGCGCCGACCCACAGCGAGGTCTCCCAGAGCACGTCCCCGAGCTGCGATCGCAGGTTCGCACCGATCGTGCCCTGTCGCGTGGACTTGCGCGTGTTAAAGGCGATCGCTTCGGGTGTGGTCTGGTCCGGGTTGGCCCCGAGCTGAGCGCGCGTCAGTCCCATCGGGTCCTGCGCATTGTCGGATTCGAGCGAGTTGGCCGAAAGGCGCAGCTCGCCGATCGGCGTGTCGAGGAAGCCCGCGCGGAAGTTCAGGATTCCACGGCCCGTCGCGCTATGCGGGCGAAACCCGCCCGTATGAAACGACAGGCCGTCCAGAGCGTAGGCGAACGACTCGGTGCCGCCGGACAGGTCCGCGCCGGTACGGGTGGTGCTGTTGGTGCCAGCGGCGAAGCTGGCCTCGCCGCCGAACGGCTTGGGACGTAATTGCGTGGTCAGCGCGACGACTCCGCCCGAAGAGTTGCCGTACAGCGCCGAAAACGGTCCGCGCAGCACCTCGATGCGTTCGGCGGCGTTCAGCGGGAAGTTGGACAGCTGGCCTTGGCCGTCCGGAAGCGTCGCTGGCACACCGTCCACGTACAGGCGCACGCCACGCACGCCGAAAGTGGAGCGCGCGCCGAAGCCGCGGATCGAAAGCTGCAGATCCTGGGCGTAGTTCTGGCGGTTGGCCACCGCGACGCCGGGGATGCGGTCGAGCGTCTCGGAGGCGTTTACACGAAGCTGCGCGTCGTGCAGCTCCGCACCATCGATCACATCCACCGAGGCCGGCACGTCCAGCGAGCGTCGCGCGGTACGCGTAGCGGTGACGACGATTGTCTCGGGCGTAGCGCCGGGCGTCGCGGCGGCGCCGGACGCCGGTGCGTCGGCTGCTTGCGCCGTGGCCGTGTCGCCTTGCTGCGCGTGGACCTGAGCCGTCAGCGCAAGAGCGCCGACGAGGGCGCCTGGCGTGAAGCGGAAGGCGGCGAAGTGGACCATAAATCGGACGATGGGTCCGGATGCCAGGCTGCGGAATGCAGAAAATCATGAAGCGTCGGTCCGGTTGACCCAGGTCAAGCGCGCGGCACCCCGATTCGAACCTGTCTTGACCGCGCCGCGGCCAATCGCCCGCATCCTTCGCCCGGGGTGGCAGCGAACAGCGTGTGCTTCCGCTCGGATGACTTTCGGCACTGACGCGTGGGACCGATCCGGAGCACAGTTCGGTTCTGAGGCGAACGACAACGCCGAACCAAGCAGAAACCACCGAATTCAACCTAAACGGAAAAGAGAGGGCTCAAATGAACATGACCCGCCGAAGCCATCGCGAAGACGCCATCTTCCTGCTCGCCTTGCTGGTCCCGGCCTTCTTCGCGGGCGCCCGCTACGTCCAGTCCGATCGGGAAATGACGCTGATCGCGCAGGCCTCTCCGGTGCAGGTCGTGCAAGCTGCCGTACCCGGCCAGATCCGGAAGGGCTGAACGAACCCAGAATCGAACCGATTCGGACGGCGCGGCGGGGAGACTTGCCGCGCCGTTGCCATTTGGGCTGCTATTTGGCCGGCAACGCGGGCTTCTCGATGTCGATTCCGGTGGCGACGAGAAAGCGCGAAACCATGTTGTACGCCGAGATGATGCCGACGAGTTCCACGACCTGATCGTCCGGTAGAAAGCTGCGCACTTTATCCATCGTCTCCTTCTTCACCGCAACGTCTTTTGTCATTTCGATCGTCAACCCCAAAACCGCGCGCTGCACCGGATCGAAATTCTTGCTGTCGCCTCTGGCACGAGCGACGTCGTGCAGACGATCCAGTTGGGCTTGGGTTCCGCCTGTGGACAGATACAAAGACCGGTGCTGCGCCCATTCGTAGTCCGCCTTGTTCAGGGTGGCGATCGACATGATGGCCAATTCCCTGAGCTGCGGCTTCAGCGCCAGCTGCTTGCCTCGCGCCGCCTCGAAAAAGGCATTCCAGCCCCTGGCGAAAGTCGGACTGTGCAGCAGCATGCGGTCGAGGTTCAGCAGCTCGCCGCCACGGCGCGCGCGTATCGCCTCCACCAGGTCAGGCGGCTGGGCTTGAGCGTCGGTGAGGTACGGAATCCCGGAGCGCGCCATCGTTTCTCCCGCGCGGACGGGTGACGCAATCCAAAAAAAGAGGGCGGCACCGATCAAGGCCTTGTTGAAGTTCTCGAACATCATTCGTCTCTCCCCTTAGAACCGCAAATCTACGCCAAGCGGCGCGGGGATGACTTTCGTCACTGTCGCGGCGGGCCGGTCCGGCGCAAAGTTCGACCAGCGAAGTCCCGCAGCTCAAAAAAAGGGCCCGGCAACTGCCGGGCCCTTCGCGCACTAGGGGTGTCCGCCTATTCGCCTTCCGTGCCGATCGCGTAAGCGGTCTCACCGTGAACCGCGTCGTCCCCCACCTTCAGAGTCGCATCGTCCATACGCAGCGGCGTGATGAACGAGATGACTTTGAGGATGATGTAGGTGGCGATGATGTTGTAGATGATGATGAACGCCGCTCCCTCGATTTGAAGCACAACCTGATGGAAATTGCCGTAGAGCCAGCCGGTTACGCTCACGCCGGGTGCCTCCTTGTCGGTGCCGATATATTCCAGCATGTCGGGATTCGCGAGGATGCCTGTCAGCAGGCCGCCCATCAACCCGGCGCAACCATGCGTGGAGAACACGCTCAACGTATCGTCCACCTTCATCATCAGCTTCGTTTTCTGCAGCTTGTTCATCGCGAGCCAGGGAATGATCCCGGCGCAGACGCCGATGATGATTGCGCCCCAACCGTCGACGTAACCCGCGGCAGGCGTGATCGCCACCAGGCCGGCGATCATCCCGTTGACCGCACCGATCACTGATGGCTTGCCGTACACCATCTTGTCCATCAGCGTCCAGACCAGCAGGCCCACCGCTGTCGCCGTGTTGGTGTTGAGCACGGCTGCGCCGGCGTTCGCGTTGGCGAAGTACGGATCTCCGCCGTTGAAGCCATTCCAACCCAGCCAGAGGATGCCGGCGCCGACCAAGGTGACGAGCAGGCTATTGGGCGGAAAATGCTCGCGGTCCTGCTGCAGGCGCGGCCCAACCATCGCTGCTGCGACGAAACCGGAAACGCCTGCGGCAAGATGGATCACATAGCCGCCCGAAAAATCGGCCACACCCGCGGCGGCCAGCCATCCGCCACCCCACAGGCTGAACGCTCCCACGGTGTACACCAGGGTCATCCACAAAGGGCAGAAGATCATCCACGCTTTGAAGCTCATGCGGCCGAGCACCGAGCCGCCCAGAATGATGACGGTGATCGCAGCAAATACGAACTGGAAGAAGATCAATGTCGCCATCGGGAACGTCAGGCCGGGCATTCCCGAGGCTGCTTCCGGAATGGTCGCCTGGCCGGTCGTGAACGCGGCCGATGTAGCGAGCATCGGCTTGCCAACGAACGAGAACCATTTGGGTCCGAACGCCATGTTGTAGTCGAATAGGACCCAGACGACCAGGACCGAGGCGAATGCGTACAGCGCCATGAAGGCGGAATTGATCGCCCATTTTTTCTTGACGATGCCGCCATAGAGGACCATCAGCCCAGGGATGCTTTGAAGGCCGACGAACGTCGCAGCAGCTAGCTGCCACGCGTTGTTCCCCGAGTCGAGCCATTTTGGTGACGGAACGAGCATGACTTCTCCCCCCTTCTTCAGGTTTGTCGTAAGCGAGTCCGGCGAGGATGACGTGCAAGAAGCGTGCTCAAGAAAGTTCGCAAGGTAGGCAAAGAGCGTCATCGAAACTCCGGCCGCGACTTTGTTATCGTCTCCGCCCATGCGACTCGCTGCGCATCGATCTCGCGTAAGTACTCGTAAACGAAGAGAAACTTCTGCACCTCGGCACGCTCCCGGGTGACGCGAAAGTGAGGGGATGGAAGCCAGCTGGAGTCGTGCCCGTGCAATTGCAGACGTGTTTCTGGGGCGGAGCTTTGTGGCCGCATTCGGGGCGTTGGCCGCCTCGTTTCTCGCCTTGCCCATTTCTGGTGCGGCAGAGCCGGCCACGATCCTCACGTGCACCAATCCGGTGAGCGGCTACCGCTGGCAGATCAAAATCGACTTCGAACAGAGCACGGTCGATTCCAACCCGGCCCGGATCACCAGCAGCGAGATCTCGTGGCACGACGGAACGGACGGTGGCAACTACACGCTCGACCGCAAGTCCGGGAATCTCACAGTGATCGTTGCCTCCAGCACCGGCGGCTATTTCCTCCATGATCGCTGCACGCATTCCGGTCATTAGAGCGAGCGCCGGGTTTACCTCGGCCACCGGACCGCGTCCCGACAATGAGGACTTCGCCGGCGCCGTCTTCGGCCCGGAACTGGCCGAGCCCCGTGGCGACGTCGTAGCGGCGATCGCCGACGGGATCGGGAGCGCCAAGGGGGGTCGCATTGCTGCGGAAACCGCGGTGCGCGGCTTTCTGGACGGAATGTGCGAGCTGTCCGAGACCGCGGAAGTGCAACGCTCGGCGGCCCGCGTGTTGAACGCGCTCAATGCCTGGATGCACTCGCAGGGCCGCCGGGACCCCAACCTGGCAGGAATGGGATGCACGTTCACCGCACTGGTGCTGCGCGGCCGCATCGCGCACATCGTCCACATCGGCGACACTCGCGCGTATCGCTTGAGCGGCAACCGCCTTTCCCGCCTGACGACCGACCACTTGCGGGAGGGCGGCGCAAGCCGGTCGAACACGCTGTACCGTGCGCTCGGCGTCGAGGCGGAACTGCGGCTGGAGTACGCCGCCCAGCCGATGGCGCCTCATGATCGGTTTCTCCTGTGCAGCGACGGTCTGTACGGGTCGCTCACGGACGAGACCATTGCTGATACGCTGCGCGATCGCTCTGCTCCGGCAGACACTGCCCGAGCGTTGGTCGCAACCGCGCTTGAATCCGGCAGCAGCGACAACTGTACGGCCTTGGTGCTGGACGTAATCGAGCTGCCGACCGCGGAATCCGCAAGCATCGGCGCCGCCATGCTGCCGATCATCCCGGTGCCGCTCGGAGGCGAGACGATCGACGGCTTCGTGCTCAAAGCGCTGATATCGGACGGGCGCTACAGCCGCCTGTTCGCCGCGACGGACGAGATCGAAGGGGGCGAGGTCGCATTGAAGTTCCCGAAGCCAAGAGTGGCCGACGCGAACACGCTTCGCGCAGCATTCGTCCGTGAGGCGTGGGTGGGCGCACGCGCGCACAACCCTGGACTCGGCCGAATCATCGAACTGCCGCACGGACGGCAGACCTCTCTGTACACGGTCATGCCGCTGTATCCCGGCGAGCTCCTGGAGACGCGGCTGAGGCGCCGGCCGTCCGTGGGTCTCGAGGAGGGTCGCAACATCGCGATCAAACTGGCTCGAGCGGTGGCGACGCTGCACCGCGACGGCATCATTCACCGCGACATCAAGCCCGACAACGTGATTCTCGAGGCGGACGGTTCGCTGAAGCTGATCGATCTGGGCGTGGTGCGCGCGCGCGGTTTGGAGGACTTTCCACCCGATCAGATTCCCGGGACTCGCGCCTACGTTGCGCCGGAGATGTTCGCCGGTGAAGCCGGCAATGAAGCCACCGACATCTACGCCCTCGGCATCACGATGTTTCGCGTCTTCACCGGCGAATTTCCCTATGGCAATTCCGATGCGGAAAGCCCACCGAGCCGGGATCGGCCACAGGCGCTCACGGTGCTACGACCGGATCTGCCTGCCTGGCTTCAAGCTGCGCTCGGGCGGGCGATCGCGATGGATCCGGCCCAACGCTTTCGCGACATGAACGAATTTGCGGCGGAGATGGAGGCGGGGCCGGCACGCGCACCGATTCTTGCCCGTCGGCCGCTGACGCTCTACGAACGCTATCCGCTGCGATTCTGGCAAGCTCTGGCCGCGTTGCTGGCGCTGGCGCTGTTGTTGTCGCTGCTGCGGCATTGATCCGCAGCGGGAGTATGCCGGTGCCGTAAGCGGCCGGAATCGGCGGCCATGCCGACCCCGCCAGTAGGTCGGCGACGGCTGTCTGCGGGCCGCGGATGCGCGAGCTCGGCGCCTTATTTTCCGCGCAACTTGCGGATCGCAGCCAGCTGCGCGGCCAGCACCGAGATCTCCGCTTCGACGTGCGCGATTTCCAGCTTATCGGTCGCGCTGCGGCGCGCCTCCTCGGCACGCTTCAAGGCCTCGTTGGCTTTGGCCTCGTCCAGGTCGCGCCCGCGGATCGCGGTATCGGCCAGCACCGTGACGACATGCGGCTGCACTTCGAGGATGCCGCCGGCAACAAAAACCTGCTCTTCGTCGCTGCGCCCCGGCACGCGGATGCGAACCACCCCGGGCTTGATTCGAGTGATCAAAGGCGTGTGGCGCGGATAAATGCCGAGCTCACCCGCCTCGCCTGGCAGAACGACGAATTCAGCGTCGCCGGCGAAGATCGACTCCTCGGCGCTTACCACGTCCACGTGCATTGTGCTGGTCATTTCAGCGTCTTCGCTTTTTCGATCGCCTCGTCGATTGCCCCGACCATATAAAAGGCCTGTTCCGGGAGCGTGTCGCACTCACCGTCGACCAGCATCTTGAAGCCGCGGATCGTCTCCTTCAGCGCAACGTATTTACCGGGCGATCCGGTGAACACCTCGGCCACGTGGAACGGCTGTGACAAAAAGCGCTGGATCTTGCGGGCGCGCGTCACCGCCAGCTTGTCCTCGGGTGACAGTTCGTCCATTCCCAGGATCGCGATGATGTCGCGCAGCTCCTTGTAGCGTTGCAACGTCGCCTGCACGCGGCGCGTCGTCGTGTAGTGCTCCTCGCCGATCACGTTCGGGTCGACCTGGCGCGAGGTCGAATCGAGCGGGTCCACTGCCGGATAGATGCCGAGCGAGGCGATGTCGCGGCTGAGCACGACGGTCGCATCCAGGTGGCCGAACGTCGTCGCCGGACTCGGGTCGGTCAGGTCGTCCGCAGGAACGTACACCGCCTGCACCGAGGTGATCGAGCCGGTTTTGGTCGAGACGATCCGTTCCTGCAGCTTGCCCATTTCCTCGGCCAGCGTCGGCTGGTAGCCCACCGCCGAGGGCATCCGCCCCAGCAGTGCCGACACCTCTGTTCCCGCCAGCGTGTACCGGTAGATGTTGTCGACGAAAAACAGGATGTCGCGGCCGTCGTCGCGGAAGCGCTCGGCGATCGTCAGCCCGGTCAGCCCGACGCGCAGGCGGTTGCCGGGCGGCTCGTTCATCTGGCCGAACACCATCGCGACCTTGTCGAGGACGTTCGACTCCTTCATCTCGTGATAGAAGTCGTTGCCCTCGCGCGTACGCTCGCCGACCCCGGCGAACACCGAATAGCCGCCGTACTGCTTGGCGATGTTGTTGATGAGCTCCATCATGTTGACGGTCTTGCCGACGCCGGCACCGCCGAACAAGCCGATCTTGCCGCCCTTGGCAAACGGACAGATCAGGTCGATCACCTTGATTCCGGTCTCCAGCAGCTCGACCGACGGTGAAAGCTCCTCGAAACGCGGCGCCGGCTGGTGGATCGCGCGGCGCTCCTTCGTCTGGATCGGGCCCGCCTCGTCGATCGGCCGCCCGAGCACGTCCATGATCCGGCCCAGTGTGGCCGATCCCACCGGCACCTGAATTCCCTCGCCGGTGTTGCGCACTTTCATGCCGCGCTTCAGGCCGTCGCTTGAACCCAGCGCAATCGTCCGCACGACACCGTCGCCCAACTGCTGCTGGACCTCGAACGTGAGGCCTTGCTCGACCAGCCGGTTGGTCGGATCCGCCTCGAGTACGAGCGCGTCGTATACGAGCGGCATCTGATCGCGCGGAAACTCAATGTCGACGACTGCGCCGATGGATTGAACGATGCTTCCGGTGGACATGTTGGCCTCGGTTTTCGTGCGTGGATTCTCGGGCAGTCGCTTCCGGGTCGCTTGGCTTGCCCTCGGTCTATGACACCGCAGCAGCGCCGCCGACGATTTCCGAAATCTCCTTCGTGATTCCGGCTTGGCGCGTCTTGTTGTAGATCAGCTGCAGCTCGTCGATCAGTTTCTTCGCATTGTCCGACGCGGCCTTCATTGCAACCATGCGAGCGCTCTGCTCGGAGGCCATGTTCTCGGCCACCGACTGGTATACAAGAGCTTCGACATAGCGCGTCATCAGCTCGTCGATCACGCGCTGCGGATCCGGCTCGTACAGGTAGTCCCACGAGTGGGCATGGCGCTCCTGCTCGCTCTGTGCGAAGCGCTCGCTCGACAGCGGCAGCAGCTGCTCGACGATGGGCTCCTGTTTCATCGTGTTGATGAAGCGGGAGTACGCGAGGTACACGGCATCGATTTCGCCGCGCGTGTACGCGTCCAGCTGCACCTTGACCGGGCCGATCAGCTTTTCGAGATTCGGCGTGTCGCCAAGCTGCACCACATGCGACACGATGTTGGCGCGCAGCCGCTGCAGGAAGCCCAGCCCCTTGTTGCCGACCGCAGTGGCCTGTAGGCGCACGCCATCGGCATCCCATTGCTTCACACGGGCGAGCGACGCCCTCTGGATGTTGGTGTTCAAGCCGCCACACAGACCCTTGTCGGTCGACACCAGGATCAGCCCAATCGCACGCAGCTGCGAGCGTTTGATCACGAACGGGTGGCGGTACTCCGGGTTGGCTTGCGCCAGGCGGGCGGCGATGTTGCGGATCTTTTCTCCGTACGGGCGCGCTGCGCGCATCCGGTCCTGCGCCTTGCGCATCTTGGACGCTGCCACCATCTGCATCGCCTTCGTGATCTTGCGCGTGTTCTGCACGCTCTTGATCTTGAGGCGAATCTCCTTGGTGCTTGGCATGTTGTGCTCAGTGGCCGCTCAGTGACCCGCCTGGCGGAAGGCGCGGAGCGCCTGCAGCAGTGCCGCCTCGTCCTCCTTCGACAGGTCCTTGGTCGATTCGAGGCGCCCGATCAGGTCCGCGTGCTTCACCTTCAGGTGCTCGCGCATTCCCCGTTCCAGCGCCAGCGCGTCGCCGACCGCCACATCGTCGAACAGGCCGCTGTTCACCGCCAGCAGCACCACCGCCTGCTCCCAAACCGCCAGCGGTTGGTACTGGGGTTGCTTCATCAGCTCCGTCACCATGCGCCCCCGTTCGAGCTGTTTGCGGGTAGCCTCGTCCAGGTCCGAGGCGAATTGTGCGAAGGCTGCCAGCTCGCGGTACTGCGCCAGCGCCAGCCGCACACCGCCGCCGAGCTTCTTGATCACCTTGGTCTGCGCTGCGCCGCCGACCCGCGACACCGAGATGCCGGCGTTGATGGCCGGGCGGATCCCGGCGTTGAAAAGATCCGTCTCGAGAAAAATCTGGCCGTCCGTAATCGAGATCACGTTGGTCGGAACGAACGCCGTCACGTCACCGGCCTGCGTCTCGATAATGGGCAGTGCCGTCAAGGAACCGGTCTTGCCCTTGACCGCTCCCTTCGTGTACTTCTCCACATACTCTTCGTTCACCCGTGCGGCGCGCTCCAGCAGGCGCGAGTGCAGGTAGAACACGTCGCCCGGATAGGCCTCGCGCCCCGGCGGACGGCGCAGCAGCAGCGAGATCTGCCGGTACGCCCAGGCCTGTTTGGTCAGGTCGTCGTAGATGATCAGCGCGTCCTGACCCCGGTCGCGGAAGTACTCGCCCATCGTGCAACCCGAGTAGGGCGCGATGTACTGCATCGCAGCCGACTCGGAGGCAGCGGCGGCGACCACCACCGTGTATGCCATCGCGCCGGTCTCCTCGAGCTTGCGAACGACGTTCGCGATCGTCGAAGCCTTCTGCCCGATCGCGACGTATACGCAGATCAGGTCTTTGCCCTTGGAGTTGATGATCGTGTCGATCGCCACCGCGGTCTTGCCCGTCTGCCGGTCGCCGATGATCAACTCGCGCTGGCCGCGGCCGATCGGCACCATCGCGTCGATCGCCTTCAGACCGGTCTGGACCGGCTGCGACACGGACTTGCGGAAGATGACGCCGGGTGCGACCTTCTCGATCACGTCGCGCTCTTTGGAATGCACCGGCCCCTTGCCGTCGATCGGCTGCCCGAGCGAGTTGACCACGCGCCCGATCAGCGCCGGGCCGACCGGCACGTCGAGGATGCGCCCGGTCGTCTTGACGGTGTCGCCTTCCGAGATGTGCTCGTAGCTGCCGAGGATGACGCAACCGACCGAGTCCCGCTCCAGGTTCAGAGCCAGGCCGAACGTGTTGTCCTTGAACTCGAGGATCTCGCCCTGCATCGCATCCGACAGGCCGTGGATGCGGCAGATGCCGTCGGTCACCGTAACCACCGTGCCCTCATTGCGCACCTCGGTGTCGACGCCCAGCTGCTGGATCCTGCTGCGCAGCAGCTCGCTGATTTCGGAAGGGTTCAGTTGCATCTTGGACTCCGAGCTTTGGATTTCATCCGCATCCGGTTCAGGCCGTCAGCTGCACGCGCATTGCATCCAGCCGCGCACGCACCGAGCCGTCGAGCACCTGGTCGCCGACCGTCACACGCACGCCGCCGATCAGCTCCGCTTCGACTTGCACTTGGGACTTGAGTCGGCGCGGGAACTTGCGTGCGAGCCGCTGGACCAGGTCGCCGACCTGCGAGTCGCTGAGCGGGAATGCCGATTCGATCAAACAGTCAGCGGTGCCCTCGGCGTCGTTCTTCAGGCCGCGGAATTGCGCCGCCACTTCGGGAAGGGCGGACAGGCGGCCATTTTCGATCGCCACTTTCAAAAACGCCGCCAGCTCCGCAGGCAGCGGCGCTGGGACGAGGCCAGCGATCAGCTCGAGCTTCTGCTGGTCTGTCAGGCGCGGATCGCCGGCAAGATCGGAGACCTGCGGTTGTTCCACCGCTTGCGCCAGCGCTTCCAGCAACGGCAGCCAGGCAGCGGCTGCGCCCTTGGAAGATGCCGCCGCGAACAGGGCTTCGGCGTACGGACGGGCAATCGTGGAGAGCTCAGCCATCGTCGCTACCGGTCAACTGCAAACACCGCCATCACAGCCTTGCCTTCAGCTGCTCGAGCAGTTCGCCATGGACGCGCGCGTCGACCTCGCGCTTCAGGATCTGCTCCGCACCGGCCACGGCAAGCGCGGCCACCTGGTCGCGCAGCACCGTCTTGGCGCGCACCACCTGCTGGTCGGCTTCGGCGCGCGCGGCCTGGATCAGGCGATCGCCCTCGGCCTTGGCCTGCGCTTTGGCCTCTTCGATGATCGACTGGGCGCGCCGTTCGGACTCCCCGATCAGCGACTGCGCTCGAGCGCGCGCCTCCGTATCGATCTGGGCGATCTTGCGCTGGGCCTCCGCCAGGCTGCGCGTGCCCTGCTCGGCGGCCGCCAGGCCATCGGCGATTTTCTGGCGGCGTTCGTCCAGCGTCTCGCGCAGCAGCGGCCAGATGAATTTCATCGTGACCCAGCCGGCGACGACCAGGACGAGCGTCTGGAAAAGTAGCGTGGCGTTCAGGTTCATACGGGACCCCGCAGAAGCCCGCCGTAGCGCGAAGCGCGAAGGCGGGTGAGCTCGATCGGATCGAACCTAACTTACTTGAACGGGCTGGCGGTCGCGAACCACAGCGCGATGCCGGTTCCGATGATGAACGACGCGTCGATCAGGCCCAGCAGCAGGAACACTTTGGTCTGCAGCGCGTTCATCAGCTCGGGCTGGCGCGCGGAGGATTCGATGAACTTGCCGGACATGATTCCGATGCCGACACAGGCTCCGGCGGCTCCCAGTCCGATGATCAGGCCGCACGCAATGGCGACGAGGCCGACGTTGGTCATTGTTTCTCCTGTCTGTATTTATGTGGATGAGTATGAATCCAAAGGTCAATGGCAGCGAGCGATGGAGTCAGTGCGCGGCATGCGATTCCTGGGCCTGCCCGATGTAAACGAGGGTCAGCATCATGAAGATGAACGCCTGCAGGATGACGATCAGTATGTGAAAGATTTCCCAGCCGAAGCCCAGCAACACATGGAGGAACGCAAGGCCGACACTCCCGAGCGCGGCGTGCCAGCTGTCGTAAGCAAACGCAGCGCCGCCCACCAGCGCGATCAGGAAGAACAGCAGCTCACCCGCGTACATATTGCCGAACAACCGCATGCCCATCGAGAACGTCTTGGAGACATACTCGATGATGTTCATTCCGAAGTTGGCTCCCGCGAGCAGCGCCCCCCCGACCCAGGTCAGCGGATTCAGGCTCAGGTGCACCGCGCCGAAGGGCGCGACGAACAGGTCTTTGACGAAGCCGAACAGACCCTTGATCTTGATGCCGTAGTACAGCGACAGGATCAGTACGCCCAGCGCCATCCCCAGCGGCACGTTCGGGTCCGCGGTCGGCAGGGGCCGCACGTGATCGACTCCGACCACGCCGGCCGCGCGCGGAACCCAGTCCACCGGCAGCAGGTCGATAGCGTTCATCACGATGACCCAGATGTACACCGTCAACGCCAGCGGAGCGGCGTAGGTGCGGTCGACCGATATCATCGCCTTGGCCTGCTCATCGACCGTCTGAAAAGCCCACTCGATCAGCGCCTGGAAGCGGCTTGGAACGCCAGCCGTAGCGCGCGTCGCCGCCCAGCGCATCACGATGAGTACGAGCGCCACCGTCAGCAGCGAAAAGGTGACCGTGTCGTAGTGCAGGACCGAAAAGTCGAATAAGCCTTTCGGGGGAGAGCTGGCGAGGTGCCGCAGATGGTGCGCGACATATTCGGAGCCCGTCAGGGTTTCGGCTTCTGCCATCGTTCGATTCGTATTGCTCAGCGCCAGACAAGCGCCACAGCTTGCATCAACACCACGGCGATGACCGCCACGATCAGCGCCGGCCAAACAACATCCTCGATCGTTCGCGCGATCAGCACCAGCAGCCCGATCGTCAGAACGACCTTGAGGAACTCGCCGAACAGCAACGCGACCGCACTCGCCCGCGCTTCACCCAGACCGTCCGCCGCGCCCGCCGTCCGCGACTGAGCGGCGCGCGCGAGATTTAGCGCAAGCAAGCCGTTCGGCAGGGTGCATGCCAAACCGCCGAGCAACGACGAAAAAGCCGCGTGAGGCCCAGCCACTGCCCACGCGCCCAATGCGACGACCAGGGAGACGAGAAACTGGGTTGCGACGACCCGGAACATGGCCGGAGCCTACCCGCTACCGCGTTTCGCGCACCGTCACCGCTCGCCGTTTCGGCCGCGCCCCTCCTCCAGGAGCGGGCGAGTTTACGGCGCTGCATCAAGGTGGGCAAGTCGGTGGAGGGTTTCGACGCAACGACGCGACGGGTGACATAGCGCAGTGTTCGCGCGGCAGCGCTGCGCACGCTGCAAAAGCCGATGTTTGGTTCACAGGTGTTCCATTTCGGTACAGTCGCTCGCGCAGCAACGGCTGTGATCGGTACGCAGCGACCGTCAGCTGCGCAGCCGCTCGATCAGTCCCTGCAGTTGATCCAGGCTGGAAAAGTCGATCCGGATCTGCCCCTTGCCCTTCGCATCCGCGCGCACGGTGACGTTCGTTCCGAGCGAGTCCGACAGTTCCTCCTGCAGGCGTAGCAGATCGCGGTCCGGCTCGGCGCGAGGCTTTGCACGACCGTGCGCAGGTCGCGGGGCGTGGGTCGCCAGCGTCTCGGCTTCGCGCACCGACAGGCCGCGCGCAGCGATGTGCTGCCCGAGCTGGATCTGCCGAGCCGACGGTAGCGGCAGCAGCGCACGGGCGTGCCCCATCTCGAGCGCGCCGTCCATCAACAGCTGCTGCACGGGAGCGGCCAGGTTGAGCAGCCGCAGCAGGTTCGTGGTGGCGCTGCGCGAGCGGCCGATCGCCTCGGCTGCTTGCTCGTGCGTGAGGCGGAACTCGTTGATCAGCCGCTGCACTCCGTGTGCCTGCTCGAGCGCATTTAAATCCTCGCGCTGGATGTTCTCGATCAGTGCGATCGCCAGCGCGGCTTCGTCGGCGACCTGCTTGACCAGCACCGGCACCTCCGCGAGCCCCGCAATCTGTGCTGCGCGGTAGCGACGCTCCCCGGCGATGATTTCGTACGACGCGCCGCCTGCAGGGCGCACCAGGATCGGCTGGATCACGCCCTGGGCGCGGATCGAATCGGCGAGCTCGTTGAGCGACTGCGGATCCATGCGCGTGCGCGGCTGATAGCGACCGGGACGAAGCCGTTCGATGGCGAGCACTTGCGGAGCGCCGGCAGGGGCTTGCAGTGCCGCTCCGCTGTCGCCCAGTAACGCGTCCAGCCCGCGGCCGAGTCCTTTGGGTTTTCGAAGAATCATGCAGTCGCTCCGCTCGACGGGACCATCGTCTTGACCCGCTCGATCATCTCGGCGCCAAACGACACGTACGCTTGCGCGCCGCGCGCGTTGCGGTCGAATACCACTCCCGGCACACCGTGGCTCGGCGCTTCTGCGAGGCGCACGTTTCGCGGGATGATCGTGCGGAACACCTTGTCTCCAAAGTGCGACTCCAGCTGGTCGGAGACCTGCTGCTGCAGCGTCATGCGCGAATCGAACATCACGCGCAGCAGGCCGATCAGCTGCAGTTCGCGGTTCAAGCCCGCATGCACGCGCTTGATCGTGTTGACCAGATCGGTCAGACCCTCGAGCGCGAAGTACTCGCACTGCATCGGAACGATCACGCCATGCACGGCGCACAAGCCGTTGAGCGTCAACAGCGACAGCGAAGGCGGGCAATCGATCAGCGCGAAGTCGTAGCGATCGGCCAGAGGCGCGAGCGCGTCGCGCAGGCGCAGTTCGCGCCGCTCGATGCCGACCAGCTCGACTTCGGCGCCGGCAAGCTCGCGGTTGGCACCGATCAGGTCGTACATCACTTCTGGCGGTCGCACCACGGCTTCCTGCGCAGTCGCCAGACCCAACAGCACGTGGTACACGGTGCGCTCGAGCGTGCGCTTGTCGGCGCCGCTGCCCATCGTCGCGTTGCCCTGCGGATCCAGATCGATCAACAGAACGCGCTGTCCGTGCGCGGCCAGCCCGGCGGCCAGATTCACCGCGGTCGTGGTCTTGCCCACGCCCCCTTTCTGGTTTGCGATACAAAAGACGCGGGACAAGTCGCCTCCCATCCTCCAAACGACGGCCGCCGCGTCAATGCGGCGTAGCAATCTGCAACACAACGAGGCTGCGTGCCTGGTGCAACAGCGGCACGTGCAGCGGTACCGTTCGGACAACTTCGACGTCGTGCGGCAGTCGCTGCTGTTCCTGTTCGGAAGGAAGCCCCTTCATGGCGATCCATCGGCCGCTCGGCGCAAGTAAGTGGCGACTGACCTCGACCAGTGTTGCCAGCGTGCCGAATGCGCGCGCGACGATCACATCAAAGCGCCCCTGATAGCCGGCTCCGCGCAGCTCCTCGAGCCTGCCGTGCACGGGCTCGACGTTCTTCAGATCGAGCTCCACGCACGCCTGGGTGACAAAAGCGCACTTCTTGGCGACCGCATCGACCAGCGTGAAGTGGTGCTGCGGCAGCGCGATCGCGAGCGGAATTCCCGGCAGACCTGCACCAGACCCCGCATCGAGAACGCGCAGCGGTGGATCTGCCGGCAATTCGACCGCGGCGCTCAAGCTGTCGAGCAGGTGCAGGCTCAGCACCTGCTGCGGCCTCGTGATCGCGGTCAGGTTGTGGGTGCGGTTCCAGCGCAGCAGCAGCGCGATGAAACGCTCCAAGCGCTCCGACTGCTCCGCCAAGAGCGTCAAGCCCATTTGCTCCGCGTGCGCAGCGATCGAGGACGCGCTGATCGCGCCGGCCGGGTCGAGCGAAGTCTGCACGGCGAGAAGCGCCACTCAGTTGAACCAGTAGCAAGGCGCTGCATCGTCAAGCCGCGAGCTTGCCGCCGGCCCGACGACCAGGCTGATCCGTGGGCGAGGCGGAGTGCTGCCGCAGCCGCTTCAGATGGACGAGCAGCAGCGAAATGGCGGCGGGAGTAACACCAGAGATCCTGCTCGCTTGCCCGACTGTCTCTGGGCGATGAGCGTCGAGCTTCTGGCGGACCTCGACCGACAGCCCTTTTACCGCGGAATAGTCGATGTGGCCCGGGATCAAGGTTGTCTCGTGCGATTCGTGGCGCGCCACTTCGATCCGCTGGCGCTCGATGTAGCCGTCGTACTTTGCGGCGATCTCGACCTGGCGCACAACTGCGGGATCCTCCTGCACACCTGCAGCGGGCACGCCGATCGGGGCACCGTCGGAGCCAGTGAGCGCCACGAGATCGCGATGGAGGACCCCAGGCCGCTTCAACAAGGTGAACAGTGTGTACTCACGTCCCAAAGGTGCCCCGATAACGTGCTCCGAAGCTGACCGTGCCGACGCTCCCAGCATCCGAGGATTCACCCACGTCGATTTGAGACGCTCGAGCTCAGCGGCCACCGCATCGCGCTTGCGGTTGAAGCGATCCCAGCGGGCATCCGAAACGCAACCAAGCTGGCGTCCGATTTCGGTCAGCCGCATGTCGGCATTGTCCTCACGCAACGACAGCCGATATTCCGCGCGGCTCGTGAACATCCGGTACGGCTCCGTAACTCCACGGGTGATCAAATCGTCGACCAGAACTCCTAGGTACGCCTGATCTCGCCTCGGGTACCACGTTGGCTTGCCGAGCGATCGCAGCCCTGCGTTCAGCCCGGCCAGCAGTCCCTGCGCTGCGGCTTCTTCGTAGCCAGTCGTGCCGTTGATCTGCCCGGCGAAAAACAAGTTCGAGATTGCGCGCGTCTCCAGCGTCGGATGAAGCGACCGCGGGTCGTAGTAGTCGTACTCGATCGCATAACCGGGCCGCAGCAGGTGCGCGCGTTCCAAGCCACGGATGCTGCGCACGAGGTCGACCTGCGCGTCGAACGGCAGCGACGTAGAAATCCCGTTGGGATAGATCTCGCTTGTGGACAGGCCCTCTGGTTCGAGAAAGATCTGATGTGAGTCCTTGCTTGCGAATCGGTGAACCTTGTCTTCGATCGAAGGACAGTACCGCGGCCCGACGCCTTCGATCACGCCGGAGTACATCGGAGACCGACCCAGATTGGCTCGGATGATCGCGTGCGTCGCGGGATTCGTGTGCGTAATCCAGCAAGGCAGTTGCTGGGGATGCAAATCGGATGACCCGATAAAGGAGAAAACAGGAACTGGGTTCGAATCGCCCGGCTGGCGCTCAGTGCGGTCGAAGTCGATCGTGCGGCCGTCGAGCCGCGGCGGTGTTCCGGTTTTCAGTCGGCCGCGCGGAAGGCCCATCTCGATGAGCCTGCGCGCGAGCGAGATCGTCGCCGGATCGCCGGCGCGGCCTGCCGTATGCCGTTCGAGGCCGACGTGGACCAGTCCGTTCAAGAACGTTCCGGTGGTCAGCACGACACAGCGAGCCGTGAACCGGACCGCCGACTGAGTGATGACGCCGACGACGCGATCACCGTCCAAAACGAGATCGTCGACCGCCTGCTGGAACAGGCTCAGGTTCGGTTCGGCTTCGAGCCGACTGCGGATCGCTTTGCGATACAAGACGCGGTCCGCCTGCGCGCGCGTCGCCTGGACCGCAGGACCCTTTGACGAATTCAAGATGCGGAACTGGATACCGGCCTCATCGGCGGCCAGTGCCATCGCCCCACCCAGCGCATCGATTTCCTTGACGAGGTGGCCCTTGCCGATGCCGCCGATCGACGGATTGCACGACATCTGGCCAAGCGTCTCGAGGCTATGGGTGATCAGCAGAGTTCGTGCTCCCAGGCGTGCGGCACCCAGGCACGCTTCGGTGCCGGCATGACCGCCTCCGATCACGATGACGTCGAAATCGCTTTGGAAGCTCACTTCGGTTGCGTCGAACTCTCCACCCCTAATGGGGTGAAATTTTATAAGAGTTAAGACCGCATTGAACCCCGCATTGGCCCCGCCTGACCCGCGTGACGGTCGAGCGACCTAGCGCGATGTTTCACGTGGAACGTCCAATGGCGCTGTTCCACGTGAAACGTGATGGAGTTGGCTTGGCGCGAGTTCGCGCTACCGGACGAACTGCGGGCTGGCAACCGATCCGCGAACGTGAATCCTCAGCGGTGCCTGTATCCGGGTGCCACCGAGGTTGACGTGCAAGAGGCCGTTCAGCGCCAGGTCATGGCCTACGCTCAGTTCGCCTCGGGTCGAAAGCGCTCCCGCTTCTCCTTCTATGGATCGGAACAACACGCCGCTCGGGCCCGAAACGAACAAGGCCTCGAGGCGGGTAAAGCGGGTTGTGGATCCAGTGCTCGGGGTGGTCGACTCCGATGGGCGGCTTGCCGCATATCCGAGATTGATTCCGTTGAGCGCGGCGTTCCTCACTTTGACCTCGCCGGCAGCGACGAGGTGGCTCAGCGCGTCCTCCAAGCTCGTACCGGTACCGCTGAAGGCGGCGTCGATCGATGCCGTTCCCAGCAGCGGTACGAACACCTCCTGCCCGGGTTCGGGTGCGGTCTGCCCCGGGGTCGCGACCAATTGCTGCAGCAGTGTCGGGATGTCGAGTCCGACGCTGTTCGCCTTTCCTTCGGCAGACCAGGCAGTCGGCGTGAGACGACGAACCGCCAAGTGGCCATCGATCGCGCCGAATGTCGACCCCATCGTGAACTGATCGAATTCGAGTGAACCGGCGCTGACGTGGCCGGAAGCGATCACCTCAGTCCATTGAGCGTGTGGCGCGAAGGGCGGCTGAAAATCAGAGGCGTCGAGCTGCAGAGCCAGCGGTCCGCCATTGGGATCCGGTGTGACCTGCAGCTGCATCGTTCCTGCGGAACCGAGCCGGTGCAACACGACCACACCGAAGTGGCCATCTGGGCCCCTTCGGGTGGCTGCGTTGTAGCTACCCGGAAGAAGCTTGCTGCCCACAATGTGCACCTCCGAAATGCGCACCTTTGTCACGCTGTCGGGCACGGCGCGGTCCAGCGACGAAAGCCAGCCCAGTAGCGCCGCGGCCTGGTCGAAGTTCACCGTGATCGGCGAGATCACGATATCGCCCCAGCGACGCTGACCGGCGATCATCGCCTGCCAAAGGTTCGGAGCGGTGAACTCCAGCGCGACTTCGTCCAGGCGAATTCGGCCGGCCAAATCGACCCCACTCAAAACTACTGCCGGAGATGGAGTGGCGCGTAGATGGCTCGCGTCCACGGTTACTTGCACTTGAAGGCTCGTTGACAGCTGCTGCGCAATCCGCGTGGGCGCCAGCGCGTGAATTTGGTCGAATACCCACTTTCCCGCAGCTGCGATGACAATCAGCAGAAGCAGATACGGCGCAAGCCGGACCAACCAGCGCAGCGACGATGATCCCCAACGGCGGTGGGCGTACAGCTCTTCCTGCTGTTTGCGATCGTCGATCTCGCGATGGTCGAGGCGGTCGCCAACGTTGATCGAAGTAATCGCGAAATCTGTTGACGGAAATTCGGTGTGACCGCTTTGCATGCTGTGCCTATGGCATTCGCCGGCCTAGTTTCAGCGCATAAGAGCGCAGTAAGTGCACACAATCAGTCGATTGGGGAAGACGATCAGCCTCGAATCATCCCCCGTATTCTTCCCGGGCGGAACGGTAGTTCACTCGGCGAGATGCTGGCCGATTTCAGCGCTATCCGAAAGACCGGCGCTAGTACGGCAGGCGCGCAAGGATCCGCGCTCGCGTCCGCGCGAGTGCATCCGGAACCCGATCTCCCAGCCGCGCGAAGAACTCGGCGTGCGAGTCCAGCTCCCGGCGCCATTGTCCCGGGTCCAGTGCGATCGCGCGCTCGAACGCGCTCCGGTCGAACTGCAAACCATCCCAGCGCAGATCCTCGTAGCGGGGTGACGTTCCGAGGAACGTGGAAGTACCGCCTCGCGTTTCCGCAACCCTGCCGACGATCCATTCCAACACGCGCATGTTTTCGGCATATCCGGGCCAGATGAACCCACCACGCTCGTCGGTGCGAAACCAGTTCACACAGAACATCCGAGGCAGCGGTGCTTCGCCCATGGCGATCCGCTCGCCGATTCGCAGCCAGTGCGCAAAGTAATCTCCGACGTGATAGCCGATGAAGGGCAGCATGGCGAACGGATCTCGCCGCAAAACTCCCTGCGAGCCTGCCTGCGCGGCGGTCGTCTCCGACGCGAGCGTCGCCGCCATGTAAACCCCCTCGTTCCAGCCGTTGGCCTCGGTCACCAGAGGCACCGTGGTCGAGCGACGGCCACCGAACACGAACGCGTCGATCGGAACGCCCATCGGATTTTCCCAATCCGGGTCGATCGAAGGGCATTGCCTCGCCGCCACGGTGAAGCGCGAATTCGGGTGCGCCGCTTTCCTTCCCTCCGCTGCAGCAGCCTGCGGCGTCCAATCGCGCCCCTGCCAGTCGATGCAGTGGGCCGGAGGCTCGCTCTGACCCTCCCACCAGACGTCGCGCTCATCGGTGAGAGCGACATTGGTGAAGAGCACGTCTGAGGCGAGCATCCGTATCGCATTCGGGTTGGTTCGTCTTCCCGTTCCGGGAGCAACCCCGAACACTCCGGCTTCGGGGTTCATCGCGTACAGCCGCCCGTCGCGACCCGGGCGGATCCATGCGATGTCCTCTCCGATCGTCGTGACTTTCCAACCAGCGTACGACGCCGGCGGCACCAGCATTGCGAAATTGGTCTTGCCACACGCGGATGGAAACGCCGCAGCGACGTGGAACTTGCGCCCCTCCGGAGTGGTGACCGCCAGGATCAGCATGTGCTCGGCGAGCCACCCCTCGTCGCGTCCCATCACGGAGGCAATCCGCAGCGCCAAGCATTTTTTGCCCAGCAGTGCGTTGCCGCCGTAGCCCGAGCCGAAACTCCAGATCTCGCGCGTTTCCGGAAAATGCGCGATGTATTTGGTCGGATTGCACGGCCAGGCGACATCCGCTTGACCCGGAGCGAGGGGGAGCCCGACCGAGTGCACACACGGCACGAACGCCCCGGTTTCGCCGAGCGCATCCAGCACCGCCGTTCCCACCCGCGTCATCCGATGCATGCTCACCACGACGTATGGGCTGTCGGTGAGTTCGACGCCGATCTTCGCGATCGGGCTTCCGATCGGGCCCATCGAGAACGGCACCACATAGAGCGTGCGCCCGCGCATGCAGCCGGTGAAAAGCTCGTGCAGGGTCGAGCGCATCTGGCGCGGGTCCATCCAGTTGTTGGTCGGCCCGGCGTCTTCCTGGCGCTCACTACAAATGAACGTACGGTCTTCGACGCGCGCAACGTCCGAGGGATCGGAGCGTGCCAGGAACGAGCTCGGCCTTTTCTCGGGGTCGAGGCGCAGCAGCGTTCCGCTGTCAACCATCTGGGCGCATAAGCCGTCGAATTCGGCTCGCGAGCCGTCGCACCAGATGACCCTTTGCGGGCACGCCAAGCGGGCGATCGACTCGACCCATTTCACCAGGGACCGATGGCGTACATTTGCCGGCGCCGTCGGATAGCCGTTATGCGAATGCGAGGGCACTGCGCTCACTGGGCTTGCCTCCCCTTATCGATGTGCTGCGATTTTTCGCCGCGCAGCCTTCCACGCAGCGGCTCCTCTCCCGAACCGCGGCGCCATCGGCTGCGCGTGTCGCGAAACGCGCCCAACTGCCCTGAAGCTGTGCGCGCCTCAGGACAGCGGAACGATTTCGACCGCCTGTGGGCCTTTTTGGCCCTGTTGGACCTGATATTCGACGCGCTGATTCTCCTTCAGCGTCCGGAATCCCTTTGACTTGATTCCGCTGTAGTGGGCGAACACGTCGCTTCCGCCATCGTCGGGTTTGATGAAGCCGAACCCCTTGGTCTCATTGAACCACTTTACAACGCCTGTGGGCATAACAAGCTCTTCGTCCGAAACGCGGGAAGCGCCCGCGGCGCGCAAGCGATGAGTGCATGGGACGTTGGAATGGCCGGGAGGATTACTGCGGCGGAACTTCGTGTACGGAGCGGGACAACTATCGAAGCCTGAGCACCTGGAGCCAGCAAACGCAGCTGCGACCATCGACTGCGGGAAGGACGCTACCCCAATCGGGCTGACAGCGCTAGCGTTTGTCCCTATTTAGGCGACGGGCGGCGTCGCGCTTGCATCATATGTTGCAGACGAGGTTGCTCGTCCGGACGGCGTTGCACCCTCTTGGTGACGCGCGTGTTACGCGCGACGAGCGCGCAAGCGAGCGCGTGATCACTCCGGCGAATTCCCTCCAGCTATAGCCGCGGGTTCCGTCGGCTGCCGCTTTTCCCGGTCGATCAGGTGGTGCGCCGCCTCGCGGCGGATCCATCCGCGAGTGTTCCATCAGGAATCCGGATATACGTGCTCGGCCCCCGGAAACGCCCCGGATCCGACCTGCTCCAAATACGCGCGGGCAGCCGCCTCGACGCTGCCCGCCCCTTGCAGAAAGTTCTTCACGAAGCGCGGCCGCTTTCCGGTTGCCACTCCCAGCATGTCGTGCAACACCAGTACCTGTCCGGTGCATGCCGAGCTGGCGCCGATGCCGATCGTGAGTGCCTTGCATTCGGCGGCAATTGCGCGCGCGAGCGGCTCCGGCACCGCCTCGATGACGATCATGTCCGCTCCCGCGCGCTCGACCGCGCGCGCGTCCCCGCGGATGCGCTGCGAGGCTTGGCCGCGGCCTTGGATCCGATAGCCGCCAAAGCGGTTGACATGCTGCGGCGTCAGCCCGACGTGGCCGCACACCGGCACTCCGCGCTCGACCAGGAACTCGATGGTCGGCGCGATCTCCTCGCCGCCCTCGAGTTTGACCATCTGCGCGCCTGCCTGCAGCAGCCGCGCCGCATTCTCGAACGCCTGTGCCGGATTGACCTGGTAGGAGCCGAACGGCATGTCGGCGATGATCAGCGCCCGTTGCGAACCTCGCGCCACCGCGCGGGTGTGGTACGCGATGTCTTCGACGCTGACGGGCAGCGTCGAATCGTGCCCCTGGATGACCATTCCCAGCGAATCGCCGATCAGCAGCGAGTCGATTCCCGCGCCATCGAGCACGGCAGCGAACGAAGCGTCGTAGCACGTCAGCATCGCGATTCTGCGTTCGCCGGCGATGCGGCGCAGATCAGGCAGCGTCAGTCTCATTTCAAACTCCCGCCCGTCGTCGATGGTTTTTCCGGCACGAGAGGTCGCGTGCCAGCTTCACACGATACCAAGCGCAAGCCGACACCATTTACTTGCCGATGCAGAAACGGCTGAAGATCTCCCCCAGGATGTCGTCGGCAACGACCTGACCGGTGATCTGTCCGAGTGCCAGTTGCGCCAGGCGCAGCTCCTCGGCCGCCAGCTCAGGGCGTGCCCCGTCGGGGCCCAGCTGGGAAAGGGCCTGCTGTAGATGCTGCTGTGTGCGTGCGATCGCGTCCAGGTGGCGTGCGCGCGCCAGATACACGCCCTCGTCGGACGGCGGATGCTCCCAGCCTGCGCGCCGCAACAATTCCTCGCGCAGGCTGTCCAGCCCAGCTCCCGTCTTCGCAGAAACGTACATGCGGCCGTCGCGCAAGCCCGGCGCATCGCCGCTCAAATCGATCTTGTTGACCACGAGCAGATGCGACGCGTGCGAGCCGATGCCCTTGCGCCAGTCGGTCCCGCAGTCGGCCCCGAAGGGCAAGCGCGCGTCGTGCGCATCGTGCGAATCCTGCCCGGCCTCACCGGTGGCATCGACGAGCTCGAGAACGAGATCGGATTCGGCCACCGCGGCGAGCGTGCGGTCGATTCCGAGCCGCTCGACCTCGTCGGCGGTGGGCCGCAATCCCGCGGTGTCGATGAAATTCACCACCACTGAGCCAATGTCGACGCTGCGCTCGATGCGGTCTCGCGTTGTTCCCGGATGAGGCGTGACGATCGCGACGTCCTGACCCGCCAAGGCATTGAGCAGGCTCGACTTGCCGACGTTGGGTGCTCCGACAAGCACGGCGCGCAATCCATCGCGCAGCACTGCGCCCAGGCGCGCGCGTCGCATCACGTCATCGACGCAATGTTGCAGCTCCCGCACACGCTCGCGCACGTCGCGTGCGCCGATCTGCTCCAGGTCCTCCTCCGGAAAGTCGAGACATGCTTCGATGAGCGCGCGTGCCTGCGTCAGGCGCTCCGCCAGCTGCGACAGCGCGTTGGAGAACTCTCCGGTCAAGCTGCGACTGGCGCTGCGCGCCGCCGCCTCGGTGCTGGCGTCGATCAAGTCCGCCACCGCCTCGGCCTGCGCCAGATCGATGCGGTCATTCAGGAAAGCGCGGCGCGTGAACTCACCCGGCTGCGCCAGGCGCGCGCCGATCGCGCGGCCGGCCTCCAAGCAGCGCGCCAGCAGCATGCGCTGCACGGTCGGGCCGCCATGGCCCTGCAGCTCGAGAACATCCTGCCCCGTGTACGAATTCGGACCGCGATACAGGATCGCGATGCCGTCGTCGATCACACGCCCATTTTGATCGAGGAAGCGCGCGCGTGTGGCGTGGCGCGGTCGCAGCTTCGCCGCAAGCACGACGCCGAGCACAGCCTCGACGATCGGCTCGATGTGTGCGCCGGACAGACGCACTACGCCGATACCGGAACGCCCTGAGGCGGTGGCGATCGCGACGATAGGATCGTCGTCGGAGTCGATCATCTCCGGCTGTGCTGCTCCGGCTCTTGTCTGCCTGGCACCGCTTACCCCTGCGTTTGACAAATCAGTCGATCCGGCCCGTGCGTGGATACACTCATCGTGGTGAACCCGCACGACCACGATGATCCCCTGCGTGCGCTCGGCTCGGCGCTCGCCTGCGCGCTGATCGCCCAGATCCTCAGCGTGATCGTGGCGGCCGTGCTCGCTTCCCAGCTACCGGGAGGTTATCGCGTCCAATCCTGGGTGTTTCTAGGAGTCATTTTGTGGACCGTGGCCGGCACTGTGGTGCTGCTGGTGCGGACCGCCGGCAAGACCAATATCGAGGCTAGCGGTCCGAGTGCCCGGCGTCCCCGTCTGCGGCCGCGGCAGGTGCTCCTGTGGCTGCTTTCCTCCTGGGTCTGGCCCCTACTGCTGCACCGGCGCCGCTGAGGAGAAGTGTCAACCATTTGTTCCGGCGGGCCGTTAGAAGCACAACCGCCGCTCTTTGCCTACTGGCCGGCGCTGGCGCACGGCGAGCTGCGGCGCCTTTTATAGCTCACACTCAAAAGGAAGCACTCGAATGAGGAAACCCATCGTCGCTTTGATGATCACTGGCTTGCTGGCGAGCACCGCCGCGTTGGCCCAGGACAAGGCCGCCACTCCAGCGGCGCCTGCCGCCGCCGCGCCCTCGGCCGCCGAGCCGGCCGGCGATAAGTCCGCCAAGAAGGCGGCGACACACCACAGCAAGAAGAAGTCGCACAAGACCATGGCCAAGTCCGACGAAATGAAAAAGGGCGACACGATGAAGAAGCCGGAAGAAAAGACCGAAATGAAGTCGTCGGCTCCGACCGAGATGAAGAAGTAAAAAGGTCGCTCTTTTCGACCAGAACCCCTCTGGCGCCGGTGCGCGGCAGAGGGGTTTTTTCTTGCCTGCCTCTCCCGCTGATGTTCTTCCTCCCACTGGAGCTTTCCCTCCCGCCGGTGCCTTTCCTCCCATCAGGGCCGCATGCGAGAATCGCTCGTCCTGGGGCGCTCCGCCCGCAACAGCGGTCTCGCGATTGAAACCAGCCAACGACACACTGCTGCGCGCGCTGCGGCGCCAACCCACCGAAACCACGCCGATCTGGCTGATGCGCCAGGCCGGCCGCTACCTGCCCGAGTACAACGAGACGCGCCGCCGTGCCGGTGACTTCCTTGCCCTCGCGCATTCGCCCCAACTGGCAACCGAGGTGACGCTGCAGCCGGTGGAGCGCTTCGGCCTGGATGCAGCGATCCTGTTTTCGGACATCCTGACTGTGCCCGACGCAATGGGGCTTGGCCTTTGTTTCACAGAAGGCGAGGGGCCGGCGTTCGAGCGGCCCGTACGGACGGAGTCCGACGTGATGGCGCTGGCTGCGCCCGACCCGCACGAGAAGCTCGGGTACGTTCTGGATACGGTGCGCTCGGTGCGTGCGGCTCTCGGCGGCCGGGTGCCGCTGATCGGCTTCTCCGGCAGTCCCTGGACGCTCGCCTGCTACATGGTGGAGGGCGGCGGTTCGGAGGACTTTCGCACCGTCAAGACGATGCTGTACACGCGCCCCGACCTGATGCACCGGCTGCTGCAGGTCAATGCGCGCGCGGTCGCCGACTACTTGAACGCGCAGATCGCCGCTGGCGCGCAGGTGGTGATGCTGTTCGACACCTGGGGCGGCGTGTTGACCGGCCCCGCCTTTCGCGAGTTCTCGCTCGCCTACACCGCACAGGTTGTCGCGCGGCTGCAGCGCGAACACGAAGGAGATCCGGTGCCGTCGATCGTATTCGTGAAAGGCGGTGGCGCGTGGCTCGAGGCGATTGCTGCCTGCGGCTGCGACGCAGTGGGGCTGGACTGGACCCAGGACCTCGGACAGGCGCGCGTGCGGATCGGAGGCAGCTGCGCGCTGCAAGGCAATCTGGATCCTGCCGCACTGTTTGCTCCGGAGGCTGTGCTGCGATCCGAGGCTCGGCGTGTGCTGGAATCGTTTGGAGCGCCCCGCAACGCCGACGGCACGTACGGCGGCCACATATTCAATCTGGGCCACGGGATTTCCCGCTTCACACGCCCGGAGGCAGTGGCTGCACTGGTCGATGCGGTCCACGAGGAAAGCAGGCGCCTCAGAGGTGCAGATGCGCCTCAAGCAGGAGGCGCGTCGCCAGCGTAGTTGGTGCTCACCTGAAGAAGCGCCGAAGGGGTCGCGTCAAGGCCTCGCGGCGCTTGACTTATGCACAAAATCGGAGAAATGCCGTATTCATGCGGTTCCGCGGGCAATACACCTGCGCTGAGCGCGATTTTTCGCCGCAACCGCTTGAAATACAAGCATAACTTCCTTGTTGTGACCCTCCAGTTACCGACCGAAGCTAAGCAATGGCGAGCACTTAGATCATCTTCGCAATGCTTGTCCACAAAGTTGCCCACAGCCACTCGGGCTCCCAGAAAGCCTTGACAAGGCGAACGAAAAGGCGTTGTCGGTGAACGAAAGACCGTCGCCGTTGGTCGATGCGAGCGCATTCGCGCAGGTGCTGCTCGATCTGCCGGTACCGCACCCTCTGCAATACCGCTTCGAGCCGGAGCACGTGTCGATTGCGCGCGCCGGCATGCGTTGCGTCGTGCCGGTCGGTCCAGGACGCCAGATGCTCGGCATCATTGCTTCGGTGTCGCCGGAATGCTCGATCGACGAACGGCGTGTTCGCACAGTGCGCCGTCTGCTGGACGATCCGGTGCTGTCGCGCGACTGGCTGCAGTTCTGCAAATTCGCCGCCGACTACTACCATCATCCGTGGGCACAAGTCGCTCTGTCCGCTCTGCCGCCTCTGTTGCGGGTGGTACCCGGTCCGCGTGCCGGCGCTCGGATGACGCGTCTGCGGCGTGCTCCGCCGCCGGAGGCAACACCAGCAATTCCGCAGACGCTGCTCGCGCCGCCGTTGCGCGAGGAGCAGCGGCAGGCGATCGACGCAATCGTGCGTTCGCGCGGTTTCGCACCATTCCTTCTGCACGGGATTACGGGCAGCGGCAAGACCGAGGTGTATCTGGGCGCGCTCACGGCGGCGTTGCGGACCGATTCCGACGCGCAGGTGCTGTGGCTGGTGCCCGAGATCAACCTGACTCCGCAGTTTGAGGCGCGACTGCGCGCCCGCTTCCCGCAGGTTCGCATCGTGAGCCTGCATAGCGCTCTGCCGGCATCGGAGCGCACCGGCGCCTGGCTGGCGGCGCACGAGGGTCGAGCACGTGTCGTGTTGGGAACGCGACTGGCGGTGTTCGCGTCGCTGCCGCACCTGAAACTCGCAATCGTCGACGAGGAACACGACACTTCGTTCAAGGCATCGGACGGGGTGCGCTATTCCGCGCGCGACCTGGCGATCAAGCGGGCGCAATTGGCGCGCGTGCCGGTGGTGCTCGGATCGGCAACGCCATCGCTGGAGTCCTGGCACCGCGCGGCGACGGGCCGCTACACGCTGCTCACGCTGACGCCGCGGGCTGCGGACGCGCCAGAGAAGGCTTCAGTCAGTTCGGTCATTCGGCCCGCGGTGCAGAGCGTGGATATACGTCAGCACCCCGCACAGCAGGGCCTGTCCGAACCTTCCCGCGCGGCGCTGACGGAAGCGCTCGCGCGCGGCGGGCAAGCGCTGGTATTCATCAATCGTCGCGGATATTCGCCGGTGCTGGCGTGCGAAGCCTGCGGCTGGCTGTCAGACTGCCCGAACTGCAGTGCGTACGCGGCGCTGCACCGAGTGGGTGGCGATTCGGCAAAACCTGCGACAAAAGCGTGGCTGCGCTGCCATCACTGCGGGTGGGGCCGCATGGTCCCTCGCGCCTGCCCGACCTGCGGCAACCAGGATTTACGGCCGGTCGGACAGGGAACGCAGAGGGTCGAGGAGGCGCTGCGCCAGGGCTGGCCGACGGCCCGCGTCGGTCGGCTGGACCGCGACAGCGCGCGCCGCGCCGATGCCGCGCAGGAAACGCTCGCACGCGTGCACGCCGGCGAACTGGATCTGCTGGTCGGAACGCAGATGATCGCCAAGGGACACGACTTTCGCGGAGTCTCGCTCGTCTGCGTGCTCAATGCAGATGCGCAGCTGATCGCGTCGGACTTCCGCGCCCCGGAACGGCTGTTCGCATTGCTGATGCAAGTAGCGGGGCGCGCGGGGCGCGCCGGCCAGCCGGCGCGCGTGCTCGTGCAGACGCGCTTTCCGGAACACCCGCTATACCGCGCATTGGCGCACGGCGACTACGGTGAGTTCGCGCAGGAGCAACTGGCCGAGCGGCGCGCCGCGAAAATGCCGCCTTTCACGCACCAGGCCTTGTTGAGTGCGACTGCGAAGGATCTGCCCGATGCGCTGCAGTTTCTCGCGACGTGTCGCCGCGCCGGCCTCGATCTGTGTGACGACGGATCGATCGCGCTGTACGACCCGGTGCCGATGCCGCTGGCGCGGCTAGCCTCCGAGATGCGAGCGCAACTGCTGGTCGAGGCGACGCGGCGCGCGCCGCTGCACGCGTTCCTGGAATCATGGCTGGCGCTGGTTCGCACGATCAAGGCACCGCGCTCGTTGCGCTGGCACATCGATGTTGACCCGATGGCGATCTGATTCAAATATTGCGTCCCGGACGAGGGTCGGACAAAGCGCCGGATGTCCTTATGTCGGGCAACCGCCTCTCAGCTCACGCAAAGCGGTGATTCGCCGCATACCGTCACGTGTCGGCCGTTTGCCGGATGCCTGCGGCCGCTGGTCCCGTCCGTCGCCCCCTGCCCGCCGGACGGTGCCCCGCCGCTAGGTTTGAGGAAATCGCGCGGTCACAATTGCCCCCATGCCAGAGGGGAACCGGTTCTTCACGCAGTTGCGCTGCCGTCCAGTAGGGCTCGCTGGGGCGTTCACGGCGGGCTTCACGCTGGTCGAGCTGCTGGTTGTGATCGCCATCGGTGCGATCCTGGCGGCGATCGCGGTGCCGTCGCTTCGTAACCTGGTTGCGGCCAACCAGCTCGCCGCGGCGACCGACACGTTGGCGGCCGCGCTGTACGAGGCGCGCAGCGAGGCGGGAAAGCTCGGCGTCCCGGTCGCGCTGGCGGCGACTGGAGGGAACTGGAACCTCGGCTGGACGAGCTTCGTGGATACTGACGGGGACGGAATTCTGCAGACCGGACAAGGAAGCCCCCCGGAAGTACTCCTTCGCACCGGAGGAGCGCTGCCGGCGTCCCTCACGATGAATTCGAAGGGAGCTGCCGCCGCGGCGTTCGCCAACGTCTTTTGGTTCGATCCGTCCGGGAGGCTGCTGACCAAGGGTCCGCCTGCTGCGACGGCAGAGTTCCTGTTCTGCCAGGGCGGCGGCCCGGCGAACGGAGGCGCCGCCAGGATGATCACCATTTCCGCCTCGGGTCGCGTGCGGACTGCCAAGAACAACTCGTCGGGCGTGCCACTGGACGACGGGGGTATCCAGGTTCCTTGTTCGTAGTGATTTGCGGAGTCGATTCGATGTTGCAACGATCCAAGCACCAACAGCGCGCAGTCCAGGGCGGCATGACGCTGATCGAAATTCTGGTGGCGATCGTCGTGCTGTCGGTCGGCTTGCTCGGCTTGGCTGGCTTGCAGTTGAAGGGACTGCAGGTGAACCAGGGTTCGGTGTATCGCTGGCAGGCTTCGATATTGGCCGAGGACATGGCAGACCGACTGCGCGCCGATCGCGTGAACGCGATCAACGGGCTGTACAGTGGCACCTATAGCGCAAACACTGCACCTGCCGGGACTGCGCTCCCAGCGACGGAATGGGCCGACCGGCTGGCGCAACTGCCGCAGGCGGCGGCAACGGTCGCAGTGGTCGCGGCGGTCGCCCCGGCTCCGCCCGGCTTGTTCGTCGGGACAATCACGGTGAGCTGGACCGATACCCGCGCCGCCACCGGTTCGGGCGTTTCGCAAGCCGCTGCGGCTGTCGCCCCCCAGAGTTCCTTCCTGCTCTCGTCCGAGTTCTGACGTGCACACATTTTCTTCGCGCCGCCGGCAGCTTGGCCTGACGCTGATCGAGGCGATGATCAGCATCGCGATCGGCCTTGTTGTCGTCAGCGCGGTTTCGTATATGTACCTCGGGTCGAAGGGCGCCTATCGCGGCAACGAATCGGTCGCGCAGATCCAGGATGCGGGGCGCTTCGCGCTGGACGCGATCACTCGTGACGTCCGGCGCACGGGCGCGCTTGGCTGCGGAACGCTGGACTCGGTCACGACGTCAACGACGATCAACATCACCGTGCTGCCCACTACAACGACCGCGGTCGATGCAACGAAGATCAACATCGATCCGCTCATCAACCAACCAATGTCGATCCGCGGCTTTCAGCCGGCCGCGTACGGAAACGGAGTGCAGACGGCGGCACCGGCTGGCTGGACCGTGCCGGCTGGTGGACCGGCCTACTTCAACGGCGATGTGCTGCAACTGCAAATCGCTTCCGGCGCCCCGGTGCGTGTGACGACGAAACCGGATCCGGTGGCTGGCTTGATGACGATCGCCAACAACTCCCTGAACGGCGGTCTAACGGCGAATTTCAGCAACGCAGAATACGCTTTGCTTGGCAACTGCGCGGGCGCGACGATCCTTCAGGTCGTGAACAATCCCGCACCGACCCAGTTGGTTGCGGTGCAGTTCGCGACGGGAAACGTGGCTGCTTTCAACCAGACCGATTTCGCCACCACGACTTTGCCGACGCTGCAGCACTTCGACCAGGTGACCTACTACGTTGGGCGGGGCGCCACGTCGACTGCACTGTATCGCTATTCGCTCAGCGCTGGCACACCACCCCAGGAGGTGGTCGAGAACATCGAGGACATGGACGTCGTTTACGGCGTCGACACGAGCGGCGCGCACGCCAGCGCCAACATTTACGAGCATGCCAACTCGGTGACAGGCGCAGCCGGCAACAACTGGTCCAACGTTGTCAGCGTCCGGATCTCGGTGATCGGAGTCGGCGACCAGCTCGGCGCCGCTCCGCAACCGCAGACGCTGCTGTTCCGTGGCCCCGACCCGAATCCTGTACCGGTGCCGCAGGTCGCTGCGGACACCCGATTGCGCCAGGTTTTCACCGCAACCGCGACGCTGCGCGATCGCATCACCCTACAGTGAAGCCGTCCGAAAACCGATGAATCCTATGACACCCTCCACCCTCCCGCCTTCCGACCGCCCCGCGTCCGCGCTGATGAGGGCTCTCTCGCGCGAGCGGGGAATCGCGCTGATCGTCGGGCTGATCATCCTGGCGGTGCTGAGCATGATCGGCGTGGCAGCGTTCTCGGTTTCGACGCAGGAAGAGCGGATGGCCGGCAATTCGCGCGAGCGCATCCGCGCATTCGAAGCGGCCGAGGCGGCGCTTCGTAACTGCGAGTCGATCGTCGTGAACAACGCGACCGCATTCGCCGGCGCGACCACGACCACGCCCGCCCCCAACACACCCGGCATGTATCTGGCACCGCAAGACTCGTCGACCGCGACCGCTCTCGAACAAGATCCGCTCGATCTTGAAGCGACCTGGCAGACCTCGAAGACCGCTGTGAGCCAGCTTCCCGCGGCCTCGTTCCCGAGCAGCGCATTTCCGCCGGCGTGCGTTGCCGAGTGGATCCGGCTGCCGAACTCGACCTTTACGCCCGGCTCGAGAAAGAACAGCACCAACACGGTGAGCATTGCGCACATCACTGCGCACGGTTACGGACGCAATGCCAACACAGTGGTACGGCTCGAGTCGTACTACGCCATGTAATCGCCAACCGCCCAAACCATCCGCGACGGAGACCTTCCATGCATCGATCGCCGCTGATCAGAAGTCTTGTCACCGCAGCCGGGCTGTGGTTGACCGCCGCCGCCGCGTGGGCGCAGTACGCCATATCGGAGCTTCCGGCGCTGACCGCGCAGCCGCCGACCAATGTCGTGATAGATATGGACGACTCGGGCAGTATGCGGTGGGCGTACGTTCCGGACTCGTACGGCGCCTGCACCGGCACGCGCCGGTTCAATTCCGGACAGTTCAACGCGCTCGCGTACAACCCATACATTACCTATCCGGCCCCCGTCAAAATCGATAACACGTTGAGCCCGCCGCTGCAGACGCTGACGACCAGCTTTACGCAGGCATGGATCGACGGCTTCAACACGGCAGCCGGTGCGGTCGACCTGTCGACCGCTTATGCGCCGACCGCCGAGTACTCGCCGGGCAGCACAAGCCAGACGTTTTCGCCGCATCCTAGCCAGGATATGACGACGATTTCGGGGGGAGCCGCACCCGCCTCGAATGGCGCGCTCCCATTTTCGGTCGCGCCGATGGCCAGCAGGATGGTCGCGCTGGCGATCCAGACTTCCGGCTCCTCCGGCAGTTGCGGTGGGTCGTACGGTGGCAACGGCGGTGGCGGCGGCGGCGGCAACCAGTTCGGGCCGCATAGCGGGAGCAACTCCGAGACCGGCGTACCCGCCTACTACTACATATACGATCCGACGTTCACCAACTCCTCGGCCGCCTCGTGCGGGTCGACCTCGCAGAACGACGACAACTGCTACCGGTACGTCCGGGTCACGAACACCTCCGGTCCTGGATCCAGCGACGAGCGGCCGAACTTCGCCAACTGGTACTCGTTCTACCGCACTCGGCACCTGATGATCGCGAGCGCCGGTGCAATATCGATGGCCGACTCGACTCTGACGCAGACGCGGGTGACGTGGCGCGCGCTGAATACCTGCACCGACATGGTTGCCGGCAACGACTGTTCAGGCTGGGACGGCGTCGTTGTCGATAACCGGCTCCGCACCTTCAGCGGCTCTCAGCAGACGAATTTCTATAAATGGCTGCAACGGGTTCCGGCCGCCCAGCCGACGCCACAGCGCTCGACCTTGAGCTACATCGGCGACTATTTCAGCGCGCCGTCGTCGTCCAATACCGCGCTCGGAACCACCGCGCTCGGCGCCAACGGCCCGTACGGCATCAACCCGAACCAGCCGACGACCAACGCCGCCAGCGCCGAGCTCGCGTGCGTTCGCAACTACGGGATCGTGCTGACCGACGGCCAGTGGAACCAGGACAGCAGCAACGCCTTTTTCGGCGCGGCCGATGCTACCGCGACGACGCTGCCAGACGGTACCGCCTACAGTCCAACGGCGACGCCGATCTACGGCAACGACAACAATCAGAACACGCTGTCCGACGTCTCCTTCCATTATTGGTCAACCAACCTGCGTCCCGACCTCACCGGCGCCGCCGGTGCGACATTGCCGTCGCCGTACTGCCCGCTTGGCGGAACCACGAGCGGCCCGAACCCGACGTGCGTCAACTACTGGGATCCGCGCAACGATCCGGCGACCTGGGTGCACCTGACAACCTTCACGATCGGCGTCGGGATGACCAGCACGATGAATGTGGCGGGCATACCTTGGTGGGGCAACGACTTCACCACACAGTACACGCAGCCGGGATACCTGAACCTGTGGAACGGCACGAATGCCTGGCCGGCGATCAGCAACGGCGCGATGTCGGGTGACGTCGGGAAGGCGTACGACCTGTGGCACGCGGCGCTCAACAGCCGGGGCCTGGCATTCAGCGCCGAGAGTCCGGCCGACCTGATCAGCTCGTTCCAACAGACGATGAACCGCATCAAGGCGTCGCTCCCCGCGCAGACCGCGATTTCGACCAATTCGACCAGCCTGGCCACTGGGACGGTCGAATACGGGGCCTCGTATGACCCGGTCGACTGGAGCGGCAGGGTAAAGGCCTTCGCGTTCTCGAGCACTACCGGCACGTTCAGCACGACCCCAATCTGGACCACAGATGCCACCAGCCCATTCGGCGGACCCGGCGCGCGCAGCATCTACACGTCCAACGATGCGTTCACGTTCGGAGGCACTCCTCCGAACCCGCCGATCGCGTCGGTGGGCAAGGGCATACAGTTCGTGAGCACCGACCTGTCGTTCCAGCCGATCTGGGCGCGGGCGATGGGAATAAACGCGACGCCACAGCAGGGCACCGACACGCTGAACTGGTTGCGAGGAGATACGAGCAAGGAAATTCGCTTCCCCAACGGCGATTTCCGCAACCGCGTCACAACGGTTTTGGGTGACATCGTCGATTCGTCGCCGGTATTCGCCTGGCACGACGATTTCGGCTACGCAGGGCTTCCTGAGGGTGGACCGGGAGGAGCGACGTACCAGTCGTTCGTGATGAGCAAAGGCAGTTCGGCCGGGTCGATCTACAAGGCACAGGGAATGGTCTACGTCGGCGCCAACGACGGCATGCTGCACGGCTTCGACGCTACAACCGGACAGGAAGTGTTCGCGTATGTGCCGCACGACGTCGTGCCGAACCTGCCTGCGCTGGCGCAACTATCGTATTCGCACCGATTCTACGTCGACCAGACTCCGTATGTCGGCGACGCCTGCGTTGGTTCCGGCCCGGGCAGCTGCACCTGGAAGAGCGTGCTGGTCGGCACCACCGGCGCCGGCGGCCAGAGCGTGTTCGCGCTCGATGTAACCAACCCGAACACGATGGAATCCGGTAGCGGAACAGGCAACGTGCTGTGGGACTTGGACGGATATGGCGCGACCAACCCGAACGGTGATCCCGACCTTGGCTTCACGATTGGCACGCCCACGATCGCGCGGCTGAATAGCGGCGACTGGGTGGCGGTCTTCGGCAACGGCTATCTGAGCCAACGCGGCTGCGCGGTGCTGTTCCTTGTTCGGCTGTCGGACGGGGTGATTACGAAAATCGACACCTCGGGTCTGGCTTCGACCGCCACGTGCACCGCGAGCAATATCAACGCGTCCAATGGACTGGGGACGGTGACGCTGGCCCCGGACCCGACCAACAATCTGATCACCGGCTTCATTTACGTCGGCGATCTGATGGGGAACATGTGGAAATTCGACGTGCGGACGACAAGCGCTAGCGGCGGCACTATCGCAGGTGGGTTCAAGCTGTTCTCCGCTTCGCCGAGCTGCGCGGCTTCTCCGACGACGTGCAAACCGATCACCGCCGCGCCGGTGCTTGGTCCTGCATTGCCGGGAATGACCGGCTCGATGGTGTACTTCGGTACCGGGCGCCTGTTCGCGGTCGGCGACCTTGCCACGACCTCGACACAGAGTTTCTACGGCATCCTGGACAATGGCAGCACGACGACGGTGAGCGCCGGCTCCCTGGTGCAGCAGACGATCACCGACAGCGGAACCACGCGCACGGTCAGCACGAATCCGGTGAACCCCCCCAAGATGGGCTGGTTCATGAACCTGCCCGATTCGGGTGAGCGAGTGACGGTCGCGCCGGTGCTGTTCGACGGCTTTGTGCTTTTCGATACCGACGTTCCGACGTCCAGCAGCTGCAGCTCCGGCGGATCGGGCTGGACGATGGCCGTCTCGGCCACCAGCAGCATCGTTGGGGGACTGAATCCGTTCACCGGAACCAGCCCCGGTGTGAATGGCGTCCTCTTCACCTACGGCCTCCCCGAGGGTCTTCAGATCTTTACGACGCCTTCGAGCCCCGGCAACCCCGGTGGCCCCGGTGGCCCGGGTAACAAGGGTGGCGGGAGTGGCCCGGGTGGCCCGGGTGGCCCGGGTAACCCAGGTGGCCCTGGTAACCCCGGTGGCCCGGGTGGCCCACTCACGGGGCCGCCAGTGCCGCCGGGACCGCCAGGGACATCGAGAGGGCCGGGTGGTAACACCAACTGTGGTGCATCGGCGAACACTTCCGGAACCAGTGGCGGTGCGAGCGCCGGACTCACCTTCTGCCCAGTTCAGGGGAGAATCGCCTGGCACGAGCTGGCGGACTGAGCCGAATGAATTCGGGAGGGGCGATTGCCATGGGTTGCGCGGACATCCACAACAGCCGCGCGCGCGGCTTCACACTGCTCGAGGCCCTGGTCGCGATGGCACTGATCGCCATTCTGGCGGCGATCGCGATCCCGCAGTATTCGGCCTACACAATTCGGGGCCAGCGCGGCGCGGCGAAAGCCGCGCTGCAGCAGGCTGCGCAGTACCTGGAGCGCAATTACACGGCGAACGGCTGCTACGACTTTGACACGGCGGCGAATGCCTGCGCTGCGACGGCTGCTCTGCCGAGCCCGTATTCACCGAACGGCGGCGGCGCGATCACCTATGTGCTCAGCGTGACTTTCCCCGCCAATCCCACCGTGGGTCAGACCTACCAACTCGCTGCTGCGCCTTGTGGAACTGCCGCCGCGGGTTGCGCGGTCGCGGGCAGCAATACGACGTTCACGGATCCGACGTGCGGGGCGCTCACACTCGACAACACCGGCCAGCAGGGCGTCGATCAGCCCGGCACTGGACAGGGAGCACCCGTTTTTACGCCCGCGCTCGTGGCCACCTGCTGGCAACGCTGACCTTACGGCTCCTTGAAGCTCGCCCCGGCCTGATCGGCCATCCACGCCACCGCTCGCGCGACCTCCTGCGGGTCCAGGTCCGCGCCCCCTCCTTTGGGCGGCATCGCCTTGAAACCCTCGGTCGCGTGCTTGACCAGCGTGTCGAACCCTTGCCCGATGCGGGGGCCCCAGGCCTTCTTGTCGCCCACCTTCGGTGCGCCGGCCACCCCCGCACCGTGGCACGCAATGCATAAGCCCGAGTAGACCGTCTGGCCGCTGCGCAGCGCATGCGCTGCCGGCGCAGCGGCGACGAATTCCTCGTGCGCCATCGGTGCCAGGCGCGCAGCGACCGCCTCGGGGGTCATCGCCGCGGCCGAGGACGCCGCCAACGGCGGGTATGCGAAGCTGCCCGCGATCACCACCACCACAGCAATCGCGACGCAGACCGGCAGGTACACAGGAAAGATGCGCGAGGATGAGGCCACCGTTGGGTTTCCTTGCGAAAGGGTGGGAATCGGCGATCTGCGCGCAAGTATATCGGCGCGAATGGGCGTTACATCGGGCCACACATCTGGCGGCGTCTGTCGCCGCCGCATTTGTCGCGGCCGCACTTGTCGCGCCCGTTGGACGGTCCGAAGCGCAGTCGGTAAGCTCCTCGCTGCACGCGCCTGTAGCTCAGTGGATAGAGTGACGGCCTCCGAAGCCGTAGGTCGCAGGTTCGACTCCTGTCAGGCGCGCCACTTCTGACCGTTCCGATACTGCTCCGAACGGCGAGCGCCCGTGCCACCAAGCTGACGCAACCGGTTGCCGGCAGAACCCGTTCGCGGGTAACCTGTTTCCCATGAGGCAGCCGACCGTTTCGCGCAACCCCGAGATCATGGGGGGAACCGCCGTATTCCACGGGACAAGAGTTCCCGTGCAGACGCTGCTGGACTACCTCGAGGCGGGTGAGTCGATCGATGATTTCCTGGAGGGATTTCCGACGGTGACCCGCGAGCTTGTCATCGCCTTCCTGGAGGAGGCAAAGGAGCGCGTGATCGACGCGGCCCCGTGAGAGTACTGCTCGACGAGTGCGTGGATCGACGTCTGGCCCGCGACATCGTCGGCCACGACGTCAAGACCGCCCGCCAAATGGGCTGGTCCACGATCAAGAACGGCGAGCTGCTGGCCCTGGCGTCGCAGAACTTCGACGTATTCGTCACGGTGGACAGGAACCTCGTTTTTCAGCAGAACCTCAAGGCATTATCGGTTGCGGTCATTGTCCTTCGGGCAAGAACAAATCGCCTCGCAGACTTGAAACCTCTGGTACCGAGCCTGCTCGCCGCCATCGAAGCGGCCGCACCGGGTGTACCGAGATTCGTCGGCGACGGTTGACGCCGGCGCGCTGGCCGCCGGCGCGCTGGCCGCCGGCGCGTATCATCCTTCGCGGATTTCAAGCCATGAGCGGACTTTCTCCCGACTCGCCCCGGCCGACCGAGATCACGCTGCACACGGAGTCGCGCGTATTGGAGATCGCGTTCAGCGACGGCTCGACGTTCCGGCTGCCGTACGAGTTCCTGCGCGTGCATTCGCCGTCGGCGGAGGTGCGGGGACACGGCCCGGGGCAGGAGCAATTGCAGGTCGGTAAACGCGATGTGACGATCGTCTCGGCCGAGCCCGTTGGCCATTACGGACTGCAGCCGACGTTTTCGGACGGTCATTCCACCGGGATTTACTCCTGGGACCTGCTGTACGAGCTGGGGATGAATCAGGATCAGTTGTGGGCGCAGTACCTGGAACGGCTGCAGGCAGCGGAGGCGAGCCGCGATCCCTCCGCGCCTGGCGGCGCTACGGAGAGCAGGCCCGCCGCACCGGTAGAGCACGGCTGCGGGCGACACGGACACTGATATGACGGGTTCGGATCGCACGACCGACTTCGGGTTCCAGCGCGTCGCCGAGACCGAGAAGGCTGAGCGAGTCGAGCACGTCTTCAGTTCGGTCGCGCCGCGCTACGACTTGATGAACGACGTACTTTCGGGCGGCTTGCACCGCCTGTGGAAGACCTTCACGATCCGCCAGGCCGCCGTACGCCCGGGAATGCGCGTGCTGGACGTAGCATCCGGCACCGGCGACCTGGCACGAGCGTTCACGCGCGAGGTTGGTCCCGAAGGGGTCGTCGTGATGACCGACATCAATCAGCGAATGCTGACCGCCGGGCGCGATCGCTTGTTGGACGAAGGCCGGATCGTTCCGGCCGTGCGCTGCGATGCCGAGCGCCTGCCGTTTCCCGACCGAAGCTTCGACGTTGTAACGGTGGCCTTTGGTCTGCGAAACATGACGCACAAAGAGGAGGCGCTGGCTCAGATGCGCCGCGTGCTGCGGCCTGGCGGACGCCTTCTGGTGCTGGAGTTCTCCCGCATCTGGCAGCCCCTCGCGCCGCTGTACGACGCCTATTCCATGCATGTGATGCCGTGGCTCGGCGAACGGATCGCCGGCGACGGTGCCAGCTACCGCTACCTCGCCGAATCGATCCGGGTGCACCCGTCGCAAGATGAGCTCGCTCGGCTGATGGAACGCGCGGGACTCGAGCGGGTCGAATGGTTCAACTTCGCCGCCGGCATCTGCGCCTTGCATGTGGGCTATGCACTCTGAAGCGAATCTGCTCCGTTGGCTGATCGCGGCTTCGGCCCTGGTGCTTGCGACGAGCGCGAACGCCGGCACCGCGTCCGCCGCTACCGATGTATCTGCTTCAGCGCGTTATTGGTGGATCGGCCTGCTGGCGATGCTCGTGGGCGTACTCGCGTTGGTGGCGTGGCTTGCACGCCGTCGCTCGCGCAACCTGTCCGAAACACCGACGTACAGCGAGGGCTGGCAGGGAATCGGCGGGCCGTCGTATTCCCCAGGGCCGGTCACGGTGCGCCTGGATCCTCGCACCGGAAACGTGGACGCGATCGGCGGAAGCGTGCGAACGATACCGCTTCCGCCGCGATCCGAACGCCGGCCGTTCGGGGTGCCGGACAACTTCGACGCGCCGGCGTTTCTGGCCGATGCGCGCCAGTCGTTCGTGCGGTTGCAGTCGGCGTGGGATCGTTCAGATCTGCGCGAACTGGATGAGTGCACGACCGACGAGATGTTCAACGCGCTCACTCACGAGCTGCGCGTTCGCACGGGGCCCACCCGGACCGAAGTGGTCGAGTTGACCGCGAGCCTGCTCGGGATCGAGACCGCATCGGGCGAGTACCGTGCCAGCGTGCGGTTCTCGGGCAACCTGAAGGTGAACGGCGAAGACGAACGTCTGGACGAAGTCTGGAACCTGTCCCGACCCGTCGACGGTTCGACGGGATGGCTGCTGGCAGGGATCCAGCAGCTCAATTGAATCGCAAGCGGCCGCCCGTGCTGCAGCAGTTCGTCTCCGACGCGGCTTGCCAGGCGTTGAACCACTTGCTGCGGCGGGAGCGCGCCGGGCGAGAACTGCTGATCCCGTTGGCCGGGCGAACTGCGCGCATTGCCGCTGGCCCGTTGGATATGACCTTCGAGATCGCCGCCGACGGTTCGCTGCGCACGGGGCGAGCCCAGCCGGACGTCACGATCGAGATCGATTCCCGCTCGATTGCGACCGCACTGTCGGCAATGTCGGAGCCGGGAGCGCTGTCGGAACCGGCCGCATTGTTGGAGAAAGCCAGCGTGCATGGCGACGCTGCACTCGCGCAAGCGGTGATGCAGGTTGCCGCTCGCCTGCGCCCTGACCCGGAAGAGGATCTGTCGCGTGTGGTCGGCGATGCTGCCGCAGTGCGCGTCGTCGCCGCATTGCGAGCGGCCCATCACGGCGCGCGCGATGTCGGTGCGCGCGCCGCGCGCCAACTGGCCGACTATCTTGCGGGCGAGCAGGCCTGGCTGGCTTCGCGCGGCCCGTTCGAGCGCTTTGCAGCCGAGGTGAACGAACTGGCCCGGGCGGCCGAGCGCCTGGTCGAGCGCGCCGGCGGGTTGTAGCAAGGCGATGCTTCGCCTGCTGCGGCTGCTGCGCATCATCACGGTCGCGTTCCGCTACGGCCTGGACCAGATCGCGCTGGGAAACCTGAGCAACCCGTTGCTGGCGCGCCTGGTGCGGGCGGCGGCGTTCGGGCGCCCGTTGCGGCGGCCGCGCGGCGAGCGTTTGCGGCTTGCTTTGGAGAGGCTCGGACCGCTGTTCGTAAAGTTCGGGCAGCTGCTGTCGACCCGGCGCGATCTGCTGCCGGAAGACATCGCTGACGAGCTTGCGCGTTTGCAGGACCGGGTGCCGCCGTTCGATTCCGAACTGGCGATGCGCGAGATCGAGCGCGGGCTCCAGCGCCGTATCGCCGATGTGTTCTCGTCGTTCGACCCCGTTCCGGTGGCGAGCGCTTCGATCGCACAGGTCCATTTGGGAGTGCTGGCAGCCGGCCCGCACGCCGGGCGCAACGTGGCGGTCAAGGTGCTGCGCCCGGGCATGCGTAGCGTGATCGACCGCGACCTGCAGCTGCTGGACGCCGCCGCGGTGTTGGTCGAGCGCCTGTGGCGCGATGGCCGCCGGCTGCGCCCGCGCGACGTGGTCGAGGAATTCCGCAAGACGCTGCACGACGAACTCGACTTGACTCGCGAAGCCGCGAACGCCTCGCAACTGCGGCGCAACTTTGCCGGCTCCCCCCTGCTGAAGATCCCGGAGATGTACTGGGACTATTGCCGCGAGAGTGTGATCGTGATGCAACGGATGCACGGGGTGCCGATCGGGCAGCTCGAGCGCCTGCGCCAGGCCGGGGTCGATTTGAAAAAGCTGTCGCGCGACGGCGTCGAGATCTTCTTCACGCAAGTGTTCCGCGATGGTTTTTTTCACGCGGACATGCACCCGGGCAACATCTATGTCAGCGTCGATCCGTCCGAGCTGGGACGGTATATCGCGCTCGATTTCGGCATCGTCGGCACGCTGACCGATGTCGACCGCGATTACCTTGCACGCAATTTCCTGGCATTTTTCCAGCGCGACTATCGGCGCGTCGCCGCGACCCACCTGGAATCGGGCTGGGTGCCGCGCGGCACGCGTTTGGACGAGCTCGAGAGCGCGATCCGAGCGGTGTGCGAGCCGATTTTCGACCGTCCGTTAAAGGACATCTCTTTCGGCCAGGTGCTGGTACGTCTGTTCCAGACCTCGCGCCGCTTCAACGTCGAGATCCAGCCGCAGCTGCTGCTGTTGCAAAAGACGCTGCTCAACGTAGAAGGGCTGGGACGCCAGCTCGACCCGGATCTGGATCTGTGGAAGACCGCCAAGCCGTTCCTCGAGGCGTGGATCAAGCGGGAGGTCGGATTCGTGGGGCTCATCCAACGCTTGCGCGTCGAGGCGCCGCAATGGAGCCGGCTGCTGCCTCAGGTCCCGCGACTGGCGGCGCAAGCGCTGATGGCGAGCGAAGGACAGGAACGAGTGCTGGCCGAGCTTGCCGAATTGCGCCGCGCGAACGCGCAGCGCAACCGCTGGCTCGCGGTCGGGGTGGCACTGCTGGCGGCTGCGGTGCTGTTGCTTGGATGGCTCTTCGTCGGTTCTCGGGTGCCGCGGCTGTGAGTCGATCTGTGAGGCTACCTATAATCGATTGGAGAAACGAGACGGTCACCCTCGATTGAGCTCGGACGCATCGATGAACCTCGTGATCCTCGCCGCCGGCCAGGGCAAGCGGATGCACTCCGACCTGCCGAAGGTCTTGCATCCTCTGGCCGGACGGCCGCTACTGGCCCATGTGCTCGACACGGCGCGCGCTGCGGCGGCGCAGCTGGAATTGCGGGCCGAAATCGTCGTGGTCGTCGGCCACGGTGGCGAGCGTGTTGCCGAAACGTTCGCGGGACAAGCCGGTGTGCGCTTCATCACGCAGCAGCCGCAGCTCGGCACCGGGCATGCCCTGTTACAGGCTGCTCCTGAACTGGACGATTCGCAGCCGACGCTGGTGCTGTACGGCGATGTGCCGCTGATCCGTGTGCAAACGCTGTTGGATCTCGTACGCGCGGCCGGCGACGGCGTCGCGGTGTTGAGCGCGCGCGTTCCGGATCCGGCCGGCTACGGCCGCGTCGTGCGGGACCGCTCGGGCGCGGTGGCGCGGATCGTCGAGGAGCGCGACGCGACGGATGCGGAACGCACGATCGGCGAGATCAACACCGGAATTCTGGTCGCACCGACTGTGCGCCTGAAAGCGTGGCTCGCGCAGCTGCGCAACGACAACGCGCAGCGCGAGTACTACCTGACCGACGTGGTCGCGCTGGCCGTTCGTGACGGCGTGCCAGTCGCTGCTTGCACTGCGCCGGAGGCTTTCGAGGCGCTCGGCGTCAATAGCAAGGCACAGCTCGCGAAAATGGAGCGAATCGTGCAGCAACGCAAAGCCGAGCACCTGATGCAGACCGGCGCCACGCTCGCGGATCCGGCCCGCATCGACGTTCGCGGCGAGGTCACCGTGGGGGCCGATGTCTTCATCGACGTCGGTTGCGTGTTCGAAGGCAAGGTCGACTTGGCCGACGGCGTCCGCATCGGGCCGTACTGCGTACTGCGCGACGTGCGTGTGGGTGCAGGTACCGAAGTGTTGGCGTTCTCGCTCTTGGATACGTGCCGCATCGGGGCAATGGCGCGGGTCGGGCCGTTCGCCCGCCTGCGTCCCGGCGCGAGCCTGGAAGACGAAGTGCACATCGGCAACTTCGTCGAGGTAAAAGCGAGCCGGGTCGGGCGTGCCTCGAAAGCCAACCATCTGGCGTACATCGGCGACGCCGAGGTCGGCTCGGGCACCAACATTGCCGCCGGCACGATCGTGGCCAACTACGATGGCGCCAACAAACACCGCAGCCGCATCGGCGCCGACGTGCAGGTCGGCAGCAACGTCGTTCTGATAGCTCCGATCGAGGTCGGCGACGGCGCAACGATCGGCGCCGGCTCGACAGTGTCGGGCTCGGTGCCGGCAGGGAAACTGACGCTAGCGCGCACCCGCCAGGTGACGGTCGACAACTGGAAGCGGCCGGTGAAGAAGTAAGCCAACCCGAATCTTGAGGATGCCTCATGCCGCTCGTCACGCTCACCGTTCGCAAACCGAAGTCCGTCGAGTTCAAGTCCACCGTGCTGGACGCGGTCCACGGCGCCCTCGTTTCGGCCGGCGTGCCGGCGACCGACAAGTTCCAGCGCGTGATCGAGCTGGACGCGGCCGATTTCCGCTTCGACCCGGGCTACCCGGACGTGCAAGGCGCTCGCGACAACGACTTCGCGCTGATTGAGATTTTGTGGTCGGTCGGTCGCAGCGTGAAGGTGAAGAAGAAGATGCTCGAAGAGCTGATGTCCGGGCTGGCACGAGCCGGACTGAAGCCCGAGAACGTGATGGTGGCGTTCAAGGAAACGACGTGGGAGAACTGGTCGTTTGCGGGCGGCCGTTTGATTCACACCTGATGTACACATGACCCGCACCTGATCGCGCAATCGAGCAGCGCGGAAACGGGAGAATCAAACGATGTCGGCGATCGAGCGCAAATCGCAAGGAGCAGCCGCAGTGCAACCCGCGGCTGCCACGGCAAAACCGATTTCGAGCAACGCCTCCATCCTGCAAGCGGAAGTGACACGTTTGCTCGGGCGCATAGGAGTCGATCCTTCCGCGCTGCGCGGGGACCTTGCTTCCCGCACGCCGATCGACGGCGGTATCACCGCCCACGTGCCCGAGACGACCGCGGCGCAGGCTCACGAGGCGATCGAACTCGCAGCCGCCGCTTTTGCGCGCTGGCGTCTGGTGCCCGCTCCGCGCCGCGGCGAACTCGTGCGGCGCTTAGGCGACGCGTTGCGTGCATCACGCGAGGACCTCGGGCGATTGGTGTCGATCGAGACCGGCAAGATCGCCTCCGAGGGCGCGGGCGAGGTGCAGGAGATGATCGACATCTGCGACTTCGCCACCGGCCTGTCGCGCCAGCTGTACGGTCTGACGATCGCTTCGGAACGGCCTGGCCACAGGATGATGGAGACCTGGCATCCGCTCGGCGTCGTTGGGGTGATCAGCGCGTTCAACTTTCCGGTCGCGGTGTGGGCTTGGAACGCGGTGCTGGCACTGGTGTGCGGCGATCCGGTCGTGTGGAAACCGTCGGAAAAGACGCCGCTGACCGCATTGGCCGTGCAGGCGATCTTCGAGCGGGTGGCGCGCGAGTTCGAACGAACCACCGGCACGCCGGCGACGGGGCTTTTGCACGTCCTCACGGGTGGCCGCACGCCATCAGAGGCACTGGCCGATCATCCCGCGGTGCCCCTGGTTTCGGCCACCGGCTCCACCGCGATGGGACGTTCGCTTGCGCCCAGGCTGGCGCGGCGCTTCGCGCGGGCGCTGCTCGAGCTGGGAGGCAACAACGGCGCCATCGTGTGTCCCAGCGCGGACCAGGAGCTGGCGTTGCGCGCGATCGCGTTTGCCTGGATGGGAACCGCGGGCCAGAGGTGCACGAGCTTGCGGCGCCTGTTCGTGCACCGCGATCTGGCCGATTCTTTCGTGCCCCGGCTTGCGCGCGTGGCCGCATCAGTGGTCGTGGGAGATCCGCTCGAAGCCGGCACGCTGGTCGGCCCACTGATCGACCGTGCCGCGTTCGACTCGATGCAGGCCGCGCTGAAAGAGGCGGCTTCCGAAGGCGGCGCGGTGGAAGGCGGAGTGCGCGAGCACGCGCAACGCTGGGCGAATGCGTGGTACGCGCGGCCGGCCGTCGTTTCGATGCCGCGGCACAGCGGTCCGGTGCTGCGCGAAACGTTCGCGCCGATCCTGTACGTGATGCGCTATACGGAGCTGGACGAGGCAATCGCCGCGCACAACGCGGTCGCTGCAGGCCTTTCCTCGTCGATTTTCACGCGCGACGCACGCGAGGCCGAACGCTTCGTCGCTGCCGACGGGTCGGACTGCGGGCTGGCCAACGTGAACATCGGCCCCTCGGGCGCGGAAATCGGCGGGGCGTTCGGCGGTGAGAAGGAAACCGGCGGCGGGCGCGAATCCGGGTCCGATTCCTGGAAGATCTACATGCGGCGCGCCACCAACACGATCAATTTCTCCGGCGAGCTGCCGCTCGCGCAGGGGGTGAAGTTCGATATCGGCTGACCTGCGCAATCGCGCAAGCGGGTCACCGCGCCGAACGCGAACGCTGCCGGCCAGTTCACGGCGGAGCCGATTGCAGTGGCGGACTATTCGTTCGCTGCCGAGTATGCCGCTTGGAATGCGAGCATCAGGGATGGATGCAAGGTGCCGAGCTTGGGTGTCTGGCCGTGCGGCGCGGCGGGTGGCACGAGAAACCAGTCGGAGTCGTACGGCAGGTCGACGCACTTGCGAAGGTCGAACTTGGTCTCGAAGCTAAGGCCCGCAGCCGCATATGCCGCTTCATTCCGTTCGCGTGCAACGAGCAATTCGCCCGAGTACAGCGACCGGGTGCGCTTGCTGGTGCCGAACGCGACGCGTACCTGATACTGCGGGGCATCGTCGTCATAGACCTCAATGACCAGCGTTGGGCGGGCTTTGGCGGGTTCGCCGACCCCTTCGGGGAATCGGCACCAGACGATGTCGCCGGCGGCCGGCTCGGGCCACCAGCGCGCGCTCATGCCTTCGTCGGCGGGTTGATGAGACTCGAGCGAATGGAGCGCTTGGTCCCCTGCGGAACGAGCTTTTCGATGCGACGAATCTGAGCGGCGGTCACGGGACCATCGTCGGGCTCGTACTGCGGCAGCACCTTCACGGCGAGCCCGCGCAAGGCGATGTGGATAGCTTGCGTCTCGTCGACGCCCAACTCGGCGGCGAGCCGCCGCGCAGTGGTCCGGGTTACCCCCGAGCTGCTGTCGACTGCGCGGTAGCGGAAGGCGATCTGCGGGGTGGCAGTCTTAGCGGTCATGTGGCTTGTCCGGTCAGTCGGTCCTCGGGCGGACGCCGGAGGAAGATATCTCAAAGATATCACACCTCTCGGATTCGGTCAAAGCCACGCTCACGGCTCCGCCATTGCCCGGTTCAATACCGTTGCCAGCCGCGCTCCGGCAAGCGCCAGCCGCTCGGTGACGACGCGTAGCGCGCGCCGCTGGTAGTCCATCGACAGCGTGACTATGGCTGCGCCCTCGGGAGCACGGTCGCAGGAGAAGCCCGGATAGTCGAACGCCACCTCGCGCGCAAGCCAGTTGGACTCGGCGAGCCACTCGCCGACCGGCGCCTCGCGAACCGTCTCGGGAACTTTGCGGGCGCGCGCGATCAGCCGTCGCAGAGCGGACGGCGGCGGCGGCTGGCCTGCCGCGATGTGCATCGCCGAGGCGACCAGCCGAATGTCCCAGGCGGCATGTAGCGACCAGGGGGTCCGGCTTGGGTAACCGGCAAACTGAACGTGCACCAGGTTGCCACCTTGGGCGAAATCGGCCGCGTGCAGCGGCTGATGCAGATCCCCCGCCAGATGCACGATCCATTTCAACGCGTCCCGGCGCCGCGCGGTCGGAACACGGCGGTCGGCCAGTTGCGCCACCAGCAGGTCGAACTGCCCACCGGCGCACTGCTGGTCGGGGCACCAAGGGATGTCCGGCGGGCTTGTCCGCCGTAGCGCCGCCAGGCGCGGAGGCGTGATTGCACCGCACACCGGCATGTTGTCGAAGTGCCAGGTGGGTTGGTCCGCTGCGGTGCCGCGAATCTCGTCCGCCCATAGGGAGACCTCGGCCAATGTCGTTCGGCCGGAGGGGCGGCCATCGCGGTCCCGATCGTCCGCCAGCAGCTCTGCGACCTGTGCGCGGGCGGTGGGAGCCAGCAGCGAATCGGCCACGGCGCCAACGGCTCGGTGCCCCAACGGACCCCACGCGCCCGCAGGTGCGCCGAGGCAAAAAAGCGCCGCTGAGCACAGGGTGATCGCCGCTCGCGCCATCATATTGCGGGCACAATAACGGCGCCGAGCCGAAGGAGAACTCACATGAGCGGGAGGCGAGAGTTTTTGATGAGTACGGGTGCGCTGGGACTTGGGGTTGCAGCAGGCGTCGCCGCCATAGGGGCGGGGAGCGCCGCAGCGGCGCAGGGCTCCGCAGCCGGACCTCTAGCGGCAGCCGGAGCCGGGGACGGCGCGCACGATGGCCCGCCGGCTGGACTGCTGCCGGCAGTCACCCTGTTGTCGATCCGGCACACGGGCGGCCGCGAGACGCTCGGCGTCAGATTCGACGACGGTGTGCTCGACGTCTCGCAGGCGGCAGGCCTTCTAGGTCTTCCGGCACCGTTGACGCTCGAACAGATGCTGCGGGAAGGCAGCTGGCTTCAGGTCGCAGCGGTGATCGGCGCCACGCGCGACGCCAAGCTCAGTGAGGCGCTGGTGCCGGAAAACTCGATCACGTACGGGCGCCTTTTTAGCAACCCCGGCAAGATCGTTTGCGTGGGGCTGAACTATCGCAAGCACGCTCAGGAAATCGGCATGCCGATTCCGAAGGTGCCGGTGCTGTTCAACAAGTTCAACAACAGCCTGGCCGCGCACGGCGCCACTTTGCATCTTCCGCCGCGCGAGGTGGCGTACAAGTTCGATTACGAAACTGAACTTCTGGTCGTGATCGGGCGGACCGCGCGCAACGTCTCGGAGGCCGACGCGCTGGGGTGTGTCGCCGGGTACTGCACAGCAAACGACTTCTCCGCTCGCGACCTGCAGCTGGAGACGGGCGGACAGTGGATGATCGGCAAGACCCTCGACGGGTTTGCGCCGGTCGGCCCGTACTTTGTGTCGGCCGCACGCGTGGGCGATCCGGACAATCTGAAGATCGAGACGCACGTGAACGGCGAGGTACGGCAGTCCTCGAACACGAGCGACTTCATCTTCAACGTACAACAGGTGATCTCGTATGTGTCGCGCCATTTCGCGCTCGAGCCGGCCGACATCATCTACACGGGAACGCCGCAGGGCGTGATCCTCGGGATGCCGCCCGACAAGCGCGTCTGGCTGAAGGGCGGAGACCAGATCGTCAGCACGATCGAGAAACTCGGCACCCTGCATTTCTCGCTGGCGTGACCGGCGAGCTCGCCGCGTCGCGACGCACGATCGCGTTGCTGTCGCTGGGGGCGTTCGCCGCTGCCGCGTCAATGCGGGTGTGCGATTCGCTGCTGCCGGCGCTGGTGCGCGGCTTCGGCGTCAGCACGGGCGAGGCTGCGCGCACCATCTCCTTCTTCGCACTGGCGTATGGCCTGACACAGATGCTGTACGGTCCGATGGGGGACCGCTACGGCAAACTGCGCGTAGTCGCGACCGCGGTTTCCGCCAGCGTTGTGACCAGCCTGGGCGCAATGGCGGCCCCTGGGATCGGATGGCTGATCGGCTTCCGCGCCGCCTCGGGCGCGGCCGCCGCGGCGATTATGCCGCTATCGATGGCCTGGATCGGCGACCAGATCGCCTACGAGAACCGGCAGGCGACGCTGGCGCGCTTCTTAATGGGGCAGATGCTCGGGTTCATCGCCGGCCAGTTTCTCGGCGGCGTGTTCGCCGACCACTTGGGATGGCGCTGGGCCTTCGGCCTGCTGGCGGCCATTTATCTGGCGACGGCGATCGCGCTCTGGGCTCAGTCGGGAGGTTTCGGGTCGGCCGCGGCCACCTCGCCGGTGGCGTATCTGCGCGGCATCGCCGCGATCGGCCGCGCACCTTGGCCGCGCCGGATCTTCGCGACCGTTTTTTTCGAGGGGTTCGCGGTGTTCGCCTCGCTGGCGTTCATCCCCTGGCACCTACACCGACGCTTCGACGTTTCGCTGACGCTGGCGGGACTCGCTCCCGGCGCGTTCGGCCTGGGTGGCATCACGTACGCGATTTTCACGCGTCGATTGCTCGTGCGCCTGGGCGAGGCAGGACTGGTGCGCGCTGGCGCGGCGTGCATGGCCACCGGACTGGCAGGCCTTGCGGCCGGCGGACACTGGATGCTGGCGATTCCCGAGAGCGCGCTGCTGGGGCTCGGCTACTACATGATGCACAACACGCTGCAGACGAATGCGACCCAGATGGCGCCGGCCACCCGCGGCACCGCGGTGGCGCTGTTCGCCTCGAGCTTTTTTCTGGGTCAATCGACCGGAGTTTCGATCGCCTCGGCAATTGCCGAGCCGATCGGCACTCCGGTGGTGTTTCTCGTTTCTGCGGCGCTCGTAATTGCGACAGCGGCCGCATTCGCGGCCGCTTTGCGTGGGAAGCGTGGGGATAAGGCGACGGCTTAGGGGTGCGCCGGCGTTGTCGAATCCGTGCTGGAGGAAACCTGCACGTCCTGTTGCTGTTGCTGGGCAACGGGTTTCGCGTGCGAGTGGTCGATGTAGCGGGACACCACGACAACGATCGCGACCGATGCCAGCATCAGCGCGAATGTCACCAGAGGTCCCTTGGCGGGGTTGCGTCGTGTTTTGCCTGCCATCACAAATGCTCCGAAGTCAGAATGGAAACCTGCGTCGGCTGCTATTTTTGCGCAGTGCAATGATGCTCGCAAGGGGTTTGGACCGAAACCATCCGCAAGGATGATCCGCGTTGGGTAGTTCTTCTTCAGTGTTTCGACGACTCAAGTTTTCGAAAATGGGGCCGACAAACCCACACGCAGCCCATGCCGTTCGGTCTACCTACTTTCCCTACGCGGTCGACGCTGCTGGCACGCGCCGCGAGGTAGCTTTCGACGCAAGTGCGAATACCACGATCGCGGCGGCGGCAAACGCCGCCTCCGTGTACAGCATCGCAGAGGCGCCCAGCTGCGTGTACACCGATCCCTCGATCAGCCCCATGTACAAAATCGGCATGTTCGAGAGCGAGGCGAACACGTTGTAGCCGGTTGCAGCTGAAGTCAGGCCGATCGTTTCCAGCGCCACCGCCGAGAAACCGGCATAAGAAAAGCCGTTCAGAAACGCGTACAGCAGTGTGAACGCGACGAACATCGTCGCGGTGTGCGGCGCCATCGCCATCGCCACCATGCATAAGGCCTGCGCTACGCCGAACAGCAGATAAGCGCTCTTGCGATCGATGCGGTCGCAGAAGTAACCGCCGATCAGGCAGCCGAGCGCGGACACGAGCCCGGCGAGCGTGCCATTGGCAAGCGCAACGGTGTCGGCGCTCGCGTGCCAGCCGTCCGCTACGGCCGCCCAGAGGTTCGACGCGGCGCCGGTTCCGATCGGCAGGAACACGACCAGCAGCGCCATGAAGCCGCGGCGCGAGCTCGCCATCGACCACAAGTCTTTCAGGACCCTTGCCGCGCTCGCCCACTGCCGCGCGAGCGCAACGCGCAAACTGCTTTGGCCGCCGGCGGACGCAGGCGAGTCGGCGCGCTTAGGCTCCTCGATCCACTTCAGCGCCAGCGTGCACAGAACGCAGGCCAAAGCGAGCACAGCTGCGGAGATCAGCGGCGACGACAAATGGTGCGCCAGCCATAGCCCGGCGCCGCCGCCGAGGCCCGCACCTCCCAGGTTGCCTGCTTGCAGCCATCCGCCCGCGCGCCCCTTTTCCTCCGCACCGGTGTGATGGGCGATCAGCGCTTCGGCCGACATCGACGTAAACGTCGTCGCGGTGCTTGCCAGGAACACCAGAACGCCCAGTATCGGCAGCGTTGCCGGACTGGCCGGAACCGCGCCGCACGCCAGGATTCCGGCGGCGGTCAGCGCCGCGCCGATCACGTACCAGGTCTTCCGCGTCAGCGTGGTGTCCGCCAACGGCGCCCAAAGGAATTTCCACGTCTGCGGAAAAAGGTCCATCGCCCCAACTGCAGTGGCGATCTGCGCCGCATTGACGCCCGCGTGCGACAGTTCGTAGGTGAGCGTGATCCCCGAGTATCCGCTGAAGATGCCGAACGGCAGAATGAGGATCAGGTAGATGACCGGGTGAACCGGTGCAAGCGCTGCGCCGCCGTGCCCAGCGTACGAGTGGCGCTCCGGATCAGCCGCGTCCATGCATCCAGCGCTTGAGCAGCGGCACCAGCACGAGCAGCACGACGCCGGGTCCGATCGAACTTCCGACCAAAAACTGGTACAGCGGAATCCCGGATCCTTTTAGCAGGCTTTCCAGCGTGCCGGCCAGGTAGTTCGCTACGCCGGACGAGCTTAACCACACGCCCATCATCAGCCCCGCCATCCGCGGCGGACTGACCTTGGTGACCATCGAAAGACCGACCGGCGAGATGCACAGCTCTCCGACCGTGTGGACGACATACACGGCGGTCAGCCAAAGAGGACCGACCATTCCGAGCCGGTCCGCGCGCTGCTGCGCGATCGCCAACACCACGAAACCTAATCCGAGGATGATCATTCCGATTGCCATCTTGGCCGGCGAAGTCAGCGCGCGCGGCGAGGAGTCCATCCGTGTCCAGAACGCCGACAGCACCGGGGCAAGCGCAAGAATCGCGAGCGGATTGACGGCCTGGAAGTACGATGCAGGCATCGGCCAGCCGAAGATCACACGGTCGGTCAGGTTGTCGGCGAACAGGTTCATCGTGCCGCCCGCCTGCTCGAAACCCATCCAGAAGAAAACGTTAAAAAGCCCGAGCACCAGGATCGACAGCACGAGGTCGAAATCGCGCCGGCCGCCGGAGCGCCACGCCGAGAACAGGACCCACGCCAGCGCAGCCACCGGCAGAGCGATCTTTACCTGCAGCGGGATCGCGGCCCACGCCGTCGCGACAATCGGCAAAAGGCCCAACACCCCGTAAACCACAGCAATTGCAGACAGGCTGACCACAACCACGTGCACCCAGTCGCGCGGCAGAAGGTGCGAGGGCGCCTCGCGCCCGGGAGGCAACCCAGTTGCGCCGAAGCGCTCCTGCCCGATCACGAACTGCGCCAGGCCGAATGCCATCCCCACTGCGGCGGAGGCGAAGCCCCAATGCCAGGCGATCGTTTCCCCCAGCCAACCCGCTACCAGCGGCGCCAGCAGCGCTCCCAGGTTGATTCCCATGTAAAAGTAAATGAACCCGGCGTCGCGGCGCGGATCGTTTTCGCCGTACTGGCGGCCGACCAGCGATGAGATGTTCGGCTTGAAGAACCCGTTGCCGACGATCAGCAGACCGAGCGCCGGCTTCAGCAACGCCGGGAACGCCATCGCTGCGTGACCGAACATCATCACAACGGCGCCGATCAAAATCGCTTTGCGGAATCCCAACCAGCGGTCTGCAATCCAGCCGCCGACGATCGGGGTCAGGTACACCAGCCCGGTATAGACGGCGTAGACCCGCAGTGCGTCTTCGCGCGCGTATCCGACCGCCTTCACGAGATACAGCACCAGCAGCGCGCGCATCCCGTAATAGCTGAAGCGCTCCCACATCTCGCTGCGGAACAGCGTCCAGAGCGCCGCCGGATGGCGCTGTTGCGCCAAAGGTGGAACGGAGCTCTGGGGAACGGTGGCAGAAATCATGTGGCAACGCGGAATGTCCGGCGCGAAATCGCGCCAGAGGCCGTCGGACGTTACAGTAGCAGGGCGTCCAGCGGCTGGCATCGGCTCCGGTGCCGGGCATCGACTCCCGGCGCCTTTACTTCCCGGGGGACGAAACCCCCCCGGCTGCCACGTGCACTGCACGGTACACTCGCGGCCTTCGAAACGACACCCCACACCGGCACGGAGCCGGCAGAAGAGGTAGATCTTGGCTCGGTTTCTGAAAGCTCTGGCGCCGGCCATCGTGGCCGCGGCGCTCATCGGATGCGGCAGCTCCAACAACAACTCGGGGCCGGTCAGTCTGCGCTTTGTCAACGCCTCGACGAACCAGAGCTTGACAGTGAGCCTGAACGGGACCGTCCAGTTCTCGACGATTGCGGCCGGGGCCTCGACCAGCTACTCGCAGGTGGCCGCTGGTACCTACACGATCACCATCTCGAGCGCCAGCGGAGCGCTGGCCTCCGCGTCGCTCAGCGCGGGCCTGGGCAGCAACAGCACCTTCACGCTGGTCGGCTACACACGCAACGGCGCCATCGTTGCCTACCTGGTCACCGAAGACCAGACGGTGCCAGTCGGTGGCCTGGGGACGATCGGTGTCGCCAACATTTCTCCGGACGCGGGAGCGCTCGACGTGTATCTCGTAACGCCGGGCACCACGTCGCTATCGGGCCTCACGCCCCAGTTCCCGTTCGCCAATTTCGCCGCAGTGCCCGTTTTTACGACGTTGGTGGCCGGGACGTTCGACGTCGTTGCGACCGCCTCCGGCAACCCGAACGACGTTCGGCTGAGGCTGCCGTCGGTACAGGTTGCGGCCGGCCAGGTCCGGCTGGTCGCTTTCACCAACACCCCCGGCGGTGCGCTCGTGAACGCCGTGATCCTGAACCAGGCTGGAACAGTCGGGGCGGCAACGGTTCAGTATGTCAACAACACGCAGGCACGCGTGCGGATCGCCTCGGCGCTGCCCACCGCGGGGCTGACGCCGGTCGCGGGGACCGTGGGCAGCCAAGCGCTCGCGACCGTTTACTCGCCGAATCCGGGCAGCTACACCGAGGTCGCAGGCAACACATCGACCTACACGATTTCGGCCAATGGCGCGGCGGTTGCGGGCTTGCCGGCGGCCACATTCGCCGTCGGCGGTGATTACACGATCCTGGTGTATGGCGCCGCCGCCACGCCGACGGTGGCGGTCTTCACAGACAACAACCAGGTTCCCGCCGGCGGCAATGCGAATCTTCGGTTGATCAATGCCGGTGCGAACATCTCGCAGGGCCTGACGATGTACTACAACAACGTGCAGGTCGCCAATTCGATCCTGTATGGCCAGGCGTCGGCGTATTTCGGAGTAGCCCAGTCGGCACTTGCGACGCTGCAACTGATCGCGCCTGGGATGAACCCGGTGAGTGCGACGGTTTCGCTCAATTCGCCGGGCGCGGTGTATACGGTCTTTGTGATCGATAGCACTTTGACGCCCTATCTGATCCGGGATCGATAGCCCGGCGCCGAAGCAGTCGGAAGGGAACTGGCGCGGAAAGGGCAGAAGCGATGAAACGAACAATGTGGATTGCAAGCCTGGGCCTTGCATTCGTCGGCACGATGACGGGCACCATCACCGCAGCCGACGCCGCTGTGCTGAAGGTTCCGGCCGGCGACTGGACGGACTGACAGCGGAACCCCTCGCGCCATTGGGTGGCGCGTCCCATAGCCTCCTCTCCCGTTCCAAGGGGAGGGAGGCCGGGGTCAAGGGCGGGTCTTCCGGGTTGCCGCACGAGGCGAGCCCATCGCCCCTTGGGGGCTGCTCGACTCGGCCGCCTACACGGGGAAGGTCACCGGCTTCACCGGCTCGGGCACCGGGGCGCCCGCGACCTCGGACAAGCTGGACCTCCGCGACATCAATTTCGCCTCGGCATCGTGGCGCATGCCGCGTGACCCTGCGTGCTGTGCGTTGCCGGCCCGATAGCATAATCAGAACGAGGCCATGAACAAGCCGCTGCCGCTACCCCTGCTCGTGCTTGCCGTGATGGCAGGCTTGCTCGTGGTTGTGGTATCGGCTCTCATGCTGCTTGACACCCGGCGGCGGCGGCGGGCCAGCGATTTGCCGCTCACGCCGCTCAGCGCTTTTCGAGGCGGTGCGCCTGAAGCCAGTTCGCGCGTGAAGGGCCGCGAACGGTTGACGTCCAAAGGTGCAACCCTCCTGTCATTCGTCTGCGTCTTCGGGGCGGTCGGGCTGGCGCTCACCGGGGTGCTCCTAGCCGCGTTGGCGCGAGATCAGCGCGGCTTTGCGGCCGTCGCGGCGATTCCCGCTGCGGCGCTCGATCTGGCGGTGGTCCTGGTCGCGCGCCGACTGCGCCGCGATCACATGCTGGTCAAGGAAGGCCGTCTCGCCACCGGCATCGTCGTTCAGTATGTGCCGCAGGGCGGCTACGTCCTGACCTATTACGATTTCCCGTGCGCCGACCAGGTGCTGCGCGGACAATCGATGCTGGACGCACGGACAACGGGAAGTCCGTATTTCAGGACGGCGAAGGGCGCTGGCGTCGAGGTGTTCTATCTGCCGCAGAACCCGCGCCTCAACGCCTTGAGCTTGTCCTTGTGCTGGCAGTTGTAGCGATCAGATAGGCAGACACCGGCGCGGCGGCCGCCACGCGACGGCATACATCGGGCACGAGACCGGCGACTGGCTGCTGCAGGCGGTCGCGCAGCGCATGCGATCGTGCCTGAGGGAATCGGATACGGACGGCTGTAAGCTGTGCCCGCGGCTATTGGGTGGCCATTCCGCAGCGGGAGACTTGGGGATCGAGTGCCCGCGCGGGGACTTGCAAACCTTGGGGACGCCACCGATCGGTGCTTCGGCGCAGTCGCAGGTAAACCCGACTTTCCGCAGGGCAAACCCTACGCAAGGCCGCTCCAAGGAGCGTCCGGGACCTTCTCAATTGGATGCGACCCCGTTCGCGCATCCCGTACAGATCGCATAGCGCACGCTAGAAATGGCGATGTCCGTTGCGTGCGCGGACGCTAGGCTCAACGCTGACCTCGGCCGCTTGTCGTCCGCTTTGCGATGAGACTTGAGTTCCTGTCGACCGCCGCAGCCGTAGCCACCTCCTCGCTGGTTTCATGGGTGGCCGACGTTGCTTTGCACGACGGGCTGCTGTTCGCGGCTCTGTTCGTGCTGCTGGTTCAATGGCAGTTGCAGCGCCGCAGGCAGGAGCGACGCGCGAAGCGGGAGGCTTTGCTCGCGTCGATGCGGGCGTTGTCGGAGGAAGTCGAACTGCTCGCGTGCGATAAAGTCGCCGTGGAGTACCCCGAGCTCAGGCGCCAGCTGCACATTTTCGAGCGCGCGGTCATGCGGGCGCTCGCGAGCGCCCATCACGGCCGGGCCGGCGCGGCGCCGCTCTGCGTCATTCAACGCTATGTCCGCGAAACTGCGCCGACGCTGCTGGCGGCGGTGAAGGAATACGGCGACCCTCTGACGCTGCAAGGCGTGTGCCGGCATTTCCAGCTGATGAGCCAGCGCCTGCTGCCGCAGAGTGAGTCTTCCGAGGCGACGGCGCAAATCGCGCGCGCCCCGCACGCATTGTCCGCCGGCGCATAGGCACCCGCTCTCGTCCCCTGCTATCGGTATCCACCGTCGGGCATCAGGATCTGCCCGACCAGGTACGGCATCGTCAGCAGGTGCGCGATGCACTGCCCCATCTCCTGCGGCGTGCCCCAGCGACCCATCCAGATCTTCGCGTTCTCATGCGCGCGCACGTCGTCCGGCAGCGTGTCGTTCAATGCCGTCTCGATCCACCCGGGCGCCAGCGCGTTCAGGCAGATCTGCAGCTTTGCAAGCTCCTGGGCGGCGTTGCGCATCAGCAGATTGGCGCCGGCCTTGGAAGAGTCGTAATGCGCCGAAACGGGGTCGTACGCGTTGACGCCGTTGGATGACGTGACCAGAACGATCCTGCCGCGCCACTCGTCGACAATCGGATTGTCGCGCATCGCCAGAGCCCCGTATTTCAGCACCAAAAAGGAACCGGTCAGGTTCGAGTTCAGCACCGTGTCCCACTCGGCCTGTGTCTGTTCGAAGAACTCCGTGTTCGGCGACACCCCGGCGCTGTGGACGAGGTAACGGAAGGCGCCGGCGCTGCGACGGGACTCGTCGAAAAAGCGCGCGACCGACTCCTCGTTCCCCACTTCGCACGCGAACGCGAGCACCCGCGACTTCGGCGCCGCCGCGCGCAGCCGCTGGAGCGCCGCTTCGGTTTTGCGTGGGTTGCGGCTGGCGGTGATCACGACGTCGCCGCCGCCGTGCGCGATCGTCTCTGCGATCGCCAGGCCGATTCCGCTCGCGCCACCGGTGACGATCGTCGTGCTGCCCGAGAAGTCGAAAGCTACCTTCGCCATCGCATCGCTCCCCGCAGTGGTGGCGCCTCAGCCGCTCGCACCTGCTAGATTTGCGCCCCTGACGGAATCTTACTCACCTTTGCCGCCGATGCCTCGCCGCCATTGCCCCATGCCACCGCCCTCACTGCTGCCGGCCGTGTCCGGAACTGCCCGGTTCGTTCATGCGACCGCGCTCGCGCTCGCGCTGGCTGCGGGTTTGGCGTCGGCACAGTCGCCGACGAATCTGGACGCGTGCGGCGGCGCTTCTCCGACGGCGGATCAGCGCATCAACGCTTGCACCAAGGCGCTGGAGTCGAACAGCCTGCCGGCAGCAGAGAAGGCAAGCATCTACAACAATCTCGGAGTGGCTTGGAAATTCAAAGGTGATCTGGATCGGGCCATTACCAACTACGATCGCGCCATCGGGGCCGACCCAGGCCTGATCAACGCATACGTGAACCGCGGCGCCGCGCTCGGCGCGAAGGGCGACATGGACGCAGCGCTGCGCGACTTCGATCAGGCGCTGAAACTGGATCCGCAAAGCGCGCAGGCTCGCGAGAACCGTGCGCTCGTTCGCCTGGGCCGGGGCAATGTGGACGGTGCGATCGAGGACCTGGATGAGGCGATCCGGCGGGATTCGAAGAATGTCCGCAACTACGTCGATCGTGCCAGCGCGTGGCAGGCCAAGGGCGACGTGGCCAAGGCGATCGCCGATCTGGATCAGGCGGCCCAATTGGCGCCGCAACGCGAGGATCTGCTGGTATTCCGCGGCGTGCTGTTCGACCGCCAGGGCGACTACACCCGTTCGATCGCCGACTACGACGAGGCGATCCGCTTGAACAAGAACTTTGCCCCGGCCTACAACAACCGGTGCAACACCTGGCTGCTGAAGGAGGCGTACGACCAGGCCGTGGCCGACTGCACGCAGGCGCTGAAGCTCGATCCGAATCTGGCGCAAGCCCACTTCAACCGCGGCGTTCTGTGGGTTGTTGCGGAGGACTTCGCCAAGGCGCAACAGGAGTTCGACGAAGCGATCCGGCTCGCGCCGCAGCTCGCGCCTGCCTACAAGAGCCGTGCGGCGCTGTACTTCTACCGCGCACAGTACGATGAGGCGCAGGCCGACCTCGAGCACGCGGCGAAGCTGTTGGGCTCCGATCCATACGTGGCCATCTGGCGCTACCTGGCGCAGGCGCGTGGCGGCCACCCGGAGGACGCCGCAAAGGACCTGACACACTTCGCGTCCGGTGCCAGCCATGAATGGCCAGCGCCGGTGATCGATCTGTATTTGGGCCGCGGCGACGCAGGAGCCGTTTTCAGCGCCGCGCAGCAGGGCGATGCGCGCGCGCAGGCCGACCATCAGTGCGAGGCGTCGTTTTACGTCGGCGAGTGGCACCTGCAGCACGGAGAGAAGGCGCGCGCGCTTCGCATGTTCGACGACGCGCGGCGCACTTGCCGCAGGAGTTTCAGCGAGTCGGGCGGAGCGCTCGCGGAGATCGGTCGCCTCGGCGGTTAGTTGGTTACTCGACGCAGGTTCACCGGCGTGCACCGGCATGCAGCAACGTACACCGAAGTTACTGCACCGGCTGCGCAGCCGCCATGCCCGTGAGGCGTTCGCGAACAAAATCGATGTGCTGCCGCAAAACGTAGGCCTCATCGCCGAATCGTTTCGGCAGCTTCGATTTGATCACCGCTCCTTCGAGTTGGTCGATTTGCGCGAGCATCCTGCGCACGTGCTCGGGACTCTGCGGGCGAAGGCTCTCGCGCTCGAGCTCCATCAACTGACCATAGTGGCGGAAGATGCGGGTGCGGATGCGCCAGGTGTACATCGTCGGCACCATCCGCAACGCCGGTATCAGCAAAACCACGGCTGGCACCACGAGCACGAGCAGACGGTCCGCCAGGTTCGCCAGCCAGAACGGCAGGTGCCGGTAGACGAAGCTTTTGCCCGCCTTGTAGTAGCGGGTCGCATCGTCGCTGATCGGAAAGTCGCGTTCCACTGGCGACGGAAACTCGCCAGCGCGCGCCAACAGCGAGCCGTGTCCGTGGACCTCCTGCGCCGCATCGATCAGCAGATCGGACAGCGCCGGGTGCAGGTCAGCGCGGGCTACCAGTTCGACCGTAGGCGCGAGTAGCGCGATCGGGCGAGCGGGGATGTCGACACCGAGGTCGAGCACACCCTCCGGCAGTGCGATCTTGTTCAGATAGCGGAAACGCTGCAGGTAGGCGTCGGCCTGGGCAAAATCGAACAAGCGCAGCCCGGCCGTGTGAAGCAGCTGGCGGATCTCGTCGGGCCGCGCCGAATCGCCTGAGAGGAAGGCAGCGTCGATGCGCCCCGCCAGGATCGACGGAGTCGCGTCGTCGCCGTTGATGCGCAGAAGCGCAGGGTCTTTCTCCGTCTCGAAGCCGTTCGCTTTTAACAGCGCCAGAGCCAGCGCCTCCGTGCCGCTGCCCTCGCGACCAATCGCGATCAGCTTGCCCTTCAATTGCGATAGCCGAGCGATCGGCTCCGGACTGCGGTACAGCACAAACAGCGGCTGGTAGAACATGCTGCCGAGCGACACCAGATCCGCACCGTGCAGCTCCTCCGGCAAGCCTCCTTGCACGAAGCCGACGTCGACGTGCTGCTTCGGATCGGCCAGCCGCTTCAGGTTCTCGACCGATCCGCTCGAGGGCAGCATCTGCAGCGTGATGCCATCGCGCGCGAGGATCTTGGCATAGCGCTCCGCGTAGCGGCGAAATGAGCTTCCATCGGTGCCGGTCGTCATCACGATCGTGTGCGGCGGCGCCGGCCGGATGAAATGGCCGGCGATCGCAAACGCGCCTGCAACGATCAGCGCGGTCGGCAAGGCGACCACCGCGAGGTCCCGCCAGGAAACGTTAATCAGCCGGGTGGGAAGGCGCAGGCGGCGCTTGGGCAGGTTGGTTGCCGGTTCGGACATATCGTCGAGGATAATCCAGAGCGATGGCGGAACGTATCCTTTTCAGCGCACGAGCCGGCTTTGAGTCGGCGCGCCAGCTTGCCGCGCATGCCGGTGGCGAGCGGGCGCAGCGCTTACATGGCCACAGCTTCGTGGCGACGGTGCGCGCCGAATTGGCACCTGGCTGGGCCGGCTTCGCCGGCGGCGAGGTCGACGCGCTGCGCAAACGGTTGCAGGACTCCGTGCGGCCGCTCGACTACCGGTTGCTGAACGAGATCCTCGAGGAGCCGCACGACTCCGGTCTGGCCGACTGGATCGCTGCGCGCCTGGAGCTGCCGGGATGGGAACGGGTCGGTGTTCGCAGCGCCCCCGGAGCAGGCATCGATCTGGACCGCGAAGGACGCGCGCACCTATGGCGCCGCTACCGTTTCGAGGCGGCGCACCGCTTGCCGAATGTCAGAGCAGGCCACAAGTGCGGACGGATGCACGGACACGGTTTCGAGGTGGTTCTGCATGCGGCGCTCGGCCGCGACCGCGACCGTTCCGGCGCGCGAGAACTCGCGGAAGAACTCGATCGCGTTTGGGCACCGCTGCATGCGCAACTGCATCAGGCTTGCCTGAACGAAATTCCCGGCCTGGAGAATCCCACCAGCGAAATGATCGCGACGCTGGTGTGGCGGCGAGTCCAATCCTCGCTGCCGCAGCTCGCCTGGGTCACCGTGCATGAAACCGCCGACTGCGGTGCCCATTACAACGGGCAACGCCACGGCATCTGGACCGAAGTGACGCTGGACAGCGCGCTGCGACTGCGGCGCGCGCCGCCCGCGGATCCTCGCAGTCGGATGCATGGCCACACATACGGGCTGCGGCTGCACCTGAGCGCGCCGCTCGATCAGGTACTGGGTTGGACCGTCGACTTCGGCGACGTAAAGGAGATTTTCGGGCCAGTGTTCCTAGCGCTGGATCACCACCCGCTCGATGAGCTGCCCGGAATCGACGATGCGGACGCGGAAAGCGTCGCGCGCTGGGTGCGCGCGCAGGCGGCAGAGCAACTGCCGCAACTGGACCGCATCGATCTGTACGAGACACCCGGCACCGGCGCGATCTTGTCGTGGGGCGGTCAGCCGCCCGCGTTCGTTGTTTGATCCGTCCGGGTGAGAAAATCCACAACTTGAACAAATTCCCTGCGAGGTTCCGATGAAGGCACTGCCCTGGATCCTGTTTTGTGCACTGCTGTCCGGCTGCATCGTTGCCCCCGCCGAGCCGGACTATTACGGCAGCGAGATGGTCGCGACTGCGCCACCGGCGCCGACTGCCGAGGTTATTGGCGTGGCCCCGGCTCCTGGTTATGTCTGGATCGAGGGCTACTGGGGTTGGACCGCCGGTCGGTACGCTTGGGTGCCAGGTCGGTGGGAAGCACCGCGCGCCGGTTACCACTGGGTTCCGCATCAGTGGGTGCACGAAGAGCGAGGCTGGCACCTGCATCAGGGGCACTGGGAACGTGAGCACCGCCGTTGACGTCGTCGAAAGCGTCTATCGCTCCGAATCGCGTCGAGTCCTGGCGACACTGATCCGCCTGTTGGGCGATTTCGACACGGCCGAGGAGGCGCTACACGACGCGTTTGCTGCGGCGGTCGAGCAATGGCCTCGCGACGGACTTCCCGACAACCCGCGCGCATGGCTGATCTCGGCCGGCCGGTTCAAAGCGATCGACCGGATCCGCCGCCGCGAAAAATTCGACGTTCCGTTGGAGGAAGTTGCTGAACTGGTCGAGGCGATTCCCGCGCCGGACGCTGCTCGCGAAAACGAGCACCTCGAAGACGACCAGTTGCGACTGATCTTCACTTGCTGCCACCCGGCGCTTGCGTCGGATTCCCAGGTGGCGCTGACGTTGCGCGAAGTGTGCGGACTGACGACCGAAGAGATCGCACGCGCCTATCTGGCGACACCTGCGACGATCGCGCAACGGATCGTTCGGGCCAAGGCCAAGATCCGCGACGCGCGCATTCCGTACGAGGTGCCGGGACGCACCGAACTGGCCGAGCGCCTGGACGGCGTGCTGCGGGTGATCTATCTGGTGTTCAACGAGGGCTATCTGGCATCTTCGGGCGAGACTCTGGTCCGCGGCAGCTTGACGGGCGAGGCGATCCGCCTGGGGCGCCTGCTCGTGCAATTGCTGCCCGAACCGGAGGCCGCAGGATTGCTGGCGCTGATGCTGGTGCACGAATCGCGCAACGAAGCGCGTGCCTCGCCCTCCGGCGACATCGTGCTACTCGGCGATCAGGACCGGTCTCTGTGGAACCGCCGGCAGATCGCCGAGGCGGTGGCATTGATCGAGCAAGCCATTGTCTCGCGCCGCTTCGGCGCTTACACGCTGCAGGCCGCGATCGCTGCAGTCCACGCCCAGGCCGCGACCGCGGAGGCGACGGATTGGGCGCAGATCGTCGAGCTGTACGACGCGCTGCTGCTCGCCGACCCATCACCCGTCATCAAGCTGAACCGTGCCGTCGCGCTGGCGATGCGCGATGGGCCCGCTGCCGGTCTGGCGCAGATCGACGCGATTTTGGAACGGGGCGAGCTTGCCGACTACCACCTGGCGCATTCGGCGCGGGCCGACCTCTGCCGCAGGCTGGGAGATCGGATTGGCGCGCGCAAGTCGTACGCCCGGGCGGTGGAGCTGGCGCAGCAGACCTCGGAACGCCGTTTCCTGGAGCGGCGCCTGTCCGAACTCGAGGAATAGTCCCGCGGGCACGGTAGGGTCGCCCGGGAAAAAAATTCCGGGGCCTGTCGATTCGGTGCCGCGCCGTTCGACTAGGTTTTGAACCAATCAGGAAAGACCAATGCGATACCTTTGCCTGATTTACTTGAACGAAGCCGAGTTGGCAGCGATGCCCGAGCCGCAGATGAGCGCGCTCAATGCGCGCCACCTGGCGTTCAATGAGGATCTGCTCAACAACGGCCACTTCATCGAAGCCGAGGCGCTGGAGGCGGCCGGTGCGGCCACTTGCATCCGCGCGCGGCAGGGCAGGACAGCTGTGACCGACGGGCCGTACGCCGAAACAAAGGAGCAGTTGGGCGGCTTCTACCTGATCGAGGCGCGCGATCTGAACGAGGCGATCCAAGTCGCTTCCCGGATCCCGAGCGCGCCGCTCGGCGCGATCGAAGTGCGCCCGTGCCGGGACCTGATCGTCGAGGGCGTCAGCCGAAAAGCTTCGCGAAAGACACGCTAAGGCGTCGCGCAAGACGTGCTGAAACAACACCGCAACCTGCAAGGAGATGTCGATGCGATTTATCGTGATGGTACGAGCGACCAAAACGTCGGAATCGGGCGCAATGCCCGATCCGAAGCTGATTGCCGAAATGGGACGGTTCAACGACGAGCTGATCAAGGCGGGCGTGATGCTGGCGGGCGAGGGTCTGCACCCAAGCTCGAAGGGGGCGCGGGTGCGCTTTTCGGCGAGCGATCGGCGAACGGTCGTCGATGGCCCTTTCCCGGAGACAAAGGAACTGATCGCCGGTTTCTGGATGTGGAAGGTCGGGTCAAAAGAGGAGGCGCTGAAGTGGCTCGCGCGCTGCCCGCACCCTTTCCCCGGCCAGGAAGGGGAGATCGAGATCCGCCAAGTGTTCGAGGCGGAAGATTTCGAAACGAAATGACCGGGAGATGACGCCGTGCTGCTACAAACCTACCTGAACTTCGAAGGCCGTTGCGAGGAGGCGCTGGAGTTTTACAAGCGCGCGCTAGGGGCGGAGATCCAAATGCTGATGCGGCAGAAGGAAAGTCCCGAACCGCCGAGGGCCGGCACGCTTCCACCGGGCAGCGGCAACAAGGTGATGCATTCGGCATTCCGCATCGGCCAGACCACGCTGATGGCGACCGACGGCTATTGCAGTGGCAAGACTTCGTTCCAGGGTTTCTCGCTGTCGCTGCAGCCGCGCGACGAAGCCGAGGCGAATCGCCTGTTCGCCGCACTGTCGGACGGCGGTAAGGTGACGATGCCGCTCGGCAAGACGTTCTTCGCGCCGTGCTTCGGAATGGTCACCGATCGCTTCGGTGTGTCATGGATGGTGGCTGTGATGCAACCGGTGTGATGTTTTCGACAGACGGAGCTCCCCTCTCCCCCGCAGTGGGAGAAGGGTAGGGGTGAGGGCCACTACGCCCTGAGCGTTGCGATCAGCCTTTGCGGCTGCAACAGCAGATCGAGCGCATCGCCGATGTCCCGCGCAACGACGTCGGCCGCTCTCAGTGTCTGCGCGGCGGCACCTTCGGCCTGAACGACCGCGATGCCGAGCGCAGCTGCCTCGACCATCGACGTGTCGTTGCGGCCGTTTCCAATGCATGCGGTGCTTTGCGCGCCGAGGCGCTGCACGTAGGCAAGCTTGGCGCTCGCCTGCTCCTGCGCGCTCAGGATCGACAGCAGGCACGGCACTCCCGCAAGCTGTTCGCTCGCCCGTCCGAAGGTGTCGGCTGTCACGACATGGATTCGCATCGATTCCGACAGCCGCTGCAGGCGCTCGACCACGCCGGGCAGCAGCTCGCCGTCGCATGCGAGCGTGCCGTTGAAATCGAGAACGAGGTGCTCCAGGCGCAGACTCCCACCGCCGGGAATATCGATGCGCATCATTTGCGAGGACTGTAACCGATCTGCGGCATCGACAGCGCGAAGGGCGGATTGAACCAAAAGGGCTGCTCGCACCACTTACCGCGCGCAGGTAGATGCGGGTGCGCGACAGCGATCGCCGCGGTCGCGCTCGAACAGGGCCAAACGGCGCGCCTTGCAAGGCGCGCTCGCCAATGGAGAGTTCATTATGAGAGCCTTTCAAGGGGCACTGCGTTGCCTGGCGGGCGTGGCGGCCATCAGCGCATTCGCGTTGGCCGCCGATTCTTTCGCTACGGGTCCGGCAGTTTCTGCCGAATTCAACAAACCCGGGCACATTCTGATCGCCGACCAATTCAACAATCGCGTCATCGAGGCGGAGAAGGACGGCACCATTGTCTGGTCGTTCGGCCTCGGGCCAAACGACTTCTCTGAAAATTCGATCATCGGCACCAACGATGCCCAGCGCGTCGGGCGATTCACTTTGATGGCCGGCACTGGGACACCGCCGGGAGTGATTCCTCAGGCCCCGAACGGCGCCGTGGACAATCGCGTCGTGCTGGTGTCGCCGACAGGCAAGATCGTCTGGCAGTACGGCCAGTTCGGACAAACCGGGTCCGGTCCCGATCTCCTGAATACGCCGGTGCAATGCACGTGGCTGCCCAATTTCCACGTCCTGATCACCGATCAGGCGAATAACCGCATCATCGAAGTGAATCTGAACAAGGAAATCGTCTGGCAGTATCCCGGTACGAACACGAATCCAGCGGATCAGCTCAATAACCCGAATTCCGCCGAGCTGCTCGACAATGGCCACATCCTGATCTCCGACGAGAACAACAGCCGGGCGATCGAAGTAACGCGCGACGACCAGATCCTCAAGACTTTCACCGCCGGCGGCACGGTGAATATCGTCGCCTTCTCCAGCCGCCTGCCCAATGGGGACACGCTGCTGACCGATTCCGGCAATTCGCGCGCGGTCGAGGTCGACTCCGACGACAAAGTGGTCTGGCAATTCGCCACCAATACGGCCCACTCGAGTGTCCCGGCGCCGCTGCCGACCCGGGCGGTGCGCCTGCGCAACGGAGACACCCTGATTAGCGATCAATTTAACAATCGCGTAATCCGCGTCAGCCCCGCGGGGCAAATCGTTGCCAGTTACGGGCTGCCGCTCGCGGGCGGCGGTCCGATCGGGAACAACGTTGGATACGACGTCCATACGACACAAAATGGGCTGTATTCGCCGTACGACGCGAAGATCGTCGGTGATTACACCGGTTTGACGGCGCCGATCGACTTCGACGGCGACGAGTGAGCGAAACCGGCGCGGTCCCGCCGCGCCGGGTTTTCGAGACGGATGCAGGCGAGTCGGTAGCGACCCCTCAACCCACGACGCCGTCGAACACCGGCGTCAGATGCGGGCTTTGCAGCAAGCTCACTGGGGTTACCGTCTGGCGTGCCCACGGGATGCGGCCGAAGAACCATAGGCGCCAGAAGCCGATGTCGGCTTGCGGGTTGTCGGCGAACAGCGTCGAGAACGACTCGACCTCGCCGATCATCGCGCCGGTAGCTTCGTGCACGACCTCGCGAACGAAACGCGAGCAAAATTGCCGGCGCGAAAACAGGTTGAATCCAGCGTCGTAGAAGATCCAGTAGCGCTTGCGTGCCGCTGCCGCGATCGCTTGTTGCTGGGAAGCCGTCAGCGGATCTTTCAAGCGCAGCACAGCCGTGCGGCTGCCTTCGGAACGCCGCACGAAGCGCGAAAGCGTCGTCACGCCGGATACCGGTATCTTGCTTTCGGCCACGGCCGGCTCCCGACCCTCGGTGTCGACGACGATTCCGACGTGATTCGTCCACGTCTGAGTGGCGGCTGCGACGCGGCGAAACGGCAATGCCGGGATGCGGGCGAACACGAGGTCCCCCACCCGCACGCTCGCGGCCAATTCGGTCATCGTCAGGCTGGGCATCGTCACAGTCGATACTATGCCTCATGTCCTCGACCGACGCCGCCCTGGCAGCGCCGCCGCGCTACACGCTGTGGCAAATGACGCTGTACGCGTGGAAGCTCGGCAGCATCGGCTTCGGCGGACCGGTGGCGTTGGCCGGGTACATGTACCGCGATCTGGTCGAGCGGCTAAGGTGGGTATCGGAAGCCGACTACAAAGAGGGAATGACGCTCGCGCAACTGATGCCGGGCCCGCTGGCCGCGCAGCTCGCGATGTACATGGGCTACGTCCACTATGGGCTGCGTGGCGCATCCCTCGTCGGCGTGGCCTTCGTGCTGCCGTCTTTCTGTATGGTCGTTGCTCTGGGCTGGCTGTACGTACGCTTTCAAGGTCTCGCATGGATGCAGGCGGTGTTCTACGGCGTCGGTGCAGCGGTCATCGGCATCATTGCGATCAGCGCCTTTCGCCTGACGCGCAGCAACGTCGGCCGCGATCCGCTTCTGTGGATAATCTTTCTGGTGAGCGGAACGATCACCGCGGTAACAGCCTCGGAAATCGTGTGGGTGTTCGTGCTGGGCGGCGTGCTGGTGTGGTTGTTGCGAGCTCCGCCGAAATGGCTGAGCGGCGCCGGCACCGCATCCTCGATCGCAGCAACCGCACTGCCCGCGGCCAACGTCGACTGGACGCTGCTCGCGAATATCTTCGGTTTCTTCGCCAAGGCGGGCGCGCTCGTATTCGGCAGCGGCCTTGCGATCGTTCCCTTCCTGTATGGGGGCGTGGTCGCTGAGCATCATTGGCTGACCGAGCGCCAGTTCGTCGACGCGGTGGCGGTGGCGATGATCACGCCTGGTCCGGTCGTGATCACGGTCGGTTTCATTGGCTATCTGGTCGCTGGCCTTCCCGGCGCCTTTGTCGCCGCTGCTGGCACCTTCCTGCCTTGCTATCTGTTCACGATCATCCCGGCGCCGTATTTCAAGAGGCACGGCAAGCGCCCGGCCGTTGCCGCATTCGTCGACGGCGTCACCGCCGCTGCGATTGGGGCCATCGCGGGCGCCGTGATCGTACTCAGCCACCGTTCGGTCGCGGATCTTCCGACGCTACTGATCGCGATTGCCGCCGTATTCGCGCTTTCCCGCTTCCCGAAGCTGCCCGAGCCCGCGATAGTGGCCATCGCCGCGCTGCTCGGGCTGCTGCTGCATCCGCAGGTGTTGCACCGACTCGGCTGAACGATGCTGCAGCGTGCCGGCGAACAGCTGCTACGGATCGGCGACGTGCTGCTCGCCTCTGCGCAATTGGGGGTTACGTCGTTTGGCGGCCCGGTCGCTCACCTGGGCTACTTCGAGCGGGCATATGTCCGCCGGCGCGGATGGCTGAGCGGCGATCAATACGCAAGCATCGTCGCGCTATGCCAGCTGCTGCCGGGGCCGGCCAGCAGCCAAGTCAACTTCCTGGTTGGATTGCACCGCGCAGGATGGAGTGGCGCTCTTGCGGCGTGGATCGGTTTTACGCTGCCGTCAGCGCTGCTGATGTTCGCATGTGCGCAATGGACGGCGAGCGTGCAAGTGCTGGGACCATTTGGCCAGGCGGTCGTGCACGGTCTCAAGCTGGCGGCGGTAGCGGTCGTTGCGCAGGCCCTCTGGAGCATGGCGGGCAGGTTCTGCCGCGATCGCGCAACCGTAGCGATCGCGCTCGTCGCCGCTTTGGCGCTGCTCGTGGCGGGTGGGGTTGCCTCGCAGCTGATCGTACTGGCCGCGGGCGCCGTCGCTGGCGCCATTTTTTGCCGGGCTACCCTTGTCGAGGTGGGCACGCCGTCGGTCGCGATTTCCCCCGCGAAGGCATGGAGCGCGCTGACCTTGTACATGCTGCTCCTGATCGGCTTGCCGCTGGCCGCAGCGTTCTATCCCCACAGCTTGATCGCGCTTTGCGCGGTCTTCTATCGAGCCGGCGCGCTCGTCTTTGGCGGCGGACATGTCGTGCTGCCGCTGCTGCGCGATGCACTGGTTCCCGACGGGTGGATCTCGGATGACCGCTTTCTGACCGGATACGGATTGGCGCAGGCGCTGCCCGGACCGCTTTTCACGCTGGCCGCCTATCTGGGCGCGGCGAGTGACGTCGTGCGGCAGCCTGCTGTTGGCGCGGCAGTAGCGCTGGTGTCCATCTTCCTGCCGGGAATGTTGGCCTGCGTGGCCGGCGTCGCTCTGTGGGGCAAGCTCGGGCGGCACGAACGGGCGCGAGCGAGCCTGGCCGGCATCAACGCGGTTGTGGTCGGAGTCCTAGCCGCAGCGCTGTACGACCCGGTATGGAAGACATCCGTGCGCGATGCATTCGATGCGATCGTCGCCATTTTCGGGGTGGTGTTGTTGCAGCGTTGGAAGGTTCCGCCGATCGCCGTCGTTGCAGCCTGCGTGGTTCTAAGTGGTGCACGGGCACTGGCCAGTGTTTGACCGTCCGACGGTTCGACGCCGAGACGTTCAGCCGATCCAGAGAACGAACGGTGCGGCGGCCAGGCAGTAGACGCCGAAGAAGTGCCAGCGTCCCTGCTCGAGCCACCGCGTCAGCCACTTCAGCGCGAGCAGCCCGGCAACGAAGCTCAACACCATTCCCAGCAAACCAGGGGCGGCGGAATGCAGCAAGGCGCCGGCGCCCGACGCTCCCATGGCCTGAACCAGCCGATAGGCCTCCTTCGCAATGACCGGCGGAGTGAGCACGACCGCAAGTGCGAAGCTGAATTCCTCGGCGCGCCTGCGTCCGACACCAAGCAGGAGCCCGACCGAAATCGTCGCCCCCGAACGGGAAAAGCCGCGGAACGGCAGACAGACTCCCTGAATTGCGCCGATCCATGCGGCGCGGCCGGGCGAGAGCTCACCATCCGCCCTCTTTGCGTCGCGAGACGACGCGATGATCAAAATCCCGGCCGCCGCCAGTGCAGCGGCCATCACTTTGGCGCTGCCGAACAGATGCTCGATCTCGAACGCGGGCGAATCGCCCGCAACGAGGTACCGGATCGCCCGCAGCAGCGCGAGACCGACGACGCCTGTCAACGCGGTCGCAATGACCACCTGCACCGCGGTGGCGCGAAATGCCGGCATCGAGGAGAAATACGCCGCGCGCCACGACTTCCAGAAGTACACGATCACCGCGAACATCGTGCCGGTGTGCAACATCACCAAAAGCAACGTCATCTGCGGGGCCGTCGGATCGAGCCCCATTAATTTCTCCGCAACGATCACATGCGCCGAGCTGGACACGGGCAGCAGCTCGGCGGCTCCCTGGACGATGGCGAGGATCAGGATCTGGAGAAGGGTCATTCGGGTTCGCGCGCAAGCACAGTCGCAGCAGCCGCTATCTTACGTGCGGGTCCGCCGCAGCTGTCGGGCCGCGGGGATCCGCGGCCCGCTCGTATCATTCGCACACCGCACGCGGGGAGCAACATTTGGACCCAACCAACGATGCTTCATTTCTGCGCGCGAGCGACCAGGCACTGCTGGTGTCGTTCGGCGAGCGGATCTCGCTCGAGTCGCACCAGCAGGTGCTTGCCCTTGCCTTCGCGCTGCAGAACAAACCGATCGCTGCGGCGGTCAACCTGCACCCAGCCTACTGTTCGCTGCTGATCCGTTTCGACGCCTGCCGTGCCTCGCACGAGGACATCGAGCGCGAGGTGCTCGAGCGAATGACGCAAGCGCCCGCGCAGGCCGCGGGCACACCGCGCGAAATCGAAATCCCCGTCTGTTACGGCGGCGACTTCGGCCCGGACTTAGAGGCGCTTGCGCAACTGCGAGGCCTGAGCCGCCACGACGTGATCCGAATCCACTCTGACGCAGAGTACGTCGCGTACTTTCTTGGCTTCGTTCCCGGGTTTGCCTACCTGGGTACGGTTCCCGAAGCGATCGAGGCGCCGCGCCTGGCGTCGCCCCGGCGCCGCGTCGAGGCGGGTAGCGTCGGAATCGCGGGCCGCCAGACCGCCGTTTACCCGTGCGCAGTGGCTGGCGGATGGCAGCTGATCGGAAGAACGCCACTTTCGATGTTTCGAGCCGATCGCGAACCGATGTCGCTGCTCGGATACGGCGACCGGGTCCGATTCCGCCCGATCTCGCACGACGAGTACGCCCGCATCGAACAGGGTGGTCCGTGATCCTCGTCGAAGCTCCAGGGTTGCAGACGACGGTGCAGGACCTCGGCCGGGAGGGCTTTGGTCCGATCGGCATATCGGCCTCGGGAGCCGCCGATCCGGTTGCGCTGCGGATCGGGAACCGTCTGCTGGGCAATCCCCCCGGAACTGCAGCTCTCGAAGCGACGCTGGTGGGAGGCGCGTTCCGCTTCGATGCCGACACCTGGATTGCGCTCACCGGGTCGGATTTCGGGGCAACGCTCGATGACGAGCCAGTGTCGAACTGGAACGCACAGCCTGTTCACGCAGGCCAGCTTCTGAAGATGCCATCGACCCATTCGGGCGCCCGATGCTACGTATGCATCAGCGGCGGAATCGATGTTCCGCTCGTGCTTGGGAGCGCATCGACCCACGTACTGAGCGGGCTAGGCGGATTCGAAGGCCGTCCGCTGAAAAAAGGCGACGTGCTCCGGACCGGCGCCTGCAAACCGCCAGCTGCGCGCTCGCTGAATGCGACCGTCGCGGCTGCGCTGGCGCCGCGGCGCCGACTGCGCGTGACGGCGGGTCTGCAGTCCGACTGGTTCGCCTCGACCTCGCGTGCGGCCCTGATCGGACAGCCCTGGCGCGTGACCGAGGCTTCGGACCGGATGGGATTGAGGCTCGAAGGCGCGCTGCTGCAATTGCGCTCGGAGCATCAGATGGTGACGAGCGGGGTCGCACTGGGTGCGATTCAGGTGCCACCGAGCGGCCAGCCCCTGATCGTGTTCGTCGAGCAACAGACGACCGGCGGCTACCCGGTCATCGCCAACGTGGTTGCTGCCGACCTGCCGTCGGTCGGACAATTGCGGCCGCGCGATTCGATCGAATTCGAAGTGGTATCGCACGAATCCGCCCGCGCGCTGCTGCTGGAACAGGAACTCCTGCTGGAATCCAACGAACTATTGATCGCTTGAGCATGGACCCGATGAGCATCGACCTGAACTGCGACCTCGGTGAATTGCCGGGGGCAGTGTTCGACGGCACCCAGCAGGCGCTGATGGCATCGATCACGTCGGCCAACATCGCCTGCGGGGGTCACGCCGGCGACGACAAGACGATGGAGGAGACGATCCGGCAGGCGATGCGCAACGGCGTCGCGATCGGCGCGCATCCCGGCTTTCCGGATCGCGCCAACTTCGGCCGCCTGCCGATGGCGATGAGCGGGGCGCAGATCGCTCAGTGTGTGCAAGAGCAGATCGAGGCGCTGGATCAAGTGGCGCGGCGGTGCGGCGCGACGATCGGCCATGTGAAACCGCACGGTGCGTTGTACAACCTGGCGGCGCGAGACGCGTCGATTGCCCGCGCGATCGCCGAGGGTGTGGCGCGGTGGCGGCGCGACGTCACGCTCGTCGGCTTGGCCGGGTCCGCGATGCTCCAAGGTTTCCGCGAGCTCGGATTCGACGTCGCAGGGGAGGCGTTTGCCGACCGCAGGTACGAACCGGACGGGCAGCTACGCTCGCGGCGGCAGCCCGATGCATTGATCGATGATCCGCAAGCTGCTGCCGAGCAGGCCCTTTCGATCGCAAAATTCGGCCGCGTGATCGCGGTGGACGGAAGCGCGATCACGCTGGACGCTCGCACGATCTGCCTGCATGGAGACACGCCTGGCTCGGTGAGGATCGCTGCGGCTGTCGCCGCGAAGCTGCGCGAGGCGGGAGTGAGGTTGCAGGCGTTAAAGCAGGGCTCAAGGAAATCAAAGCGATGTTTGAGAAACCATATCGCGAAACCTTGACATTGAAGAGAATCAAGTCGAACTAGACTTGGTCGCGCAGAACGAGCGTGACGTTGAGCATCTCCGAGCCTCGCCTGACGGTGAGTTGAACCTGGGTGCCAGGCGGTTCGGAGCGCCAGCGCTGACGTGTGTCGGAAAGCCCCGCGTCACTCGCGGGACGGCCATCTATCAAAGTTATCAGATCTCCAACTGCGAGACCCACTTGCGCGGCGGCGCTCCCCGGCGCGACGTCCATGACTTCGTAACCATCGCCATGGGCATTGATCCATAGACCGGAGCGATCGAAAGTGCCGACGTCGGGGGGTACGGGCTCGATGCGTTTCAGATACATGAGCTGGCGGGCATAGTCGAAAGTGACCACGAAGCGTTTGAGCAGCCCACTGCCAACGTTGCCGTCGAAGTTTGGGTCGCTGAAGCTCCCAGAACGCGCTTCAGACAGACCGACAATCGGATCTTCTATGGTGATGTTCCCGATTGCTACCGAGGGCGTCTGCACCACGTAGGAGTGGACAGGTCCGCCGACGCCGTAGCCGGTGACGGCGTTGGTTCCCTTCCTGTAGCGCTCGCGCAAGCGATGCGCCACCACGAACGGGGTCGTAACATCGAGCGCGCTGCGCGAGCCAGTGTCGATGTCAAAGCGAGCTGGCAAATCCGCGATGCGGCCGGCTACGTTCGGCAGGTGATCGTAGAAAACGAACGGGATTCCTACGCCCGAGTCGGCAGTGGCCTCGAACCGATCCGGCTGTGTGAAGGTGATCATATGTCGGCCGTAATCGATGGTCATGACCATCCGGCGGACGAGCTCAAACCCGATCATGCCGTCCACGGGTATGCCTTCAATGGTCTTGTCATAGATGTCGGTGGCGAACCCGTCCTGGTTGCGCAGCTGCACGGCACCGATCGCGATTTCGTCGAAGCGAACGAACCCCGTCGTGCCATGTCCTTCCCCTGCTCCGCTTGTGACTGCCTCACCGATTGGCTTGAGACCGACCTCTTTTATGAGATGCGGCGAGAGGAGCGTGTGTCCGCCTGTGTCTACGATAAAGGTATATGGACCCTTGCCATCGACCGTGCCCTCAACATAGACATGATTATTGAGCAGACGAAAAGGAACCGTCGCGCTCGAGGCATTATCCGCGATGATGGCCCCCGTGACGGGTGTGCGCGGTTGCGAATAGGCCGTTAGAGGAACCGCGGGCACGTAGTCGCAATGCAGAAGCGTTAAGTGGTCGATAGCTGGCTCACCCAGCCCGGGATCCCTCTCGATCGCGTGTGCGAGCACCTGTGGACCCTCATGCCGGTAGTCGGAATATCTCTCCGTAACATGAAGAAACTCCTGGTCGTAGGCGACCCGAGTGAGCAGGTGGGTTTCGCTGTCAAGCCAGGCATCGAACCGCTTGCCGCCCTTCGGCGTGACCGAGAAGTGCGTGAGGCTCCTGCTGGCGTCGTTCTCACGGCCGATGTACGCAATAGCCGCTCCGCCCCGGTCGGCTCGCCACCACAGGTTTGCACGCCGGTAGGCGGAAGCGACGGCAGCGGGAATGCGGTCGCCGCCCTGCTGTGGTGTGTAGGTGCCCGAGATATCCCGTTGCCAAGGCGTCGTGCCATCGAAACCGTCGCCTTCCGTGATGCCGCCCGCAACCGTGGTCTCTACATAGGCGCCAGTGACGAGATCGACCTGCTCGGTACGCGTCCCTGTAAGCCCCGAGCCAACGTAACGGTATTCAAGTGTGACCGCACTCCGCGTCCGTGGACTGCCAACCGCGGCCTGATTGGCCGCTAAGATGGCGGCCACGATCCTGTCGGCTGCTGGCTCGTCGGCCGCATCAGCTGCGCCCAATGCCAAAGTTGCAGCCAGCAGAGCGTTCATCGCCTCGCCTCGCTTCATGTCGCGTCCAACTCCTCCTGGGTGACTGGCCGGTTCGATCGCACGGCCACCTCCAATGGTAGCGACGTTCGTGTACTATGTGTATAGATTGGTAAACCCATACACATCATGCGGACGAACATCGTGATCGACGACAAGTTGATGAAGGACGCGCTGCGCGTGACCGGCTTGAAGACGAAGCGCGAGGCGGTAGAGATGGGCTTGCGCGCGCTTCTGCGGCTGCGGCAGCAGGCCGAAATCAGGAAGTACCGCGGCAAGCTGAAGTGGGAAGGCGACCTTGCGGCAATGAGGAAGGATCGGTGA
>JAFAIM010000001.1 GCA_019236735.1 Burkholderiaceae bacterium
CGATGAAGACGCTGCCGCTGATGGTTCGCCCGATGCCCGCGGCGGCGTTCCCGCGCGAGAGCCACGGCCCGACCGCGCCGGACGCCAGTGCGTAGCAGGTGTCGGTGCAAACGGCGATCAGCACGAAGATCGCACCCATCGCAACCGTCTGCAATGCCCCTGCAGAGGCTGGCAGGAACTGCGGTAAAAAGGCTGCGAAGAACAGCGCCGTTTTTGGATTAAACAGCGCGACCAGGAAGCCGTCCGTAAAGATCCGACGTAGCGCAACCGCCGACAGCGCCCGTCCGCCGGCCGAACCCGAAGCTGCCCGCTTCAACGCCGTAGCCCCCGACCGGAAGGCTTGGATGCCCAGCCAGATCAAATATGCGGCACCCATGTACTTGACAGCGGTGAAGGCAACCGAGGAGATCGCGAATATGGCCGCAAGTCCGAGAGACGCGGCCGTCGCATTGCCGAGATTGCCGAGCGCGATACCCGCAACCGATGCGAGCCCCGCGGCGCGGCCCTGCGTGGCGCTGCGCGTCACAATGTAGAGCACGCCGGGTCCCGGCGTGATCGCGAGAACGAAGCTCGCCGCGACAAACGTGGCGAACATTGGCGTGGACGCAAAGATCATTTGTGCAATTCCATTTGTGCAATTCCTCGCGGTGCGACGCCACGATGCTCCCTGCTACCTCGGCTCGAAGCGATAGACCGCGAGTTTGCAGCGCAAGCTCGGCAGTACGTTGACCGGCTGTCCGTTTGCTAGTAGCGCGCGCGCGGTAATCGCCAGGCCCAGACGCGCCGCCAGGATCTCGAAATCCTTCGGCGTGCAAAGGTGCACGTTGGGCGTGTCGTACCACTGGTAGGGCATCTGCGGCGACACCGGCATGCGGCCGCCGATCAGCGACATCAGATGGCGCCAGTGGCCGAAATTCGGGAAGCTGACGATCCCTTGCCGGCCCACGCGCGCCATCTCGCGCAGCACCGCTTCGGTCTCGTGCATCGCTTGCAGAGTTTGCGACAGGACCACCGTGTCGAACATCCGATCGGGGAACATGCGCAGTCCGGATTCCAGGTCGGCCTGGATCACGGACAGGCCTTGCCGCACGCATTGCAGCACCGAATCGTCGGCGATCTCGACGCCGTACACCTTGGCTCGGCGCGTATCGCGCAGGTACGCCATCAACGCACCGTCGCCGCAACCCAGGTCCAGCACGCGCGCGCCGTCAGCGATCCAAACTGCGATCTGACGCAGGTCGTCGCGAAGCGCAGGCGGATGCACCGCCGCGGCTGGCGCCGCCGAAGCAGTCGCGGGCACCGGCTGCGCGACAGCGGTCATCCGGCGAGCTCCCGCGCGATGTTGTCGAAGTAGGCCGTCACCAGGCGGTGGTAGCGGGGGTCATCGAGCAGGAAAGCATCGTGCCCGTGCGGCGCGTCGATCGCCGCATACGCGACGTCGCGGCCATTGACGACCAGCGCCTCGACGATCTCGCGCGTTCGCGCCGGAGCGAAGCGCCAGTCGGTGGTGAACGACACCAGCAGGAAGCGTGCGCGCGCCGGCGCCAGCGCCTGCATCAGATCGCCACCGGTTTCGCGCGCCGGGTCGAAGTAATCGAGCGCTCGGGTGATCAACAGGTACGTGTTGGCGTCGAAGTACTCGGAGAACTTATCGCCCTGGTGCCGCAGGTAGGACTCTACCTCGAACTCGACGCCGTAGCCGAACGCATAGTCCTTGGTGCGCAAGCTGCGCCCGAATTTCTCGGCCATCACGTCGTCCGACAGGTACGTGATGTGCCCGATCATCCGCGCCACCCGCAATCCGGCCTTCGGCACGACACCTTTGGAGTAGTAGTCGCCGCCGTGGAAATCCGGGTCGCTGCGGATCGCCGCGCGGGCCACGTCGTTGAATGCGATGTTCTGCGCCGACAGGCGCGGTGCAATCGCGATCGCCACGCAGTGCGCGAGTCGCTCCGGATAGCGGATCGTCCACGACAACGCCTGCATCGCGCCCAGCGACCCGCCCATCACGGCAGCGAAACGAGCGATTCCGAGGCGGTCCGCCAGCCGCACTTGCGCGTCGACCCAGTCCTCTACTGTCACTACCGGAAACGAAGCGCCGTAGGGCCGGCCGCTGTGCGGGTTGATCGACATCGGTCCGGTCGAACCGAAACACGAACCCAGGTTGTTCACGCCGATCACGAAAAAGCGCCGCGTGTCGACCGGGCGCCCGGGCCCGACCATGTTGTCCCACCAGCCGACCTCGTCGTTCTCGCCGGAATAGCGACCGGCGACGTGGTGCGAGGCGTTCAGAGCGTGGCAGACGAGGACTGCGTTGTCGCGAGCCTCGTTCAGGGTTCCATAGGTCTCGTAGCGCAGCTCATAGCCGCCCAGGCGCGCGCCGCTCGCCAGCTCCAGCGGCTCCTCGAACCGCATCGTCTGGGGGGTGACGGTGCCGACCGAGCCGGGTCGCACAGCTAGCGTTCCGGGTCGGAGGTTGGCTGTAGCAGACAGAGGACAGGTGCCAGGCGGCGAGTGACCGGATGCGGTGAAGCGAGGTCAGGCGCCCTGGACGGCGCGCCTTGCAAGGCGCGCCGGCTCCGGCGGCGCGAAGCTCGCGCTTCGCGAAACTCCGCCTCCGCCCCTCGTGATGGCGAAGGGCGTAACGCGAGCGGAACCGCGCCGGTCGCTGGCCGCCTGGCGCCTTCCAACTGCCGCCTCACGGGCTCACGCGAGCCGACACCGGAGCGGCTGTCGAAACCGGACGCGGGGCGGTGCGCCCGTTGGTCGCGCCGCGCTCGAGCGCACGCCGGATCTCGACCGGGTCGTGCGAACGCAGCACGCGATTGGCCAACCTGGTCGCGGTTCGCGTCGACAGCTCGAACAGGCGCTGCTTGACCGTCAGCAGCTGCGACGGGTTCATCGAAAACTGCCGCAAGCCCATCCCGAGCAACAGTTCGGCGAGCGCAACATCCCCCGCCATCTCGCCGCATACCGATACGGGCAGGCGGGCCCGCTCGCCGGTACGGATCGTGCGATGGATCAGGTGCAGAACGGCCGGATGCAGGTGATCGTACAGATGCGCCACTGCCGAATCGTTGCGGTCGATCGCCAGCGTGTATTGGATCAGGTCGTTGGTGCCGAGCGACAGAAACTTCAGGCGCGAAACAAAGGCCGACAGCGTCAGCGCCGCCGCGGGCACTTCGATCATCCCGCCGACCGCAATGCGTGCATCGAACTTCTGCCGCCGCTCCTTTAGCTGTTCCTTGGCGCGGACGACGAACGCCGTCGCCTCCTCGATCTCGTGCACGTGCGCCAGCATCGGCACCAGAATTCGCACCGTTCCCTGGCTGGAGGCGCGCAGGATCGCGCGCAGTTGGGTCAGGAACAGTTCCGGGAAGGCCAGGCAATAGCGAATCGCGCGCAGCCCGAGAGCCGGGTTCGGCTCTTCGATGCCGTCGCCCGGCAGCATGCCGAGGCTGTGCCGCGCCGACGACGTCAGCACCTTGTCGGCACCGATGTCGAGGGTGCGAATCACCACCGGCTTGCCTTTCATCGAGCGCGCCACCCGCGCATAGGCCTCGAACTGCTCATCCTCGGACGGCAGCTCGTCGCGATTCATGAACAGGAACTCGGAGCGGAACAAGCCGATCCCGTCGGCGCCGGCTTCCAGCGCGTCGCGGGCATCCTCCGGCAGCTCGATGTTGGCAAGCAGCTGCACCGGGATGCCGTCGGAGGTGCGCGACAGCCTGCCTTTGAGTTTGCGCAGCTCGGCCCGGCGCAGACCCTGCTCGGCAATCCGCTGCCGATAAGTTTCCAGCAGCGACGGCTCCGGATTGACGATCAGGCGGCCGCCGTCCGAATCGAGCACGACCAGGTCGCCCTCCGCAACCGCTTCGCGCGCCCCAACCACCCCGAGCAGCGCCGGAAGGCCCAGGCTGCGCGACAGGATCGCCATGTGCGAGGTGGCTCCACCCGACTCGGTAACGAGCCCGGCCAGGTTCACATCGGCGCGTTCGCGCAGCTGCAGCACGTCGGCCGGAGCCAGATCGTGCGCGACCAGCACCAGGCGTTCGCCTTCCTCGAGGCGGGGCGGCAGCGCAGCGGCCGCCGGGCGAGCGCCAGCCAAGCGGCGCAGCACGCGCTCGACGACTTGACGCACGTCTTCGGAGCGACTGCTGAAGTACGGGTCGTCGATCGCGTCGAATTGTCGGCACAACTCCTCAAGTTGGATCGTCAGCGCCCACTCGGCGTTGATCAGCCGCGTGCGCACCAGGTCGCGCGGCGCGTCGCACAGCAACGAGTCATCCAGGATCATCCGATGCAAGTCGAGGAACGCTTTGACCTCGCCCGGCGCGTCGGCAGACAGCGCGCGGCGCAGCTCCTCAAGCTCGGAGCGCACCAGCGAAAAGGCATTGTTCAGGCGGGCAACTTCGTGCAGCACGTCGGCCCGCTGCACGTGGTACTGCTTGATCTCCAGCTCGCTGGGGGCGAGCAAGTGCGCGCGCCCGATCGCGATGCCGCACGCGACGCCGTTGCCACGCAGTTCCGCGCCGGTTGCGCGTATCTCGCCCATCGATTCCGAAATCAGCCCAACTCGCCGAAGCGCGAGTCGATCAGCGCGCCAATCGCTGCGATCGCGTTTTCCTCGTCCGGGCCATCGGCCTCGACCGAGACGGTCGACCCGGGCCCCGCCGCCAGCATCATCACGCCCATGATCGACTTAGCGTTCACGCGTCGACCCTCGCGCGCGAGATAGACCTCGCTCTGGAAACGCGACGCGGCCTGTGTCAACTGGGCCGAAGGCCGGGCGTGCAACCCGAGTTTATTGCTGATCTTGAAGTCGCGCGAGATCATCGTTCCCCGAAGCCGGTTTTTGATCCTGCTGCGGGGTGCCAACCGGCGCGATTCCTCGCGCGCCGCCCGCCATCGCCTTCTCCGCCAGTTCCCGAAGCGAACTTGCGCGGTAACACAATGCCCGCAGCAGCATCGGCAGGTTCACCCCCGCGATCACCTCGATCTTGCCGGGTTGCGCCAGCCGCGCCGCAACATTGCCCGGGGTCGCTCCCAAGCAATCCGTCAGCAGAAGCACGCCGCTACCGTCGTCCTCCTCGGCGAGCACCTCGCGCGCACGCTGCTCCAGCTGCGCCACGTCGGCGTCGGGTTCTACGTCGAGCGCGCGCAGACGGTAGCCGCCACACGCGGGGTCGCGGCTGTAGACGTGCCGCGCCGACTGTTCGAGCGCCGAAGCGAGCGGCCGGTGCGCGATCACGACGATTGCGACCATGGGTCCTTCACTGGATTTGGCGCTCAAGCGCCTCGACGAACATCACCGCGACGTTGAAGCCGGTTTCGCGCCGGATCTCGACAAAGCAGGTTGGACTGGTCACGTTGATCTCGGTGAGGAAATCGCCGATCACGTCCAGGCCGACTAGCAGCAAGCCGCGGTCCGCCAGCGCGGGGCCGAGCGCGGCGGCGATTGCGCGATCACGCTCCGATAGCGGCTGCGCGCGTCCAATTCCCCCTGCTGCCAAGTTGCCGCGGGACTCACCCTGGCGAGGCGTGCGCGCCAATGCGTACGGAACCGGCCTGCCGCCCACCAGCAGGATGCGCTTGTCGCCCGAAGCGATCTCCGGGATGAAACGCTGGGCCATCACCGTGCGCTGCCCGTTGGCAGTGGCGGTCTCCAGGATCACCCCCAGGTTTGGATCGCGCTCGGTCAGTCGGAACACTCCGCGCCCGCCCATGCCGTCCAAGGGCTTTACGACGATCTCGCGCTGCTCGGCATGGAACGCGCGGATCGCCTCGGGATCGCGCGTCACCAGGGTCGGCGGGGCATAGTGCGCGAACTCGGCGATCGCGAACTTCTCATTGTGATCGCGCAGCGCGCGCGGATCGTTGAACACGCGAGCGCCTCGGCGCACGGCCGCTTCCAACAGGTACGTCGCCACCAGGTATTCGAGGTCGAACGGCGGATCCTTGCGCATCAGAACGACGTCGAAGCCCTCGAGCGGGCGGCGCCCCGTCTCCATCCGCGCAAACCATTGTGCGCCCTGCGGCAGGATCTCCAAGCGCGTCGCTTGCGCCTGCACGACGCCGTCGAACCACGCCAGAGCACCGATCTCACAGCCCCACACCTGATGGCCGCGACGTGCCATCTCGCGCATCATCGCGATGCTCGAATCCTTGGACTCTTTTAAGTCGTCCAAGGGATCTACGATGAACAGGGCCGAGACCTCGGAACTCATGATTTCATCCGGACGTCCGCTTCACGAGGCCGCCTCGACGCGCACTCCAGGATCCTGCGCGGCGTGCGGCATTGCCGAAGTTCGCGTTCCCTCTTCGGCGGGTGAATCCGGTCGGGGCGCGGTTCGTTCGAGCTCGAGTGCGGCGGCGAGCAGCGCCAGGCGCCCGACCACGCCGTAGCAGTAAAAGCGGTTTTGCGCGCTCGAGCCCGGTTCGGCCCGCACGATGGGCAGATTGCACGGGTTCGGAAACGCCAGCGGGACGAACTCCATTCCCGGCGCATTCAAATTCTCGTCGATGCCGCGCTCGCGATGTACGCGATAAAACCCCCCCACGACGTAACGGTCGATCATGTACACGACTGGCTCGGCAACAGCCTGATCGATCGTCTCGTAGGTCGGCACACCTTCCTGCACGATCACCTCGCTGACCTCGAGGCCCTCCTTGACGACGGCCATCTTGTTGCGCTGTTTGCGGCTCAGTGCGGTCACTTCGGAGGGGTCGCGCACCGTCATGATCCCCATCCCGTACGTGCCGGCGTCGGCTTTGACGATGACGAACGGCTTCTGTGGGATTCCGCGCTCGCGGTAGCGCCGGCCGATGTCGGCAAGCAGGCGCTCCGCGCTGGCGGCCAAACACTCTTCGCCGACCTTCTCGCGAAAATCGATCTTGCCGCAGCGTGTGAACAGCGGGTTAATGGTCCAGGGGTCGACCCCGATCAACTGTGCGAACTGCCCCGCGATCTCCTCGTAGCAGCGGAAATAGGTGGACTTACGGCGCACCGACCAGCCCGCGTGCAACGGCGGCAGTAGCGTCTGCGCCGGATCGAGGTTTTGCAATTCCGGAGGAATTCCAGCCGACAGATCGTTGTTCAGCAGCACGATGCAGGGGTCGAAACCATCGACTCCGACCCGATCGCCGCGCCGTTGCAAGGGTTCCAACGTCAGCTTTTCGCCGCCCGGCAGCGTGATCGACACGGGCGCGGTCACTTCGGGCGAAAGGCTGCCGATCCGCACCTCCAGCCCAGGGGTCGCGAGCACGCGCGCCAGGCGCGCCACGTTCTGCAAATAGAAAACGTTGCGAGTGTGCCGCTCGGGGATCAGCAGCAGCCTGCGTGCGTCCGGGCAGGTGCGCTCGACCGCGACCTGCGCCGCCTGCACCGCGCACGGAAGCGCTTCCTCCGACAGATTGTTGAACCCGCCGGGGAACAGATTCATGTCGACCGGCGCGAGTTTGAAGCCGGCATTGCGCAGGTCGACCGACCCGTAAAACGGCGGCGTGTGCTCCTGCCACTGCTGGCGGAACCAGTGCTCGATGTCGGTGGTCGAGTCCAGGATGCGCCGCTCGTACTCCAGCACCGGGCCGGCGGCAGATGCAAGCACGGGAACACTTGTCGGCTGCATGGCGGATCCCCCAAAGCGTGCGCAGGTTCAGACGTCGGTCCGAGCCGACGAATCTGACATTCTATCCGTGCGGCGGCTTATGCTGCGACGCCGCATCCGGCCCACCCGAGGCAGAAATTGGGGCGAAAAAAAGGCCCCTTACAGGGGCCAAGTCGAGAGTAGGCGGCAGGGGGCGCGCCGCCAGATCAGCGGGCAAGCTGCACAGCCGGCACGCCGCGCAGCTTGCTCGTTGCCTAAAAGATGATTCCGGTCTCCAGCATCAGGCGCGTCAGGCTGTCGCTCGACCCGATCGGACCGAACATGGCGCCCGCAACGCCGCTGTTGATCTTCACGTACGAGAACTCGGCTCGGGCGAAGAAGAACTTGTTCTGGTACGTCGGGGTGATCGTGAAGGACCAAGCCTTGCTGCCGCCGCCGTACAGCAACGACGGATCGGACGGATCGCCGTTGCTTCGAATGTATTCGACCCGGCCGGCAACGCTGTAGCCGCCATCCATCGCGTAGATGCCGTACAGACCGCCGCCGAACGTGTTCAACTCCTTGGTCGTGCCGATCTTGGAGTCCGAAGGCACCGTCGTGTATTGCAGCGTCGGCATGAAGGTCCAGGGACCCGAAGTGTGCGAGGCGTACAGGTTGTAGATCGTCGAGTTGTTCTGCAGCAGCGGCGTCGCGAAGCTCGAGACCGTCTCCGTGTTAATGCTGCCGCCCGCGTCGAAGGTGATCGAGTTGGAGCTGTCGATCGTGTACGTTGCCGAGCCGGTGAGCCAGCTGTAGCGGTTCGAGAAGAAGCCGTCGCTCCAAGCGAGCGACAGCGCCAGCGGGCCCTTCGTGTAGTTGGCCTGAACGCCGCGGTTGACGACATTCTCCTGATTCCAGATCAAGCCGCGTTGGATGTTCACGTTCTGGAACGTGAACGCGTACTCGGCGCCGATTAGCGTCGGCAGGTCGCCGGCCTGCACGGAGAGCGAGTCGTTCGCCGCGTACTTCACGAACCACACCGGCAAGCCCCCAAAGTTCAGATCGGTCGCGTGACCGGCGCGCAGGTAAGGAACACCGACGACTGGAAGCGAATAGGCGCCGCCTTCCGCGTAGAACTGGATGGGCCCATCGACCTTCTGCACGACGACCTGGCCGTTGGTGACATCGGCCATGAAGCGGTGCTCGTCGGGGAAGGCGAAATTGCTCTCGTACATCGCCATACCGCTGAGCACGCCGGTCACGTACACGCTACCCAGCGGCCCCGCATCGACTTTCATCGGCTTGACATTGCCAGCGAGCGTGGCGCTCATCGAAGGCATCGACACCGGCGATGTCTCCGGCGCCGGAGCCGCCGCCGCTGCCGCTGGAGCGGGGGCTGGAGCCGGCGCTGCTGCTGGAGCGGGGGCTGGAGCCGGCGCTGCTGGAGCCGGGGCGGGCGCCGGAGCTGCCGCTGGAGCCGGGGCGGGCGCCGGAGCTGGAGCTTCTTGTGCCCACGCGGGCGCGTCGGCCAGCTGCAGCGACGCCACCGTCAGGGCAGCCATGAAAGCACTGGTTTTTTTCATCGGGAAATTCCCTCCTTCCGCTTGTCTATCTGTCGGTGGCAGGCCGCTTACAGGTTGTAGGCGGTCTCTCCGTGGTAGGTGGTATCCAGGCCCTCGCGCTCCTCCTCTTCGGCCACGCGCAGCCCGACGAGCAGGTCGGCGATCTTGAAAGCAATGAAGGCGGCGACAGCAGTCCACACAAACACGATGCCCACCGCTTTGGCCTGGATAATGAATTGCGCCAAGATGCCCGGGTAGGCGTCGGGCTTCATCGTCACGTAGTTGGTCACGCCCGGACCGCCGAGGCTGGGCGCGTTGAAAATGCCGGTGAGCAGCGCTCCGGTAATGCCGCCGACCGCATGCACGCCAAACACGTCGAGCGCGTCGTCCTTGGCGATCAGCTTCTTCAGCCCAGTTACGCCCCACAGGCAGATCGGGCCCACCGCCAGACCGATCACGAAGGCACCGGGAATGCCGACATTGCCTGCGGCCGGCGTGATCGCGACCAGGCCGGCAACGGCACCCGAAGCGGCGCCCAACATCGAGGGCTTGCCCTTGATCATCCACTCGGCGAAGACCCAGGACAGCACTGCGCAAGCGGTTGCCAGGTACGTGTTCATGAACGCGAGGCTGGCCATGCCGTTGGCCTCGAGCGCCGAGCCGGCGTTGAAGCCGAACCAGCCGAACCACAGCAGCGAGGCTCCGATCATCGTCATCGTCAGGCTGTGCGGTGGCATCGGCTCCTTGCCCAAGCCGATGCGCTTGCCCAGCAGCATCGCCCCGACGAGACCGGCTACGCCGGAGTTGATGTGAACGACGGTTCCGCCGGCGTAGTCGAGCGCTCCCCAGCCGTTGAGCAGGCCCGCTTTCGCGACCATCGCGTCGACCACCTTGTCCGACGTGTAGCCGTCCGGGCCCGGCCAGTACCACACCATGTGCGCCACCGGCAGGTAGCTGATCGTGAACCAGATCGTGATTGCGATCAGCACCGCGGAGAACTTGATGCGCTCGACCGTCGCCCCCAAGATCAGGCAGCAGGTGATCGCAGCGAAAGTCGCCTGGAACGCCACGTACACGAGCTCGGGCAGCGGCGTCGCCTTGTCGAAGGTCGACGCCATCGAGAAGTCGCCGGTGGCCGGCGTGAACGTCCCGCCCAGGAAGAGGCGATCCAACCCGCCGATGAACGGACTGAGCCAACCGCTGCCCTCGGTGAATGCCAGGCTGTAGCCATACACCGCCCACAGCACGGTGATCAGCGAGAACACCATGAACACTTGCATCAGCACCGACAGCATGTTCTTCGCGCGCACCAGCCCGCCATAGAACAGAGCCAGTGCCGGTACCGACATGCAAAGCACAAGGGCGGTCGAGGTGAGCATCCAGGCCACGTCACCCTTGTTCGGGGAGGGCGCAGGAGCAGCAGTGGCAGCGGCTTCCGGCGCTTTCGCAGCTTCCGCCGCCGGCGCAGCGTCCTTCTTCTGTTCCGCCGCGGCCGGTGCCTGCGCTTGCGCGACCGAGAGGCCAGGGGCGAGCGCGGTCAGCGCGAGTGTCGCTGCCGACGCCGCCGCCAAAATCCATTTCTTCATTCTGCCGTTCCTCCTCTTTTGGTTTAGAGCGCGTCTTTGCCGGTTTCGCCGGTGCGGATGCGAACGACCTGCTCTAGGTCGTATACGAAGATCTTCCCGTCGCCGATCTTTCCGGTGCGGGCCGAGCTCTCGACCGCCTCGATCGCACGTTCGACGAGCTCGTCGCTGATGGCCGCCTCGACTTTCACCTTCGGCAGGAAGTCGACGACGTACTCGGCTCCGCGATACAGCTCGGTGTGGCCCTTCTGCCGGCCGAAGCCCTTGACCTCGGTCACCGTGACGCCCTGCACGCCGACGCCGGAGAGCGCCTCGCGCACTTCGTCCAGCTTGAAGGGCTTGATGATTGCTGTGATGAGTTTCATGGCGTCCTCACCGTGGGTGCGTGGGTACGTGGATGCGTGGATGCGTGGAAACCGATTTCTTCATGAAGGCCCTCTCCCTGTCATTGCGACACCATCGCGTGCCTCGGGGTACCCTTTCTGCAACTTGCGTGCCAGTCGGATCGGATCGCTCGCTTGCACCGGCGCCGTGCCCCGTTCCTCACCAGCAAGTCATTGAATTTGCGGGAGAATTGTGTGCTCGATCGGTCGGTAGATCGCCTCTGCGCTGGCGCCCGCTTTTGGTGCGTCGCCCACTTCGGCAATGGCGGTGAAAGCGCTTCCGGCCGGGTGATACCGGCTCCAACTTGGTGCGCCATCGCAGGTGGCGGGTGATGGAGACCGAGATGGCAACTCGGGGATTGGTGCTAGGGATTCTTCGACCCTGCGCGGGCCGATTCGGCAGCCGACGGCGCCCTTTCCAATCCGTAATTTGCGGGAAACGCAGAGGCAAACGGGGACTGCTAAGTAGCATGCGGCGCGCGCTCCCGCGCGCTCGACGAGGATCGTCCATGCAATCCGGAACGAGGTTTACTCATTTTGGGGCTCTGACCGTCGCAGTTGCCGCGGTGGGCATCGCCACGTTCGGCGCTTTGGCGCTGTTCGGCGCGCGAGGTACAGGCGCGGTGCCGGCCGCTCAAGCTGCAGGTGCGTCGGCGCGAGTCGACGGCGACAGCGTCACCCTGACCGATGCGCAGGCGCGACAGATCAAGGTGGGACCGGTTCTCGAGCACGACTTCGTCCCCCGGCACGAAACGGAAGGCTTCGTCGACTTCGACCAGGACCGCAGCGTGCAGGTGTTCTCGCCCTGGGCGGGGCGAATCGCGCGGGTGCTCGCCAGGGCGGGCGACGACGTCCGACAGGGGCAGTGGCTCTTCACGATCGAAAGCCCCGACCTGGTGAGCGCGGAGCAGAGTCTGATCGCCGCGGCCGGCGTGCTGAAGCTCACCACGCAGGCGCTAGAACGGGCGCGCGAGATGTTCGAATCGCAGAGCATCGCGCAGAAAGACCTGGACCAGGCGGTATCGGACCAGCAGACCGCCCAGGGCAACCTGGACGCGGCGCGCGCCGCCGTGCGCATATTCGGCAAGACCGAAGCAGAGATGGATCAAATCATCGCCAGCCGCTCGACCGCCGCCGAGCTGCGGATCGCTAGCCCGATCGCAGGTCGCGTGACCGCGCGCAACGCCGCCCCGGGCTTGCTGGTACAGCCCGGCAACGCGCCCGCCCCTTTCATGGTCGCCGACATCTCCACGATGTGGATGATCGCCAGCGTCGCCGAGGACGAGCTGCCGTACATCCGCCTGGGCGAGCCTGTCGAAGCCACGCTCGCCGCCTTCCCCGGCCGCACGTTCGAAGGGCGCGTCGGCAACATCGGAGCTTCGGTCGACCCGAACACGCACCGGGTCACGGTGCGCTCCGAGATCCGCGATCCCGGCCACGAGCTGCGGCCGCAAATGCTCGGCACCTTCGTGATCCGCACCGGCGCGCCGGTGCGCTCGCCGGCGCTGCCGCTGGACGCCGTGGTGCGCGAGGGCGACGGCACGATGGAGGCGTTCGTGACGGCCGACGGGCGCCGCTTCGTGCGCCGCCCGTTGAAGCTCGGCATGCAGCGCGACGGCCTTGACCAGGTTCTGGCAGGCGTGACGACCGGCGAGCGGGTCGCGACCGAAAACGCGCTGTTCCTCGCCAACGAGCTGGCCCGGCAGACGCCGTAGCGGCGCCGCCAGCCCGGCAACTGCGCGAGCCATAACGAGATGCTCAAAGCCCTGCTGGCAAGCGTCCTGACGCGACGCCCGGTCGTGCTGATCGCCCTGCTGGCCTTCGTGATCGCGGGCATCGGGGCGTATTTGCACCTGGACATCGAGGCCTACCCGAACCCGGCGCCGGTGATCCTGGAGATCACCGTGCAGACGCCCGGGCTGTCGGCCGAGGAGATGGAGCGCTATTACACGCGCCCGATGGAAATCGGGCTGGCCACGACCCCCGGCGTCGACAACATCCGCTCGACCTCGTTCTACGGGCTGTCGTTCGTCCGCGTGACCTTCAAGTACGGAGTCGACTACTACTTCGCCTATACGCAGGCGGCGCTGGCGCTGCAGCAGAACGTGAGCCTTCCCAACGGCGTTTCCCCGCAGATCCAGGCCTCCAGCCTGGTCGGAGAGATCTACCGCTACCAGTTGGCGGGGCCGCCACACTTCGGGCTGACCAATTTGCGCACGATCCAGGACTGGGTCGTGCAGCGGCGCCTGCTCACCGTGCCGGGCGTGGTGCAGGTCGTCACCTGGGGCGGCACGACCAAGGAGTACGAGGTCGAGGCCGACATGACGCGGCTGCAGGGCTACGGCATCACCCTGCCGCAGCTAATCGGGGCCCTCGGCAACGCCAACATCAATGTCGGCGGCCGCACGATCAACGTCGGGCAGCAGTCGGTCAACATCCGCGGCGTCGGCCTGATCCGCGACACCGCCGACATCGGCAACGTGGTGCTGTCGCAATCGGGCGGAATCCCGGTGCGCGTGAGGGACGTCGCGACGGTCCAGGTCGGCTACCTGCCGCGGCTGGGCCGGGCCGGCCGCGACGACCAGGACGACGTGGTCACTGCAATCGTCGTGATGAACCGCACGCTGCAGACGGACCCGGTCGTGCAGCGCGTGAAAGCCGCCGTGGACGCGATCAATCACGACGGAACGCTGCCCACGGGCGTGAGGATCGTGCCGTTCTACGACCGCTCCCGGCTGGTCGAGCTCACGACGCGCACGGTGCTGCACAACCTGGCGATCGGCTGCCTGCTCGTGTTCCTGATCCAGTGGATCTTCCTGGGCGACCTGCGCAGCGCGCTGATCGTTAGCGCCAACATCCCGCTCGCGCTGTTCTTCAGCGTGATCGCACTGGTTCTGATGGGAGAGTCGGCCAACCTGCTGTCGGTGGGTGCGGTCGACTTTGGCATCATCGTCGATTCGGCCGTGATCCTGGTGGAGAACGTGTTCCACAACCTTCAGCGGCCGGAGGAGGAACGGCAGTCGCTCGTCGCCGAATTCGCGCAACGCTGGAGCGACCCGGGCCTTCCAGCCGAGTCCCGGCGGACCTGGACCAACCGCCTGCGGATAATCTTCGTCAGCAGCCTGCAGGTGGATCGCGCGGTGCTGTTCTCGTCCGCGATCACGGTGGCCGCGTTCATACCGCTTTTCACGATGCAGGGTGTCGAAGGCCAGATCTTCAGTCCGATGGCGCGCAGCTACGCGTACGCGCTGACCGGCGCGCTGCTCGCAACCTTCACGGTGACGCCGGTGCTCTTGTCGTGGCTGCTGCCGCGGCACGTCAAGACGGCTGAGACCTTCGTCGTCGCGGGCATCCGCCGGCTTTACTCGCCGGTGCTGCGCTGGGCGCTGCGCCGGCGCTGGGCGACGCTCGCCGTCGGCGCGGCGTTTCTCGCGATCGCAGCGCTGCTGCTCGCGAGGGTTGGCACCGAGTTCCTGCCTGCGCTGGAGGAAGGCAACCTGTGGATCCGGGCGACGATGCCGCCGACGATATCGCTGGAGGCCGGCATGGACAAGGTGGACCGGATCCGGACGATCCTGAAGAGCCACCCGGAGGTGATCACCGTCGTATCGCAGCACGGCCGGCCCGACGACGGCTCGGATGCCGCGGGCTTCTACAACGCGGAATTCTTCGTGCCGCTGAAACCGTTCGGCGAGTGGCCGCGCGGCTACACGAAGGATCGGCTGGTCGGCGAGCTGCAGGGGCAGTTCCGGGCCGAATTTCCAGGGATCGAATTCAACTTCTCGCAGTACATCCAGGACAACATCGAGGAGGGCCTGTCCGGGGTCAAGGGAGCGAACTCGGTGAAGATCATCGGCCCGGACCTGAACGTGCTGGAGAAGCTCGCCGACCAGGTGCTGCATCAGATGGCCCAGGTCCGTGGCGTGCAGGATCTCGGCGTGTTCCGGGTGCTGGGGCAGCCGAACCTGAACGTCGCCGTCGACCGCGACAGGGCCGCTCGCTACGGGCTGAACGCCGGCGACGTCAACACGGTGGTGCAGGCCGCGGCCGGCGGCACGCAGGCCACCACCGTGCTGGAAGGCGACCGGCAGTTCGCGCTGGTCGTGCGGCTAAAGCCCGAGCACCGCTCGAGCCTCGACTCGATCCGCAACATCCTGGTCGGCTACTCGACGCCCGCCGGAACGACCGCCTACGTTCCGCTGCGCGAGCTCGCCACGATCTCGCTGGACACCGGCGCCTCCTACATCTACCACGAGAGCAACGAGCGCTACATCCCGGTGAAATTCAGCGTGCGCGGGCGCGACCTCGGCGGCACCGTGAAGGAGGTGCAGCAGCGGATCCGAGAACACGTGAAGCTGCCCGAGGGCTACCGGATCAAGTGGGCCGGCGAATTCGAGGAGCTGCAACTGGCGAAAGAGCGCCTGGAGGTGTTGGTGCCGGTCGCGCTCGGAACGATCCTGCTGCTGCTGTACATGCTGTTCAACTCGCTGCGCGACAGCCTGCTGACGCTGGTCGGGATCCCCTTTTCAGTGGCGGGCGGGCTGGTCGCGCTGTACGCGTCGGGGCTCGATCTGAGTGTTTCGGCGGCGATCGGTTTCGTCTCGCTGTTCGGCGTGTCGGTGATGAACGGGATCCTGATGCTGACCTACTTCAACCACCTGGTGGCCGAAGGCCAGCCGCCGCTGGAAGCGATGCGGTACGCGGCCGAGCAACGGATGCGGCCAATGCTGATGACGGCGCTATCGGCCTGCATCGGCCTGCTGCCGGCGGCGCTCGCCACCGGCATCGGCAGCCAGGTGCAGCGGCCGCTCGCGACCGTCGTCGTCGGTGGCATGCTGCTGGGCCCGGTGATGCTGCTGGTGGTGGCGCCGGCGCTGCAGGTGATGGTGCTCGAGTGGGCGGCCGCGCGCCGGGAGAGGGCGCGCAAGCTTGCGCGGGAGGTCGCAGATGAGGTGTGAGACGAGCCAGCGAGCCAGGGCGATCGCAGCTTCTTCAGCACTGCTGTGTGCCGCCTGCGCCGTCGGGCCCGATTTCCATCGCCCGGCACAGCCCGATGTCAAAGACTACGTCCGCGAGCCGCTGACCTCGACCGCCGCTGCGCCGGCAGCCCCGCAGGCCGGCGCCGCACAGGTGTTCCGAGCGGGAGCGGAGGTGCCACGGCAGTGGTGGGACGGTTTCGGGTCGGAGCCGCTCGACCGGATCGTCGAGCGCGCGCTGCAACACAACCCGACGCTGGACGCTGCCAGGGCCGCGCTGCGCCAGGCGCACGAATCGACCGCCGCGCAGACCGGCGCCTACTACCCGTCCGCGCAGGCGAGCTACTCGGTGAGCCGCACCGAAAACGCAGTCGGCACGATCGCACCGACCCTGTCTTCCGGCGCTGCGATCTACACGCTGCACACGGCGCAGGTCAGCGTCGGGTTCGTGCCGGACGTGTTCGGTGCGAACCGGCGCGCCGTCGAATCGCTTGCCGCGCAGGAGGAAGCGCAACGGTTCGAGCTCGAGGCGGCAAAACTGACGCTCGCCTCGAACGTGGTGGCCGCCGCGATCCAGCGGGCGGCGCTGCACGCGCAGATCGAGGCAACGACGGACATCATCGCCGTCGAGGAGCGATCGCTCGCGCTGCTGCGCGAGCAGCAGCGGCTCGGATACGCGTCAGCGCTCGACGTCGCCTCCCAGCAGTCCGCGCTGGCCCAGGCCGAGCAGTCGCTGCCGCCCTTGAGACGGCAACTCGAGCAGACCTGCGATCTGCTGGCCGTGCTGTCCGGCGATCTGCCGGCGCAGACCGCGCCAGAACAGATCGACCTGGAAGCGCTGAAGCTCCCCGAGCAATTGCCTCTGAGCGTGCCGTCCCAGTTGGTCGAGCACCGGCCCGATGTGCGCGCTGCCGAGGCGCAGGTGCACTCGGCGAGTGCGCAAGTCGGCGTGGCAGTGGCCAACCGCCTGCCGCAGTTTTCGATCTCGACTCTGTACGGCGGCACCGCCACGGGCATCTCGCGGATGTTCGACGACGGCAACCGGTTCTGGTCCATTGGCGGCAGCGCGGCGCAGACGATCTTCGACTTCGGCACGCTCGAGCACCGGCAGCACGCTGCCGAGGCCGCGCTGGATCAGGCGACCGCCCAGTACCGCATCGCAGTGCTGACCGCGTTCCAGAACGTCGCCGATGCGCTGTACGCGCTGCGCAGCGACGCCGACGCGCTTGCCGCAGCGACCGAAGCCGAGCAGGCCGCCCGCACCACGCTCGATCTGACACGCCGCCAGCTCGATGCCGGCGCGGTCAACGTGCTGGCGCTTTTGAACGCGGAGCAGGCGTACCAGCAAGCGTGGGTCGCGCGCGTCCAGGCACAGGCGGCCCGGTACGCCGATACAGCGGCGCTGTACCAGGCGCTCGGCGGCGGCGCATGGAACGACAGCGGGGACACGGCCCGGTCGTCGGACCGGTAGCAGCGGGACGGCTGCTAGACTGGCCGCAGTTGCCATCCGCGCAGCGCAGGCGAGTTTCCATGGAAAAAACCCGCATGCTGGAGGACCTGCAACAACGCATCAGCGCGTTGCTTGCCTCCAGTCCGGCCGCCGACATTCAGAAGAACTTAAAGGCGCTGCTGATGCAGCAGTTCGCCCGAATGGAACTGGTCACGCAAGAGGAATTCGAGCTGCAGCGGCAAGTGCTGGCGCGAACACGCGAGAAGCTCGAAGCGCTCGAAGCGCGAGTAGCGGAGCTCGAGGCGGCGCGGACCCGCAGTTGAGGCGAGCGGGTCGTTAAGCGCTCGACGAACGCAGCCGCGCGCGACTGCGCGCCACTGCAATGATCTTGGCTGCGATGCCGAGGTCCAGCTTCTCAAACTCGCGCCGCATCTCGTCCTGGTCGACCAGGCGCACTCCCTGACGGCGGAAAAGCTTCAAGATTCCCGGCTCGCTTCCATTTTCCGCAGCCACCAACACGCGCGTCAACCCGATCGACTGCGCATGCTCGACCAACGCGGCAATGCGCTCGGCGGTCACACGTTCGCGCTCGACGATGAACGCATACGCTCGCCCCGGGTCCTTCCGATGGCGGAGCACCAGCTCGATCGGCCGCACCGCCTGGGATGCCGCCGACGGCCGATAACCCCGAGCTTCGAACCACGCGAGCGCGAGTTCCCTCACGGGGACCGGACGTTCCGGCGGCGCAGTACCGCCCCGCTCGGCGGCCGCAGGCCGTCCTTGGACCACGCCCGAGGGCGCACCGCTTGGTGCGGCCGCCGCCGCCTGCGGCCGGCGCGCCAGCACGGCTGCGGCGGCGGCAGTTCCAACATGAGTGGCCGGAGGTACCGTCATCGCGGCCGGCTGCATTCCAGCCCCGGTTGGCTGCATTCCAGCCACAGCCGGCCGGGCTACCGGAGCCGGCGGAATCGGAAACACGGTATCCGGAACCAGGCTGACGTCGGTCGGCGCCTCCAGCTGTCGGCGGGCTGCAGCCACGACCGACCCTTCCTCGCCGGCAAGCAGTTCGTCCAGGTCGAGGACCTCGACCGAAGATGCCAGCTGAGCGAGCGGTAGAACCGAAGTCTCCCCGCTGACGTCGGCGGCCTCCAGCTCCAGCCGCTCGCGGCGCTCCCGCGCCACTGCGATCCGGCGCCGCACCAGAAGCCCGAGCGCGACCGCCAGCAGGGCAACGGATGTCGCCAATATTCGGGGATCGATACTGAAAATGGCCTGCAGCATTTGCAAGCGCCTCTTTCCGCAACCTGGATTGTCGCAAATGGCGCCCTTTGGCGCAGCAGCATGTCGGATCGGCCATGTCGGCCCGGGGGTGGCGGCCCGTAGAATCGGAAACGAGCCTGTACGTTCTGCGCGATGACCCTCGCCGTCGTTCGAACCCGCGCGCTATCCGGGATGTCCGCGCCGGAAGTCACGGTCGAAGTCCATCTGGCCAACGGACTGCCGGCTTTCACCTTGGTGGGTTTGGCCGAAGCCGAAGTGAAAGAGGCGCGCGAGCGCGTGCGTTCCGCGCTTCAGAACTGCCGCCTCGAGTTTCCCTCGCGCCGCATCACCGTCAATCTGGCTCCCGCCGATTTGCCGAAGGAATCGGGGCGCTTCGATCTGCCGATCGCGGTTGGAATCTTGGCTGCAACAGGACAGGTGCCGGCGCGCGTGCTCGAGCGGTTCGAATTCGCCGGCGAGCTGTCGCTATCGGGCGAGCTACGGCCGGTCTTCGGCGCGCTTGCGATGACCAGCGCGGTCTCGCGTGGAGCCGCAAACCGCCAATCGGCGCGCGGCTTCATCCTGCCGTTCGACAATGCCGACGAGGCGTCGCTGGTCGCCGAAATCCCGATCCTGCCCGCGCGTACGCTGCTGGAGGTCGTCGCACACTTGAATCACGAGGCAGGCGATTCCCAGGCCAAGCGGATCGAACCACATCTGGCTGCGGTGAGACTGACCCCGCCTTCCTATCCGGATTTCTTTGACATCAAGGGCCAGGCCGCTGCCAAACACGCGCTCGAGATCGCAGCAGCTGGCCGTCACAGCGTATTGATGGTGGGCCCGCCTGGGACAGGGAAGTCGATGCTGGCCCAGCGCTTTGCCGGGCTGCTGCCGACGATGACCCACGAGGAAGCGATCGAGTCAGCCGCCGTGTTGAGCGTGGTCGGCCAGTTCGCTCCGCAGCGCTGGGCCACGCGGATGTTCCGGGCCCCACACCACACGGCCAGCGCGGCTGCGTTGATCGGCGGTGGCGCCCATGCGGTCCCGGGCGAAATCTCGCTCGCGCACCACGGCGTGCTGTTCCTGGACGAGATCCCCGAGTTCGACCGCCGCGTGCTCGAGGCGATGCGCGAGCCCTTGGAAACCGGCCATATCACGATCGCGCGTGCATCGCGCCACGTCGACTATCCTGCGCGCTTTCAGCTGCTGGCCGCGATGAACCCATGCCCGTGCGGCTACCACGGCCACAAGACAATCGCCTGCCGCTGCACGCCGGAGATGGTTGCCCGTTATCAAGACCGGATCAGCGGCCCGCTGCTCGACCGCATCGACATGCGGGTCGAGGTGCCATCGCTCAGCGATACCGAGCTGACGTCGATGCCGGACGGCGAGCCGACGCGTTATCTGGCCGAACGAGTTGCGCGCGCGCATGAACTGGCGCTCGACCGCCAGGGCAAACCCAACGACGAGTTGCAGGCGGTCGAGGTCGAGCGCATCTGCCGGCCGGCCGGCGCCGTCAAACAACTGCTGCACGCGGCCAGCAGCCGCCTCGGCTGGTCGGCGCGCGGATACCACCGCGTGCTCAAGCTGGCTCGCACGATTGCGGACCTGGCGGGAGCGGAGGAGCTCACCACAGACCATGTCGGCGAGGCGATCCAATACCGAAGATCGCTGCGGGAAACGTAACGCAGCGCGGCGGCCGGCTCGCGCAATTCGTGGCCGTTGCACTGTCGGGCCTAGCGTCGGCCCTGTCTACTGCGCGGGCGAGCGGCATCCGAACATGGCTGCGCTCGGCACCGCGCGGCGGAAACATCCGAGCACACCGGAGGATTTCAGCGCTCCGCTGTCCTGCACCGCCGCGCTGTACCTACGGCCGCTCGCCTGCTCGCATCCAGGGCCAACGCTCTCCCGCCAGTCCAACGGAAAACGATCATCATTGCGCCCTCGTTCCAGCGCGGTGATCTAGGCCATCGCAGCTCCTAGTCGATGCACGATGACCTACAACACTGCGCTTGAGACGTCGCTGGGCGATCACGGTCGCCCGTCGGCCGGACGGGAAGCGTCGGCCCTCGAACGCGAGCAGGCGCCGGCGACATTGGTCATAGCGCGGCGGAATAGGAAAACGGCCGGCTGAAGGGCTCTGAACGGCTGCAATGCTTCCGCCGCGCGGTATGCGCGCACAGGGACGACCGGATAGTCGCCGGCGCCCGCGCAGCGGCGAGGGCCACGGTAGGCCGGCCGGCCGACGGCCACGATGGCCCGGCAGTCCAACGGCTACGCACCTGCACGACCCGGCCGGCCCGTAGCTACGGACGTCAACGAGCCGGGCCGGTGGACGGCCACAAGGCGAGGCCCGCCCTACCTCTACCCGCCCGGTGGGCGGCGAATGGCGGGTTTGTCAGCGGCGGCCTTCTTCGGTGCGCGATGCGGCCGCTTCTTGCCGTAGCTGCCGTTGTAGATCTTGCCGCGCCGCGTACGCAAATCGCCCTTGCCCATCGCCGCTCTCCCGCAGTTCTGTGCCGATGAGCCGATTCTATTGCATGAGACGCCTTCGCAAGGCTGCATCGACACCGTCGCCGTGCGAAAATCGCGCATTCGAACCCGGAGCGCGCGATGGCGTTGGTCGTGTTCCGATCCAAGGCAGCCGCCGAGATCTACATGTTTGCGGAAACGGCGCGGCGGTTGCTCGAAATCATCGGCAAGACCGAAGCCGAGCGCGGTGTCATCCGCTCCGAGGAGGTCGACGAGGCATTGAAACGCCTTACAGCCGCCGTGGAGGATGAGAAAGCGCAATTGCGCGAGGATCGAGCCCGGCGCGAGGCCGACGAGCGCACCGGGGAAGCGCACATCGAGCAGCGCCTGCCGATCACGCTTGGGCAGCGTGCCTTTCCGCTGATCGAAATGCTGCGCGCTGCACAGCGCAAGCGGGTTGACGTCACGTGGGGCATCTAGCACCGGCGACGATCGGCATCCCTGTTCGGACGGCGCAGCTGGACTCGACTCGCTTGCGCCACGCATTCTGGCTGCGCCTGTTGATCGGGGCGTCGGCGCTGGCGATGCTCGTGTTCGCTGCGCTCGTTCTGTCGATCGAGGTGCGCCTGGACGACAAGGTCGAAGCGCGGTACCAGGAGGCACTTTCGCTAGCCGAACGCGCGCTCGATGCGCATCGGCTTGGCGGCGCGAGTGCAAAAGTTTCGAGCCGCGCGATGGAAGCGTCTCGCAGCGGCCGCTTCCTGAACCAAGTCGCTGCCTACACGGTGGCGCTTTCGATCCTGCTGGCGCTGTCGTTCGGCACCATGTTCGGCGTTCTGCTATGGCGCACGCAGAAAGCGAGCCGCGACGCGATGGGAATGCTCGACCGTCTGGCGCGCGAGGATGGCCTGACCGGAATTACGAACCGGCGCGGGCTGGATGAGGGAATCGCGATCGAGCTGGCGCGGGCACGTCGCAACGGGCACAGCCTGACGGTCGCGATGCTGGACCTGGACTATTTCAAGAAATTCAACGACCGGCGCGGCCACGCGGCAGGCGACGCGCTGCTGCGTGGCGCCGCACAGGCGTGGCGCCGCGAAGTGCGGCCCACGGATTTGCTGGCGCGCTACGGCGGCGAGGAATTCACACTGGTGTTGTCCGACTGCGACGCCGATGCTGCCTGCCGGCTGATCGATCGACTGCGCCTGTGCGTGCCGGAACGGCAAACTTTTTCCGCCGGGGTGGCGCAGTGGGAGCGGCACGAGTCGCCCGAGCAGCTGCTGGCGCGAGCGGACCGCGCCCTGCAGACCGCCAAGAAGGAGGGGCGCAACCGCACGATCGTGTCCGGGCGCGAGCCGCAAATAGCGCTGCCGCTGCAGACGGCGTAGGCACTCGAGTAATTCCTGGTCAGAAATCTGAGGGCAAGGTGGTAGTTCGCTATGACTCGTATGGACCCACAGCGGGCGAAGAGCGCCGAAAATTGGCTGCCGAAAACCAGACGTTAGACACCAATCATTACGAGAAAGAAGAGAAGCGAAACAGCCAAGCCGAGCGTATCTAGGACGAGCAAGATCCAGAGGAGACCACGCAGAAAATTTGCCCCGACCGAAAGTCGACCTTCATTCAGCCGGCGGAGCTTGCGCGGCCAAACTACTAACCACCCTGCGGCCGCCGCCACAGCTACAAGGGGCGGAAGGGGCCCAAAGGATTCCACGAAACTCACTCCAAGCCCTCGCGGACTCATGTTCCAGACCGAAGCACCCTTGACGGAGAGACCGAGCCAGACGCTCGGGGCGAAAGGAACGGCTAGTGCAACCACCGCGTAGGCGATGCTCTTTCCTATTTCAAATCGGTACTTCGGGTCCATCTGCTAAAGTTAACCCTTGCTACTTCGGCTGAGCACGCGAACTGCCCTCCGACTCCTGCCCTGGCGGACCTCGCTGAGCCGGACGTCCAACGCCCCGGTTGCACTGTCGAAGGCGCTGCTGCCGTCACGCCGAGCACTATCCGATCCTGCGCTCGAAATATAAGAGGTTGCCCTATTCGTTGCGAGTAACTTGGGGCAGCTGGCTGCCTGCGGCGAGGATCTTCCTGATCAGCTTCTCGAAGACTACGGCGGGCAGCTCGCCGTAGGCGAGTCTGCCATCCGGAGTCGGCGCTAGGTCCGGGCCGGGCCAGAAGAACGCGTTGACCTCGGTCGCCATGATCCAGTTCTTCTGTTCATCGAGTTCAAGCCGTCGGCGCGTGGCAGGAGTCAGTGCGATGGCCTGATCCGGATCGGCGGGCGGCGTATGCGTGATGGGAGCGACGGTGACAACGAGCTCTTCGTCGACCTGCTGCACGCACACCACGACCACGCACGGGCGGTGCTTCTGCCCTTCGATCTGACCGAGGTCAGCTTCGCGTTTCCAGAGGTACGAGTAGCGGATGACGAGGCCCGGGATCGGCTCGGGGTAGCCGGCCACGCCGCCTTACGCTTCTCGGTTGAACTTTGCCGCCTGCGCCGAGGGCCGGGCGGCAGCGATCGCTGCGCGCAAGCTAGCCGGCAGCTCGTTCGTTGCATACACACGGCGGTCCTGGCGACGCAGCCTCTCGTACTCGGCCGGGGAGAGCATCACCATTTGCGGGCGCCCATGCGATTCCACGCAGACGGGCTCGGTCTGGACGATCTGGGCGATGGCGCCGAACCTCTTGGCCACCTCCGTGCTCTTAAAAATCTGCATCGTCTTCTCCGTGTTTCGCGTATTTTACGTATTTTACAGAAGTTATGCAATATCCGTGAACCTGCGCAATCGGAAGGCTTACACCAGATTCGGCGCCAGCCAGCGCTCCAACTCGGTCGCGGCCACTGCGCGGCGGCGCGCCAAGTCCTCGAGCTGGTCGCGACCGATCGGGCCGACGGTGAAGTAACGCGACTGCGGATGCGCGATGTAGAAGCCGGCAACCGACGAGGGCGGCATCATCGCGAAATTCTCGGTCAACCCCATTCCGATTTCCTCGGCGTGCAGCAGCTCGAACAGCGGCCGCTTCACCGAATGTTCCGGGCAGGCGGGGTAGCCCGGAGCCGGACGGATCCCTTGGTAGCGCTCGGCGATCAGCTCGTCGGGGCCGAGCCGCTCGGCCGCCGCGTAACCCCATAGTTCACGCCGAACGCGCTCGTGCATCAACTCCGCCAGTGCTTCGGCAAGCCGATCGGCCAGCGCTTTGAGCATGATCGCGTTGTAGTCGTCGTGTGCGGCCGCAAGGCGCTTTTCGTGCTGCTCCAGTCCGATTCCTCCCGTCAGCGCGAACATCCCGATGTAGTCGGCCACGCCCGAGTCCTTCGGCGCGATGAAATCGCCGAGCGCCGTGTTCGGATTGGGCACGCCATCGATCACCGGCTTGGCGGTCTGCTGGCGCAGGCCATGCCAGACCATGCTCGGTTCGCCACGGGACTCGTCCGCGTAAATTTGAATGTCCTCTTCCAGCGAGTTGGCCGGGTAGAAGCCGACGACCGCGCTGGCGGTGAGCCAGCGGCCGGCGATCACCTTGTCCAGCAGTGCGCGAGCATCCTGCAGCAAAGCGCGCGCCTGCGGCCCGACCACCGGATCGTCCAGCACCTTCGGATACGGCCCGGCCAGATCCCAGGTTTGCAAAAACGGCCCCCAATCGATGTAACGCGCCGCTTGCGCCAGGTCGACGTTGCGGATCGCGCGCCGGCCGAGGAACGAGGGCCGCGTCGGCCGGTAAGCGCTCCAGTCGATTCGGGTGGCGTTGGCGCGAGCGCGCGCCAACGGGATGATCTCGGGTCCGCGCTTGCCGGCGTGCTGTTCGCGCACGCGCGCATACTCGGCGCGCAGGTCCGCGACGTATTTTTCCGACTGCCCCGGCGACACCAGTGCCTGGCATACCGCGACCGAGCGGCTCGCGTCGGGAACGTACACGACGGGGCCGTCGTAATGCGGCGCGATCTTCACGGCGGTGTGCACGCGCGAGGTGGTGGCGCCGCCGATCAGCAGCGGCATCGAAAAGCCCTGCCGCTTCATCTCGCGCGCGACGTGCGCCATCTCCTCCAGCGAGGGCGTGATCAGGCCGCTCAGCCCGATCATCGCGGCACCCACCTCGCGAGCCGTCTGCAAGATCTTCTCGGAGGGCGCCATCACCCCAAGGTTGATCACCTCGAAGTTGTTGCACTGGAGAACGACTGCAACGATGTTCTTGCCGATGTCGTGCACATCGCCCTTGACAGTGGCGATCACGACCTTGTGGCGCGCCGGCGCATCCGCACCGGACGCCGCCTGGTGCGCCTCGATGAACGGCACCAGATGCGCCACCGCCTGCTTCATCACGCGCGCGGACTTCACGACCTGCGGCAGGAACATCTTGCCAGCGCCGAACAGGTCTCCAACGACGTTCATGCCGTCCATCAGCGGGCCCTCGATCACCTCGATCGGGCGGCCCGAGCGCGAATCGACCTCGAGACGCGCTTCCTCTGTGTCCTGCACGACGAACTGCGTGATTCCGTGTACCAGCGCGTGCACCAGGCGCTGCGCAACGGGCGCCTGGCGCCACGCCAGGTCTTCGGCCTGCACGCGCCCCTCTTTTTTGAGACCCTCGGCGAACTGCACTAGGCGCTCGCCCGCATCAGGACGGCGGTTCAGAACGACGTCCTCGACGCGCTCGCGCAACTGCGGCTCGATCTCCTCGTACACGCCGAGCTGGCCGGCGTTGACGATGCCCATCGTGAGGCCCGCGCGGATCGCGTGATACAGGAACACCGTGTGGATCGCCTCGCGCACGTGGTCGTTGCCACGGAACGAGAACGACACGTTCGAGACGCCGCCGCTGCAGTGCGCGCCCGGCAGGTGCTGACGGACCCAGTGCACCGCGCGGATGAAATCGACCGCGTAGTGGTTGTGCTCCTCGATGCCGGTGCCGATCGCGAAGATGTTCGCGTCGAACACGATATCCTCGGGAGCGAAGCCGCCTTCGCGCGTCAGCAGCTCGTAGCAGCGGTGGCCGATCGCCACACGCCGCTCGAACGTGTCGGCCTGGCCCTGCTCGTCGAACGCCATCACGATCACAGCGGCCCCGTAGGCGCGTGCAAGCCGGGCCTGGCGCAAAAACTCGGCCTCGCCCTCCTTCAGCGAGATCGAGTTGACGATGCACCGGCCCTGCACGCACTTCAGGCCTGCCTCGATCACGCTCCATTTCGAGCTGTCGATCATCACCGGAACGCGCGCGATGTCGGGCTCGGAGGCGATCAGATTCAGGAAGCGGCGCATCGTCTCGGCCGAATCGAGCATCGCTTCGTCCATGTTGACGTCGATCATTTGCGCGCCGCTATCGACCTGCTGGCGCGCCACTGCGACCGCCTCCTCGAACTGTCCGTTCAGGATCAAGCGCGCGAATTGGCGCGAGCCGGTCACATTGGTGCGCTCGCCCGCGTTGACGAACAGCGAGTCCGCGCCGATGTTCAGCGGCTCCAGGCCCGACAGACGCAAGCGCGGCTCGATTTTCGGCACCGTGCGCGGGGCAATTCCCGAGACGGCGCGCGCGATCTCCCGAATGTGCTCGGGGGTGGTACCGCAGCAGCCTCCGACGATGTTGACGAAGCCGCTGCGAGCGAACTCCGCGAGCAGGCTCGAGGTGATATCGGGCGTCTCGTCGAAGCCGGTCTCGCTCATCGGATTGGGCAGCCCGGCGTTCGGATACACGCTGACGAAAACGTCGACCTTGGCCGACAGCTCTTCGATGTACGGCCGCATCAGCGCAGCGCCAAGCGAGCAGTTGATACCGACCGCGAGCGGCCGCGCATGCCGGATCGCGTTCCAGAACGCCTCGATCGTCTGCCCCGACAGAACGCGTCCCGACGCGTCGGTGACGGTGCCCGAGACGATCAGCGGAACGCGCGCGCCGCGCCGCTCGAATTCCTGCTCAATCGCGAAAATCGCGGCCTTCGCGTTCAAGGTGTCGAAAATGGTCTCGATCAGCAGCAGATCCGCGCCGCCGTCGAGCA
>JAFAIM010000028.1 GCA_019236735.1 Burkholderiaceae bacterium
CTGCTACAGTTTCCTGACCCGTCCTTCGCGGGGGCCGCTGCGAGCCGGACAGCATCGGGCCCGACCGGCCACTTGCGGCCCTTCGTGTAGCTCGCCGACAATTCGCCTAAGCGAGCATTCGACGACGCAACGGATCGAGCTATTAAGCAGCCGGCGGAGTTGCGAATGGAAGCGTTGGCTGATCTATCAAGAGCCTATTTCTTGCACAGAATATGTGTCTCAGATATTCAGCCTTGCCTCGACTGGGCGGCGGACCGCCTAGCGGGTAATCAAGATGATGGTGACGTCGACATCGCCGTGCTAGCAATGGCGAAAGACGCCGATGAAGCCGTGCCTTTGATCGAAGGCATCCTTGCGCGACATGGCATGCAGCCTTCGACAAACGAGCAATGGCTTGCCGGAAAACATATTGTCCAGCTTCGCGCCGCATACCTTCGCGGAGAGGAGACCATCGAGTCTCTCGATCGAAACCTAACAATTATTAACAACGTAGTTGGACATCCCGCATGGCTCGCGATGCTCTCTCGGAACTGCGAGTACGCAACTGACATTCCCGACTTTCGACCACCATTCGAACAGGAGTTCGCGTACATCGCCGCGCTCTGGGCTTCCGCTTCAGCTCGAGAGGACTTCGATGCCGCTTACAGGCGCGAAATCTCCAACACGCACGATATCGACTATCACCAACGGATCCGTTAACGTTTTGACCCTAAGGGGTTGACCGGAACGCTACCGCGCGCGCGACAGATAGGGAAGGATCTGCGGAAGGTGATGACCGAATACCTCTGTATTCGAGAATATCTTCGAGCTCTATTGACGCTTTACAACGAGTTTGAAGGAAAGGCGCGCGCCTCCTTCGAGGGTGATTTGCAAGGTCTTGGCTTGGAAGAACTTCCGGGAACCGCAACAGAGGAGTGCGCTGGTTTAAAGCGCCAAACAACTTGGCCGCGGCAGGACTTCGCCGTTGTTCAGTTGACTCGTGGCAACATCGCATTTCTGGCTACTGCGCTGGCTCAGCCTGACCTGCTTGGTCCTGAAGGTCGGATCATCCACACGCAAATCGAAATGGACGGGGAACTTGCGTTCGCAGCGTGCGACAACTTCCATGAAGAGTGCACCTATGCCTCGGGTGCTTTACGACAGCAGATCGTGGAAGTCTTGACGCGGAATGGTCTGGCGAGCTGGCTTCGGCATTAGACGCGAATGACTATGCCAGCTGATGTCGGCTTTCTCGAAGCGCCCGTTGCCCGCTGTGGGTCGTCAAGTAAAAAGTACGCCTGGTCCTGCACGCTGAGGGCTCGGATCAGTCTTGCGGCGAAGGCGGCCGTTCGCGCAGGTGTGCTCGGTAGCGCAGTGCACGGGGCTGATATCGCGCCCGGAATGAAACGGAACCGTTGTCGTACGGCCGTCGGGATGACGATAGAAGCGGTGTGCTCCCTTTCCAGACCGACGCTCGAATCCGAGCGCGAGCAGTGCACGTTCGACTTGGGCGGCCGTGAGCACCGGAACGCCGGCGCCATCCGTCAGCCGACGGCCAGCGACGTAGTCGCGATAAATTCGCTTTCCAGCTGCAGAGCGCCTTCGTCGCGCAGCAACGCGATGACTTCCAAGAGGTTCTGGCGAACCTCCTCGACTGTCTCGCCCTGCGTGTGGGCACCGGGAACGCCGGGCACGCTTCCGACGAGCAAGCCTGTCTGGAGATCCCGTTCGATGACGGCATTCAAGATCATGCCGGAAGGATACCCTGGTATCCGAGGAGTGACAGCTGAGCTTTCAGCAAGCATCCGCGCGCTTCTGAGCGGCAGCTTTCTCGGCCGACCAGTACCCGCTTCGGGGTCGGGCGCGTTCATACGACGTCCGGAACGGGTGCCGCACCGCGATGTCAGCGGAGCGGCGCATTGCGGCCGCTCGATTACCGAATCCTCGCCATCTCGCCGAGACCGGCTGCAGCGGGCGGCCGCCGTTTTCGGGAACCGAGCGAACGTGATCGGCCAAACGGCGCACTGGTCGACTACAACGTGATGCAGGCAAGTGCGTTCCTTCAATGCGCCGCCGAAGGTGCACGGCAAGGTATATATCTTGATATATCGCGTGGACTAGACTATGATATATGCCATGCTGGCAAGGAAAGACCGCGATGAACCGAATTGCGAAACTCTTCAAGAACGGTCGCAGCCAGGCGGTGCGCCTGCCGGCGGCGTTTAGATTCAAGACACGAGAGGTCTATATCCGCCAGGACCCGGATACCGGCGACGTCATCCTGTCCAGCAGGCCGTCGAACTGGAATGACTTTTTCGCGGCGCTCAGAGGCGCCGAAGTGCGGGAGGACTTCCTGAGCGAGAAGGAACGAAAACAGGGAACGCACGATCGAGATCCCCTTGAAGGGAGCGACGATTGAAGCGCTACATGCTCGACACCAACACGGTGAGCCACCTTTTCAGACGGCACCCGGGTGTCGCAAAGCGCGTGCAGACTGCTCCGGTCGCATCACTGTGCATTTCAGCCATAACCGAAGGAGAACTGCGCTTCGGCCTGGCGAAGCGCCTCGAAGCGAAGGGGTTGCATCTTGCTGTAGCCGAATTTCTACGGCACGTCGATGTATTGGCCTGGGATAGCGCCATCGCCCAGCGTTACGGCACGATGCGAGCCGCATTGGAGCGACAGGGTAAACCTCTTGCGCCAATTGATCTGCTCATCGCCGCGCACGCGCAGGGCGCGAATTCGGTCCTCGTGACCAACGACAGCGCCTTCAGGCAGGTGTCCGGCCTGAAGACCGAGGACTGGACCATTTAGCCAGAAGCGCCCTCGTGAGTGCACGCGAACGTGCGGCGTTCGGCAAATCGACAGTCCGGAACATCCTCGTGAACAAGGGTGCGGCGGCCGAACTGCGGCTGAAACCGGGCAAAGAGCGGTCGCTGGCGCGACGCCACCCGTGGATCTATGCGACAGCGGTGGCGCGCGTGTCCGGTTCCCCCGCCGCGGGCGAGCTGGTCGCCGTACGCGCTGCGGATGGTCGCTGGCTAGCGTGGGCCGCATATGCGCCGGATTCGCTGATCCGGGCGCGTTGCTGGAGCTTCGATGAGCAGGCGCAGATCGACTGCGACTGGCTCGCCGCACGCGTACGCGAGTCAGTGGCGCGCCGCGCCCGGCTGGTCGAGCACAGCAATGCGCTGCGCCTGGTATATGGCGAGGCGGATCTGCTGCCGGGGCTGATCGTGGACCGCTACGCCGATCAGCTCGTGGTGCAATTGCAGTCGCCAGGCGTAAAAGCGCATCGCGAGGTGCTGCTGGATTCGCTGTGCCAGGCGAGCGGCTGCTCCGACGTGTACGAGCGGTCGGCTGCCGAGACCGGCGATGCACGGGGCGTCCTGCGAGGACGCGAGCCGACCGCGCCGATCCGGGTGCACGAACACGGCCTCGCATTCCGGGTCGATGTGCGCCGAGGTCACAAGACGGGCTTTTACATCGACCAGCGCGACAACCGACGGCTGGCAGTGGAGCTCGCACGCGAGCTCGCCGCCTCGCTGAAGCGCGCGCCGCGCGCCCTGAACGCATTCTGCTACACGGGAGCGTTCTCGATCGCACTGGCGCGTGGCGGTGCCGGCGAGGTGATCTCGATCGACTCGTCGGCCGACGCGCTGGCGCTCGGTCCAACACACGCCGAACTCAATGGGCTGAATGCAGCGTCGCTGAAGTGGCGCTGCGCCGACGTGTTCGAGGAGCTGCGAGCGCTGCGCGACACCGCAGAGCGTTTCGACCTGATCGTGCTGGATCCGCCGAAGTTCGCGGCCAACCACCATCAGGTGGAGCGGGCTGCGCGCGCCTACAAGGACATCAACTGGAACGCGCTGCGGCTGCTGCAGCCCGGGGGAGTCTTGATGACGTTCTCATGCTCCGGCGCGATCGGCGTGGAGCTGTTCCAGAAGATCGTCGCGGGTGCGGTGATCGACTCCGGCGCGGACTGCGCGATGCGCGCGCGCCTGGGACCGGGCGCCGATCACCCGATGCTGATGACGCACCCGGAGGGCGAATATCTAAAGGGGCTGCTGCTGCAGCGCCTTTGAGCCCGCTGCGGGCCTTCGTCAAACCGCTCGTGCCCCGTCGTGCACCGTCGGAGGCCTGCTCCTGTGGTGGACACTCACCTCCCACAGCGATTCGAGGCACCGGTAGTCGTCGAAGTATTTCGGCCGAAAGCCGGTTCGAGCGGCTCGTTCCGCCACCTCGGCCAGGCACTGCTTGGCGAAGTCGACGAGGCGGGGATCCATTGGAAGGTGCTCCTGCGCCAGGTCGACCAGTTGTGCCAGATCGTGCACTTCGGTGAAGGACAAGTGCGGTCGGTCGGCGCGTACGAACTTGCGGGCCACCGCGATCACTGCGCCCTCGAGCTCGGTGCACAGGGCTTTCCAACCGGGATCCACGGAACTGTCATAGCTTTGCGTTGCCATCTGCTGCGATCCTGCGGAACCCCTCACCCCTCGATTGCACTGTAACAATTCGCGGCTGCCGCGAAATCATCCGAAAGGCGGGGCCGCCTGGAGGATCACCCGCCTGGAGGGAAAGTCCTACCTTCGATCCGTCACAATTCGCACTGGATCGCTAACCGGGAGTATGTCGATGCGCTTCTTCAGAATTCTTCTGTGCGCGACCGCAGCATCCCTTTCCTCGACGTCCAGTTTTGCGGCGCCCGACGACTCTCGATTGCGCGAGATCGCTGCCGCTCCCGATGCCGCCGAGTTGCACACCACGATCGCGGCGCTGGTCGGCTTCGGAACGCGACACACGCTGTCGGATCCGACATCCGCGACGCGCGGCATCGGCGCTGCACGCAACTGGGTGCGCGCGCGGCTGGAGAAGATCTCTGCCGACTGCGGCCAGTGCCTTTCGGTCACTGCTGTTTCTCGCAGCGTGACTGGGGAGCGAATCCCGTCGCTCACCGAGGTCGTCGATGTCGTCGCGATCCAAAAAGGCACAGAGGATCCCGATCGTGTGGTCGTCATCACGGGACACATCGATTCGAGAGTCAGCGACATACTGAACTCGACTGCCGATGCGCCCGGCGCCGACGACGACGGCTCGGGAGTGGCGGTGGTGCTCGAGGCCGCCCGCATCCTGAGCCGCTACAAGTTCCCGGCGACGATCGTGTACGGCGTGCTCTCGGGCGAGGAACAGGGACTCTACGGCGGCAAGATCCTGGCCGAGACCGCGGAGGAGCACCGCTGGCGGGTCGAGGCGGACCTGAATAACGACATCGTCGGGGCGGTCCGGGGGCAAAACGGAGTTGTCGACAACACGCGGCTGCGCGTCTTTTCCGAGGGAACTCGCGCGGTGGAGACCGCCGACGAAGCTCGGCGCAGACGCTTCGAGGGCGGAGAAGACGACTCGGCCTCACGCAACGTCGCGCGCTACGCAAAGGCAGTCGCTGAGCGCTATTTGGCCAACTGGACTGTGGTGCTGATCTACCGAGTCGACCGGTACCGGCGCGGCGGTGATCATGAGGCGTTCAACGAGCTGGGGTTTCCCGGCGTGCGCTTCACGGAAAATTCCGAGGATTACCGGCATCAACACCAGGACGTGCGAGTCGAAAGCGGAATCGCTTACGGCGACGCGATTGAGTACCTGGATTTCGCGTATCTGGCCAAGGTGACGGCCACCAACGCGCTCGCTGCGGCCGCGATGGCGTCGGCCCCACCCCCGCCCACGGGCGTGAAGATCGCAGGGGCGGTCAGCCCCGATACCCGGCTGTCGTGGACAGTTTCGCCCGGTACCGCGGCGACGACGACCTATCGCGTGTACTGGCGAGATACGGCGTCTGCTGCGTGGACAAACTTCCGCGATGCCGGCAATGCGGATTCGCTGTTGCTCACCAACGTCGTGATCGACGACTACGTATTCGGGGTTGCCAGCGTTGCACCGGACGGTGTCGAGAGCCCGGTCGTGTTCGCGGGCAGCGCAGGAGCGTTCTGGAGTCCTTAGCGCTTACGCGGCGGAGCTTTGCGCTTTGCGGATGAATGTCAAACAGCGACCCCGCATCAGAACCAGCGTGCGGCCATTCTCCTGCCAATCGCCGAACCAGCAAACATCGCAGCGAATTCAACTGCAAATGGACCCCACCACGGCGTAAGCGAGTCGAGAACCGAAAGCCAGATGGCCACGAGGTACGGTAACGCCATCAGTACGACGGCGGTTGGGATCCAGACTACCAGCAGAAGGAGGAACAGCGATGCGCTGACAAAGGTAAGATTCTTTGCAGGACCAGGACTGAGCAGAAAACGAAGAACGGGATTGCTGAAGGACACGTCAAGGCCCGCCTCCGCCGCTTCATTTGCCGCGGCACCGATTCCCCTCAGGGCGCCGAAACCTAAACCGCTAGAGACCGCAGCCCCGATGACAAGAATGAGCTTCAGGGTATTCAAGGCAAATGATCTCTAGAGGTCGTCTCGCAGCGAGGTTATGCAGCTCGCACCCACATGCGCTTCTCGCCGAACCACTCGAACGAGCGGAATCCGACTTCGGTAAGCAAGCCTTCGATCTCCGCCTCCGATAACAGGGATGCGCGGAACGATTGGCGCCACGTCCGACCGTCCATGTCGTAACGCACAGTCATTTCGATGTCATCCTCACAGCAGCGGACGGCTTCAATGGAGGATCGGAGGCCGTTGACGCAGCTCACGGCGCCGACCTGCGCGTTCCGCAGTCGGTCCGGATCGTGACGCTCCACAAGAAGCTGGCCGCCGCGTGCAACGTGACGCCGCGCGGTCGCTGCTATCGATTTTCTGGACGTAGCAGAAGGATGATTGATCAGATCGCTCGCGAGCAGAACGGTATCGAACGCTTCGAGTAGGCGCAGCTTCTCGATGTCCGACAGGACAGGCTTCGCGTCCCTGGGAACGTGTGCGAGCATAGCTGCGGAGTTGTCTACCGCCGTGACACTCAGCCCCCACTCGAGCAGCTTGCGCGTAAGTCGACCGGCACCTGCCCCAAGTTCGAGAATCGAGGTGCCACGAGCAAGCAGGGCACGCACGCTGTCCAATTCGCCCAGATAAGGCATCCGAGCGTAAAGCGCGACTGAGCATCCGTCGCTTGTCCGTTCGCCAGGGCCAGAGCCCGAGAAGAAAGAAGCTCTCATACCAAGCGGACCGCTAGACGCCTCCGTATCACGCGGCCATCGCGTGAAGCCGCACCCCAAGTGCCCGCGCTACCTTCAAGATCGTTGCGAAACTCGGATTGCCGTTCGCGCTAAGGGCCTTGTACAGACTCTCGCGGCTGAGACCCGCGTCCCGCGCCACCTGAGTCATTCCTCGCGCGCGGGCGATATCGCCGAGCGCACGTGCAATACCCGCTGCGTCGTCCGGGGCCTCGGCGAACCAGGCGTCCAAATACGCCGCCATTTCCTGAGGCGTACGCAACTGCTCGGCCACGTCATATGGCACCGTTTTGGTCTTGGCGACCTTTTTGCGCGCGATCTTCCTGCTCATTCCAACTCTCGCTTACAGATTCTTTGCCATTGCTACGGCGGTCTTGATGTCCTTCGATTGGGTCGACTTGTCGCCGCCCGCCAGAAGGATGATCAGAACGCCTCCCCGCTCGGTGTAATACACCCGGTACCCGGGTCCGAAGCCGATCTTCAATTCGCGGACGCCGCTCGTCAATACGCGGTGCTGCCCGGGATTTCCATGCGCCAGGCGGTCGACTCGCACCTGTACACGAGCGCGCCCGACCACATCCCCCAAACCGTTGACCCATTCACGATAGACCTCGGTCATTTCGACGCGCATACCCCATTGTATCCTATGGGATACGAACATCAAGGCCGCACATTCAGCAAAAACGGGGTCCGAAAATCCGCTGCTCGAGACCTGTCTTTCACGCGGACTGGAACAGCTCGACCGGATTTCCGGACGGATCCTCCGCGACAACCTGTTCGCCGCCCGGCCCCTTCACCGGATCGCTTCGAAAGCGCGCGCCCTTCTCCGAAAGGCTCGCCATCGCCGCGCGCAGATCGTCCACCTGCAGTACAAAGCGGTTCCATCCACCCGAGGCGGGTACCGCGCCGCTGGGCAGTGTGCGCGATGCGGACGACCCGGGCCCGCTCAACCAGAGTTCCAGATCACCTTTCTCGAGCATTGCGAAGGGTGGACCCCAGCGGTCCTTGACCGAGAATCCGAGCGCTTGATAGAAAGGAAGCGCTTCGTCGATATCTTTCACGATGTACCGAATAGCTGCCATGGGATTCCTCCTCCATCTAGCAAGACTGGCGAAGTCTCGCAAGGCATCTTTAATCGATCCCGCGAAGGCGGCTCCGCCGGGGCAGACCCGGCTACGCCGGCGTCCGTTCCGGGGCAGCAGCCGCGCCGTGGGACAGGCGGCGGGATTCGTTCGGGCCGCGGAAGATGAGCGGGTGCTCGACGCGCCGCGCTTCAGGCAGCTGCGCTTTTTCGACCGCTTCGGTGACCACGCGGTGGTGCAGCGACTTGTCGCACACTGGATCCGCGTTGGCCGCATCGCCGGTCAGCATGTAAGCCTGGCAGCGGCAGCCGCCTAGGTCCTTGTCCTGCTCCGGACAGCTGCGGCAGGGCTCCTTCATCCAGCCTTTGCCGCGGAAGCGGTTGAAGCCGTCCGAGTCGTACCAGATCGAGCGCAGGTCCATGTCGCGCACATTCGGGAACGTCAGCCCGGGCAGCATCTTTGCCGTGTGACACGGCAGCGCGGTGCCGTCGGGCGTGATCGTCAAGAATACGTTGCCCCATCCGTTCATGCACTTCTTCGGGCGATTCTCGTAGTAGTCGGGAACGACAAAGAACATCCGGATGCTGTCGCCTAGGCGCGCGCGGTACTCGTTGGTGATGCGCTCGGCGCGAATCAGCTGCTCGCGCGACGGCAGTAGGTGGTCGCGGTTGACCAGCGCCCACGAGTAGTACTGGCTGTTGGCGAGCTCCAGGTATTCGGCCTTCAGCTCGACCGCCATCTCGATGATCTTGTCGATGTAGTCGGCGTTCATCCGGTGGATCACGACATTCATCACCATCGGCCAACCGTTGTCCTTGATCAGCTTGGCGACGCGCTGTTTGAGCTCGAACGTCTTCGTGTGCGACAAGAAGTCGTTCATCTCGCGCGTGGAGTCCTGGAACGACAGCTGGATGTGGTCCAAGCCCGCCTCTTTCAGGCGGGCGGCACGCTCCGCGGTCAGGCCAACGCCCGATGTCAGCATGTTGGTGTAGTAGCCCAGACGGTGCGCTTCGGCCACCAGCACCTCCAGGTCGTCCCGCACCAGCGGCTCGCCGCCGGAGAATCCGCACTGCACCGACCCGAGCGCGCGCGCTTCGCGCAGGACACGCAGCCAGCCTTCGGTGTCGAGCTCGTTCTCGGTCTGCGCGAAGTCGACCGGGTTGTAGCAATACACGCAGTGCAGCGGGCAGCGATACGTGATCTCCGCCAGCAGCCACAGCGGTGTGCCATTCGTTGCTTGCATGGATGTTGCTTGCATCGCACCTTGCTGCGTCGGCGCGGCCTGCGGCGCTTCGATGTCCATCGTCAATCCTCGATCCAGTGCTTGCCGCGCGCCATATCCAGGAACGCGACCACGTCGCCCTGCAGCCCCGTCAGGCCGAAAGTGCTTTCCAAGTCCGCCACGATCTCGCTCACCGTGCGCGCACCGTCGCAGCGTTTCATGATCTCGCCGGCCGGCCCGTTCAGCTTCACCATGCCTTCGGGGAACAGGAGCACCCACGCCTGCTGCGCTTGCTCATACTGCAGCCGGAAGCCCGAGCCCACCCGGGGCTTCGGTTCGCTCACGCGACCACTCCGTAACGAGTCACCAGCGCGTCGCTCAGCGCCCACAGTACGTCCAGCTTGAACTGCAGGATCTGCAGCGCGCGCTCCTGCGATGCACGCGTGTCAAAGTGGTCCAGCGTGACCTGCAAACCCTGCTCGACATCGCGGCGCGCCTGGCTGACGCGGTTGCGGAAGTACTGCAGTCCGGACGACTCGATCCACGGATAGTGCTCCGGCCAGGTCGACAGGCGCTGCTTGTGGATTTCGGGAGCAAACAGCTCCGTCAGCGAGGAGCACACTGCCTCCTGCCAGGGTGCGCGCCTCGCAAAGTTGATATAAGCGTCGACCGCGAAGCGCACGCCCGGAACGACGTGGCGCAGATCGAGGATCTCCTCGCGCGAAAGCCCTACCGCCATTGCCAGCCGGATCCAGGCCTCGATCCCACCCTCGTCGCGTACGCCGCCGCTTTCGAAGCCGTCGTGGTCGAGGATGCGTTGGACCCAGCCGCGGCGGATCTCGCGGTCGGGGCAGTTCGCGATGATTGCGGCGTCCTTCACCGGGATCGCGATCTGGTAGTAAAAGCGGTTTGCCACCCATCCCTGGATCTGCTCACGGCTTGCCTTGCCCGTGTTCAGCATCACGTTGTAGGGATGGTGAATGTGATACGCCTTGCCTTTCTCGCGCAGCCTGGCTTCGAATTCAGCTCGGCTCCAGGCGGGCTGGCCCGCCACCGCAGCGGCGTCCGTACTCGCGCTCGTGCTCGGGTTCACAGTTCGATTTCCATTCCGTCGTACGAGACCTCGATGCGGTGACGCGCAAGCTCGCGGTGCTCAGGTCCGTCCTCGTTCAGGATCGGGTTCGTGTTGTTGATATGGATCAGTACGCGCCGCGTGCGCGCCGGCAGCGCATTCAGCTGCTCGATCATCCCGCCGGCGCCGCTCTGCGGCAAGTGTCCGATATCGCGCGCCCGCTTGTGCGAAACCCCCAGGCGAACGAGCTCGTCGTCGGTCCAGCAGGTGCCGTCGACCAGCACGCATTGCGCCGCCATCATCGCCTCGCGCACTCCCGGCTCGATCGCGCCCAGCCCGGGGGCGTAGAAGAGGCTGGCGCCGCTGCGCCGGTCGGTGATCGTCATTCCGATGTTGTCACCCGGCTGGGGATCGTCACGATGCGGCGAATACGGAGGAGCCTTGCTGCTGAGCGAGCGCGCTTCGAAGTGAAGACCTTCGATCCCCGGGATCGAGAAGCCCCCTTCGGACAGCGGCAACGCGTGGCGCTGCACGCCGGCGAAGTGCCCCAGCACCTTTAGCACCGGGTTGGCGGTGGTCAGGTCCTGGAACACCGGTTCGGTGCACCACAGTTGCAGCGGGCGGTTGTGTTCGCGCAGCATGAACAAGCCCGTGGTGTGGTCCACCTGGGCGTCGATCAGAACGATCGCAGCGATCCCGGTGGTGCGCAGCTTGTCGCCCGGCTGCAGCGCAGGAAACTCGCGAATCTGCTGCAGGATGTCGGGCGAGGCGTTAAAAAGAACCCAGGATTTGCCGTCGCTGCTCACAGCGATCGATGACTGCGTGCGCGCACGTGCGCGGATCGTGCCGGCACGCACTCCGCGGCAGTTGTCGCAGTTGCAGTTCCATTGCGGGAAGCCGCCGCCCGCGGCGCTTCCCAGCACGCGTACTTTCATGACGTCGGTCGCCTTCGCGCTGCGGTACGCCGACCGGAGCCGCGAGGAAAGACGGACGGCCTATAACGCACCGGGCGCCTTGGCGGGGTGATCCGCCTCGGCGCCCGGGGGGAATCTTCGAAAAGACGCGATTACCGATTGGCCACGTACATCGTGATTTCGAAGCCGAAGCGGATTTCAGCGGCAGCCGGGGTTTCCCATTTCATGGTAAGACTCCTTGTTGAAACCTTGTAACTCGAACGAGCCGTTGTTGCGGCCCTTCCAAATTTGTACCGCACAGGTGTTTCGGTACCGGTTGCAGTCTGCGCCGATGGCGCTCCGGCGTCATGGATGCCGAACGGAATCGGGGCTCATGATTTTCTGGAGCCTGGGTGCTGCTCTGCAGCAACCGCCAACGCCACTCCCAAAACTCCATAAAATTCAAGCACTCCCAAAGGCCAACCCTTGAGCGAAGCGAATGGCCCCCGCGCGTTAGCGCGAATCGTTCGGGTTTTTTGGACCTAACCATGAGCGAAGCGAATGGCCCCCGCGCGTTAGCGCGAATCGTTCGGGTTTTTTGGACCTAATCTATGAGCCTGCGACTGCAACTGAACCTGATCCTGGCGACGCTGATCACGGCGTTCACCGCGCTGCTGGTGCTGCAGCAGGTCGAGGATACCCGCCGAAGTGTGCGCGAGGAGGTCGAAGCTGCCAGCATCGTCGCATCTCAGGTGCTGACTCGAGTCGGCTGGATTTACGAGCAGGCGGGGGTGCCCGGGATGGTCCAGTTCCTACGCCAACTCGGGCACGTGCGCGGCAACGACATTTCGCTCTACGACGACAACGGCCAGCTGATCTACAGCAGTCCAGGATTCACTTACAAGGCGGGCCGTGAAGCACCAGGGTGGTTTTCACGTCTGGTGTCTCCGCCAACGCGACCGACCGAAATCGAGCTCAATGGTGGCCGCCTCGTGCTGAAGGCCGACGCCTCGCGCTCGGTGCTGGACGGCTGGGACGATCTGGTCAAGGTCGTCGGCGGCGGGGTAGTGGGTCTGGCGGGTGCGATCGCGCTGGCGTATTTCCTGACCGGCAGAGCGCTTCGGCCCTTGCGGCAGGTAGTCGAAGGCCTGCGGCGCATCGGCGCCGGCGACTATTCAACCCGCTTGCCGACGCTGCCGGGACAGGAAGCTCGCTCGATCGGCGAGGCGTTCAACCGAATGGCGCAGGTGGTGCAAGACAGCGTCGAGGCGCGGCGCGCCGCCGCCGAGGCCGAAGCGGACCTGGCGCAGTCGCGCGAGCTCACTCAGATCATCCAAACCCGCATCGAGCAGGAGCGCGCGGCCATCGCGCGCGAGCTGCACGACGAGCTGGGCCAGCAAGTGACGGCGATCAAGAGCGCCGGCGTCTCGATCGCCCAGCGCGTCCGCGGGCAGGATCCGGCGCTGGAACAAGCCTCCCGCCTGGTGGTCGACACCGCGAGCCAGATCTACGGCGTGGTCCATCAGATCATCGCCCGCATGCGTCCACTGCCGCTGGATCATGTCGGACTGGCCGAGGCATTGAACGATCTGCTGGGCGACTGGCGGCTGCAGCATCCCCAGGTCGAGTTCTCGCTCGATGTGCAGAAGCTGCCTCCCGATCCGGGCGAAACGCTCTCCACTGCTGCCTACCGGATCGTGCAGGAAGCGGTCAATAACGCGTTGCGCCACGGCGCGCCAACCCGCGTGCAGATCCAGGTTCGCGTCGATGGCGTCGACCTGTCGATTCGGGTGGCCGACAACGGCCGCGGCCTGCCGGTCGACTGGCGCCGACCGGGACACTATGGCGTGCTCGGGATGCGCGAGCGCGCCGTCGCGCTCGGCGGCAGCTTCGAGCTGCAGCGGTCGGAGGCGGGCGGCGTGTGCGTCTCGGCGCGAATTCCGCTGCAGGCAGAGGCGATGGCGGCCGCCTGACCATGAGTGAAGCGAATGGCCCCCGCGCGTCAGCGCGAATCGTTCGGGTCTTTTTAAGGGCTAACTGGTGAGCGGAAAGATTCGGGTGATGCTGGTCGACGATCACGCGGTCGTGCGGATGGGATTTCGCCTGCTGCTGCAGGCCACGCCGGACATCGAAGTGATAGGCGAAGCCGACAGCGGAGAGGCGGCGTACCAACGCGTCGGCGAGCTGCATCCGGACGTGGTGGTGATGGACGTGGCAATGCCCGGTATGGGAGGCATCGAAGCGGTCAAGCGAATTGCGGCGCGCGACCGCGAAGTGCACATCCTGGCCCTGTCTGCGCACGAGGATACGAGCCATCCGCGGCGCGCCTTGAAGGCGGGGGCGCTCGGGTACCTGTCCAAGCGCGGCGCGCCCGAGACGCTGATCGAAGCGATCCGGACCATCGCGCGCGGCCGGCGCTACCTGGATCCGCAGATCGCGCAACGGATCGCGGTTCAGGACCTGGAGGGTGGCGGCAATCCCACCGAGCAGCTGTCAGAGCGCGAGTTCGAAGTGTTCGTGCAGCTCGCGCGCGGGCTGTCGGTGGGCCAGATCGCGGAGAACCTCAAGCTTGCCCCCTCGACGGTCGGCACGCATTTGTACAACATCAAGCAGAAGCTGGGCGTGCAGAATCAGTCGGAGCTGACGCTGCTGGCTGTGCGCCACGGGCTGATCGAGCCGTAGCAGGCGCTGAAAAGCACCTGCGCGCGCCGCCGGCTCAGCCGGCAAAACCGCGACTCACGCGCCGCTGCGCCCGGGCGCAACAGGTCTCGGTTTCGCGCTCTTCATCGCTTCGTACATCACCTGCCGGCGCTGTTCGGGGTCAGCGTCGATCAGCCGAGTCACGAATGATCCCGGAATATCGCGATACGTGCGGCGGTCCGGATGGATCGGCGGAACGCGCCAGCCTTGGTCCATCAGCCACTGCCACAAGTCGTCGCTCAATCCGGCCTGCATCGTGAGCCGCAGCCCGTTCTGGACGTGCACGACGTATGCGCCGATGCGCGGCTTGCGCCCGCGACGCGGCAGGCCGCGCGGCATCTGCTCGCGCGGTTTACCCAACAGCGATCGAAGGCGACTTCGCAACGACTCCATCAATGACGTGCCGAGATTTTGAACGCGCTGCATCTTCTGAACAACGGCGCCCCCCAGAACGGGCGACTCCTGTTCGCGCACCGCCTTTGCGAACCATACCCCGGCCTAGCGCAACATCACCGATCCAATTAAAGACGGTTTTTGGCGCCTAAACCCGACTTCCGAAGTGGGTTGTCAGTTGCGCCAATTCGCCCCAGCGGTCTTTGTGAACGGCGCGTACCGCGAGTGCGTGGCGCGCGAGAAAGGCCGGCAGCGCAGGGTCGACGACCTTGCCCGCGGCAAGGAAATCTGCGTCGCCCGAATCTGCGCCCGGATCGCACGATTTGATCAGCAGCAGGCCGGCGGCTCCGAGTTCAGAGGCAAGCCAAGCAGCAATCGTGTCGGACGTAACGTCCCAGCTACGCGCCAGCTTACGATCCCCCGCCATCATCCGAGCGGGTAACCATACTGGTAGTCGGGTGTCAGCCCATGCGCTTTCGATCTGCGGCCGGGTCGCGCACGGCACCGACCTTGGCTCGATCGCACAAAGAACGCTGCCGAACTGGTCCATCGCCGCAATCGCCAGCGCGTCGGCAACTTCATCACTGAAATGCCAGATACCTTGCGCCGCGCGAACCGCGTCGGCGAACGGGCCCCCGCCGGGAACGACGACGAACCGCTGTGTTGTTTCACCGGCAAGCTCATGCAACCAGCGCCGCAGCGATGGATCGTGCGCCAGGCTCCCGCCCAGCTTGACGACGATCGGAGCTGCAGGACTCTTAGGCATGCTGGGCCAGCATCGCGACGGCGATCGCAGGCGCGCACACGCCCGGATCTGCTGCGCCCGGCGGGCATCCAATCAGGTCGGCGAAACCTATATGGTCGCGGGCCAGTGCGCGAGCCAGCTCCGGTACGAGGAAGGCGCCGCTGCCGGCGCAGACCAGCATGCCGCCCGGATCCACCGCCGCGTGCGACAGCACTTGTAGCGCCGCGCGCCGGATCCGCTCGAGCTGCGCCGCCCGAAACGACGCTGCCAGCGCGCACCAGTCCGCCAAGGGCCGCTCGCGCGCATCGCGACCGACCATCCGCGCGATGCGCCGCGCACTCGCCTGCGGCGTCTTCTCCGCTCCGTCCGCGCTGGCGTGCTGGTCGTATCGTTCGTCCAGTTCGCCGGTCAGGCGGTACACGTCGGCGGTGGTGGCGAAGTGCTCCGCCATCAATGCAACGCGCGACCCTTCGAACTCGATCGTGTCGGTCACCGCCATCAGCGGCGTTCGAACGATCCCGCTGTAGACGAGCTCGCCGACGACCAGCCGCTCGAAGTCATTGCGCCCGACGGCGGCAACGTGGCCGCAGTGGATCGCGACCAGGTCAGTGGTCGTGCTACCGATGTCGACCAACAGCGCCTCGCGCGTTCGTCCTGCAACCACGGACGCGGTTGCGAGCCAGTTGGCCGAAGCCACGCTGTCCGGATCCGCCGCGGCCTGTTGAGGATCCAGAAACCCATTGTCGCCGGCGTACACCTGCAGTCGAACGGGCTTGCGTCGCTGCAGCGCGGCCACGATGCAACGCACTCCCTCTGGGCGGTCGGAAAAGACGTCGGCCAATTCGCCGGTCATCGTGGCCGCGTGGCTTGCTTCGGGTGCCGCCGGCAGCGCAGCGAGCGCTTCGTCCAGGGCGAGATCCAAGCGGTCCACGCTGCGCCACAGCTGGCAGGGCACCTGCAGCGCGGCCACCAGCCGGCCGCTCGCATCGAGCGCAGCGACCTTGACGTGCGCCCCGCCGATGTCCCAGCCGATCTGCCTGATTTCCGACTGTGCCATTCGGTCAGCCGATCGCCTCGCCGTTCAACTTCAAGGTCACCGTGCGCCTGGGGGTCGCAGGCGAAGGCGGTAACGGTTCGCCGGCGGCATCCGCCAACACCCACTGCGCCACGTTCCATCCGAGCGCCGCTCGCAGCCCCGCGTACGAGGTGGTCAGGCGCGGATTGACTTCGATCACCACCGGGCCGCTCGGACCGCGTACGAAGTCGATCCCGAAGTAGCCGCGCAGACCAGGAATCGCTTCCGCTACCTGCTGGGTCAATCTCGCCAGCTGCGCGTCCACCGGTTCGCAGTTGACCTCGATCGCCTGCAACTGCAACTCGCTCGGCTCGATTCTCAGGTGCTGGCGGTTCACGCTTAACGCGACAACCGCGTGCGGCGACGCCAGTGCGCAAAGGCTCATCGCGTCGCCCTCGATCCACGGCTGTGCGACCAGCTTCGCTTCGCCCTTGCCTGTCGCGCCCGCCACCGCTCTTGCCGCCAGCTCGCGAGTCTCGAACACGCTCGAGCGCAGCCCGCCGGCGCCATCGTCGGGTTTCACGACCCATGGCCCATCGATCGCGGGCCACACCTCACCCGGCAAGAAACAAGGCACAACGGCGATTCCCTTTTCCTGCAGACGCTGCGCCGTGGCGGATTTGCTGCCAGCGACCGCGATCGCGCGGGGCTGCGAGCCCAGCAGCATGCGGTGAGCATCCAGGACCGCACGAGCCGCGCGTTCCAGCTCGCCGCCGGTCTCCGGAGCGATCGGCCAAACCGCGTCCGAACTCGAGATCTCCCGCGCGAATGCCTCGGCCGGCGGCGCACCGGGGGAGCGCCAACACGCGCGCGCAGCGCGCTTCTGCTGGCCGGCGAAGCGCAGCTGCGGCAGCGCAAGCCGAGCATCGCGCGCGAACGAGACCTCGACGTGCGGCAGTTCGAGCAGATCATCGAGCACGGCAGCCAGCATCAGATCGCCCTCGCGTGCCAGGCTCGCAGACAACGATGGCTGCAGGCCGAGCCCGCCGCCGCAGATAAACTCGAACACGTGGACGCGCACGCTAGAGCCGAAGACGTTCCCTGCGAAGTGATCCCGGTGATCGACCTGATGGGCGGGCTGGTGGTGCACGCCCGTCGCGGCGACCGCGCGCATTATCGGCCGATTTGCTCGCGCATTTGTGCTTCGCCGCGTATCGAGGACGTCGTGGCGGGCCTGTTGGAGCTATTCCCATTTTCGCGGCTGTACGTTGCCGACGTCGATGCGCTACGGGGTGAAGCGCCGCAATGGACGGCACTCGAGGCGGTGCGATCCGCGGCCCCGCAGCTGTCGCTTTGGATCGATGCCGCGATCCGCAGCAACGCCGACCTGCTGGAAGTTGCGCGGCGCGGCACCCCGGTGCTCGCATCGGAAGCACTGTCCGCCGGCGAAGCCGAGCAGCTGTTGCGGCACTGTCCAAACGCTGTGCTGTCGCTCGATTACCTGGGCGACCGCTTCCTGGGAGAATCGTCGCTGCTGCAGCGCTTGCCGCATTTCGCAGCCGACCTGATCTCGATGAACCTTGCTCGCGTCGGAAGCGATCTTGGACCCGATCTGGAGCGGCTGGCGGCGTTGCGCCAACTGGCCCCGGGCTGCCGTCTGTATGCAGCCGGCGGCGTGCGCGACGCCGCCGATCTGCGCAGGTGCCGTCAGGCAGGCGCCGCCGGAGTGCTCGTTGCCAGCGCGCTGCACGAAGGGCGGATCGGGCGTGCCGAACTGCAGGGCCTTGTATAGTCCGAAACCCTTCGGGAGGTTGTCGCCATGCCGCTCATTTGTTGCGGTCTGAACGGCGTCGATGAGGCCACTGCGCTGGTCGAGCTTGCCGTCGTGTCCGACCTATATCCTTTCGTCGAATGGGGCTTTCTCTATTCACCGGATCAACAAGGCACGCCGGGCCGCTACCCGTCGGTCGCGCGAATGCGGCGGGCTTTCAAAGAGCTTCCACGCTACGTCCGCACTGCGCTGCACGTGAGCGGACCCGGGGTCGGACAGCTCCTCGATGGAGAAAGCGTCGTGTCGGGCCTGGTGGAGCAGGTGCGCGCGCGTAGCGGGCGCGTTCAGCTGAACCTGCGCACGGTGCGGGCCAACGTCGACCCGGAGGCGCTGCGCCGCTTCGTTCTGGCGCGCCCCGAGGTCTTCTTCGTCACCCCATACAACGATGGCAACGCGAGCGTGATGCAGGCGCTCGCCGGGGTCGAGAACCATGCGATCGTGTTCGATTCGTCGACCGATCGCGACGTGCCGCCGCAATCGTGGCCACGCGCTCCGAACTCGATGCGGTGCGGCTACGCCGGCGGTCTCGGGGTCCACAACCTCGAGGTGGAGCTTCCGCGCATCTACCAAGCGGCAGGTACGGCCGAGTTCTGGATCGACCTCGAGGGGCGGCTGCGAGACGAGAACGATCGTTTCAGCATGTCGCTCGCCCGCAGGTGCCTGGACATCGTGAACGCGCATGCCTCCGAACGCATGGAAATGCCGGCGCCCAGACCGCTGCGCCGACGCTGCGAACCAATCCAGTTGATCGACAGCGGGTTGATGCGCGACGACGACGCACGCGAGCTCGAATCGGTGCTGCGGCTTCTGATACAGGCGACCCGCGACGTCGTCGATCCAGCGATCCTGGATGCGCGGCGCAAGGCGGAGAACCTGTTGCTGCGTAAGGGAATGTCGACTGTGCGCAGCGAGCCGTCGCGACCTCACTGAGCACGTGACCGCGCCGGTCTTCGCGATCTGCGCAGCCTTGTACCTGGGGATGATCCTGGGTGCGCTGCCGTTTCCGCAGCTCGACCGCACCGGGATCGGGCTCCTCGGCGCGATCGCGCTGGTGGGTACCGGTGCGCTGACGCCGGAGCACGCGGCGCGCTCGATCCATTTCAGTCCTCGAGGCGGCACGGGGGCTTGGCGGTTCCCTTCACGAGTTCTCGGTATCGCTCCAGGTCCGCATCGAACTTCCCCATCCCGGAATGAATCACCTCGATTTGACGTTCCGCCGCTGCCGTAGCTGAATCGTTGGCTTCGAAAGCAGCTTTCATCGGATCCGGCATCGGGCGCCCCTTATACGATGCCTTCTCGTTTTCCAGGCGTGCGCGAGTCTGCTTCAGTTCCTTCAGCCTTTGGTTTTCCTGCTCGATTCGAGCCTTTTCGTTCGCAAGAGCGTGATCGCGAGCTGCGATCAGATCGTCTTCCATCGGATAGCGCTTCAGGAGAACCTCGTCCGCTTGTTTCTGCGCCTCGTTCTGCTGACGACACTCCAGCCTCCGTCTCTCTTCGTCTTGTTCCGCCTTTCTCTGCTCGGCTGTTCGCGGCGGCGGGATGATCCGCTTCAGGGAGCCATCGTGATTTATTTCGCGAATTTCGACGCTGGCGCATTCGGGAGGTAGGTCGTCGCGGATGATGGTCGATCCGCCTGGCGGCTTGCACACAAATGCGGACCAGGCCACGGCCGGTAGAGCCAATGCAACTCCAGCAAGGACGGCCGAAAGCAATCGACAAGCACTGCGTGTTCTGCAACTCATCTTTACACGGGCCTCCGCCGGAACGCTCAAGCCATCGATGGCACACGCATCCATTGCAGCAGCCTTCGGCGCCCGCGTCCAGCGACGCGTTCAGATAAGCTTGCCGCCCGAGTCGACCCCCTTTGCCGAACTGCCGCGCCTCGACGGCGGAAACATGGATCTGGCCTTTGTCACCGGTGCCTCCGGCTTCGTCGGATCTGCGGTTGCGCGCGCGCTGCTCGCGGCCGGCTACGACGTTCGGGCCCTGGTGCGCCCCAGTAGCCCTCGCGCCAACCTGGATCTGCCTGGGCTAAAAATCGTCGAGGGCGACATGCGCGACGAACGCACGGTCTCGAACGCGATGGCCGGCGCTCGCTGCGTCTTCCACGTTGCCGCCGATTACCGCCTGTGGGCGCTGGATCCCGGTGAGATTGTCCGCAACAACCTCGAGGGCACGCGAGCGGTGCTGCGGGCGGCGCGGGCGGCAGCGGTCGAACGCGTCGTGTACACCAGCAGCGTCGCAACGCTGCGGCTGAACGCGGACGGCACGCCTGCCGACGAGACCACGATGTTGACCGAGGACGAAGCGATCGGCGCCTACAAGCGCAGCAAAGTCGCAGCCGAGTCCCTCGCCCTAGAAATGGCGCGTGACGACGCACTGCACGTAGTGATCGTGAACCCCTCTACGCCGATCGGCCCGCGCGACGTGCGCCCCACGCCGACCGGACGAATCATCGTAGAGGCAGCATCGGGAAGAATCCCGGCCTTCGTCGACACAGGGCTGAATCTCGTGCACGTTGACGATGTCGCCTATGGACACCTGCTCGCGCTGCAGCGGGGCCGCATCGGCGAACGCTATATCCTGGGAGGCGAGAATGTCACGCTTGCGCGGATGCTGGAAGGCATCGCGCAGCTCGTCGGGCGCAAGCCCCCGACCGTGCGCCTGCCGCGGCGCATCGTCTATCCGATCGCCTGGGCGTCCGAACTGATGGCGCGCTTCGTCACCGGAAGGGAGCCTTTTGCAACGCTCGACGGATTGCGGATGGCGAAGTACAGGATGTTCTTTAGCAGCGCGAAGGCGCAGTCCGAGCTCGGCTACACGGCACGGCCGGTGATCGAAGCGCTGCGCGACGCGATCGCGTGGTTCCGGCAGGCGGGGATGATCCGATGAATTCCTTCGCCGCGCCCCTGGCATTGGCGGCGCTAGCGGCGTGGGCGTACCTGCTGGCCGCCCGCGGCGGCTTCTGGCGTTGCATGGAGCGCGATGACCGCGATCGCCCGCAGGAACCTGCCCACTGGCCCGCCGTGACCGCCGTGGTGCCGGCGCGCAACGAGGCGGACATGGTCGAACGCTCGCTCGCCGCCCTGTTGCAGCAACGGTACCCGGGATCGCTTTCGGTCGTTGTGGTCGACGACAACAGCGATGACGGCACGTTCGATCGAGCACGCGAAGCGGCCGCTTCGGCGGGGCAACGCGTGCAAGTCGTCCAAGGCGCGCCGCTGCCGGCGGGCTGGACCGGAAAGCTGTGGGCACTGGAGCAGGGCGTTGCGCGCGCCGAAGCGTCAGCAGCGCCCCCGGAGTACCTGTTGCTGATGGACGCCGACATCGAGTGTGGACCGGAAGCATTGCGCACACTGGCGGCGCGCGCCGAAGCCGGCGAGCTGGCGATGGCGTCGCTGATGGCGAAGCTGCGGTGCGAAAGCGCAGCCGAACGGGTGTTGATCCCCGCTTTCATATTCTTCTTCCAGATGCTGTACCCATTTTCCTGGGTCAATCGGCAAGGTGCGAGGACTGCGGCAGCCGCCGGCGGCTTTGCGCTGGTACGTCGCACTGCCCTCGCCCGCGCGGGCGGCATCGGATCGATCCGCGGCGCGCTGATCGACGACTGCACGCTTGCAGCGAGGCTGAAGCGGCACGGCCCGCTGTGGCTGGGGCTGACGGAGCAGGTGCGCAGCTTGCGGCCATACCCCGGCATCGGCGACATTCGGCGCATGGTCGCGCGCAGCGCATACGCACAATTGCGCTTCTCGCCATGGCTGCTGGGCGTCACCGGGGCGGGGATGGCGCTCGTGTATCTGGCTGCGCCGGCAATCGCGATCTTCGGAACGGGGGTGGCGCGCTGGGCAGCGGCGGCCGCCTGGCTCGCGATGGCGATCGCGTTCCTGCCCACGCTGCGCTTTTATCGCCTGTCCGCCGCTTGGGCGCCGCTTCTGCCGTTCATCGCCGCAATGTATCTCGGCTTCACTCTGGACAGCGCGTTGCAGCACGCACGCGGCCGCGCAGGTCTGTGGAAGGGGCGCGTGCAGGCGCTGCCGCAAGCTTCCAAATGAAGACCTGCGAGGATTACGGCACCGGCAAGACGAAGGAAAACTTCCCGGTCGCCTCGCGCCTGATCGCGCCACCGCTGCGCCCGCCGATCCTCGCCTACTACCGCTTCGCGCGTGCGGCCGACGATGTCGCTGACCACTCGACGCTGGCGCCCGATGCCAAGTTCGAACTGCTCGACGGGCTGGAAGAGACGCTGCTCGGTCGCAGCGATCGCGACCCCGCTGCGTTGCCGCTGCGCGAGCAGTTGAGCGCCCGCTCGCTCACCCCGCAGCATGCGCTTGACCTTTTGACCGCGTTCCGGATGGACGTGACCAAGCTGCGCTATCGCGATTGGGGTGAGCTGATGCACTACTGTCGCTACTCGGCGATGCCGGTCGGCCGCTTTGTGCTGGACCTTCATGGCGAAAGCCGCGCCACGTGGGAAGCGAGCGACCCGTTGTGTTCGGCGCTGCAGGTCATCAACCATCTGCAGGACTGCGCGCGCGACTACCGTGCGCTCGATCGGGTCTATGTACCACTGGATGCACTGGAGCAGCATGGGTTGGATGTGAGCGCGCTCGACGCATCTCGCGCGACACCGCAGCTGCTGGCGTGCCTGCAGTCGGTCGCGCGCAGGAACGCGTCGCTGCTGCCGCAGGCCTCACAGCTGCCGCAGGTCGTACGGGACTTGCGCCTCGGGGTCGAAACCGCGGTGATCGCGGCGGTCGCACGCAAGCTCAACGGCTGGCTGCTCGAACGCGATCCGCTGAGCGAGCGCGTGCATTTGTCGCGCGCCGAGGCGGTATCGCTGGCGACTGCAGCGGTGATCGGGGAACTGTCGCGGCGCGTGCGCAGCGCGCGACGTCAAGCACTGCCGCGGAGCGGCGCGTGATCCGACCGCAACAGGCCGATCGACCGGCGCCGCATCCGCAGCCGACTGCCGCAGCCACCGCAAGTGCCAGCTCGTTTTACACGGCGTTGCGTATCCTGCCGCCGCCACAGCGCGAGGCGATGTACCAGGTGTACGCGTTTTGCCGCGCCGTCGACGACATCGCGGACCGCGACGGCCCACGGCCGCAGCGCCTGGCCGAACTGGCGCAGTGGCGCGACCGCATTGCCGACTTGTATCGTGCGCGCGACAACCCCAAAGACTCTACGGCATTGGCTGCCACGATCCGGCGCTACGGCCTCGAGCAGCGCGACTTCGACGCTATCATCGACGGAATGTGCATGGACGCTGAACGCGACATCCGGGCTCCGGACTGGGCCACGCTCGATCTGTACTGCGATCGGGTGGCGAGCGCCGTCGGGCGCCTGTCGGTGCGTATCTTCGGCGTCCCAGCGCCACAGGCGGGGCCGCTCGCGCACCATTTGGGCCGCGCGCTCCAATTGACCAATATTCTTCGCGACCTCGACGAGGATGCCTTGATCGGCCGCGTGTACCTGCCGCGCGAAGCGCTCGCCGCCGCCAAAATCGCGGCCACCGAGCCGCGCGATGTCGTGACGCATCCGCGCCTGGCGCAGGCGTGTGCGCCCCTGATCGAGCGCGCCCGCGAGCACTTCACCCACGCCGTTCGCATCATGAACTCCTGCGCACGCGCCACGGTGCGCTCGCCGCGGTTGATGGCGTCGGTGTACTCGCATCTGCTGGACCGCATCGAACAGCGCGGTTTCGCGCCACCGCGCCACCGCGTGCGCATGGGACGGTTGCGTCTGATCGCCACGGTCCTGCGCCACGGAGTGCTGTGATGACGCCCGAAGCGGTGCGCAAGGTCGGGGACAAGCTGGTGCGGTTGTCGCGCGCGGTCGCGCGCAGGCGGGCACCGAACGGTACGGGCCGATCGGCAGATGCCAGCGTGCTGCGAATTGCTGAGCGCTGGAGCGACCCGAAGGCCTGTCCGGCGCCAACCCGGCTTGCATCGGGCTCGCTGCAGCAGGCGATCGAGCGCGCGTCGCGGGCGCTGTTTGACCGGCAGAAGCCCGACGGCCACTTCGTTTTCGAGCTGGAGGCCGATTGCACGATTCCTGCCGAGTACGTGCTGCTGGTGCACTTTCTCGGCGAGATGCCGGACCTGGAGTTGGAACGCAGGATCGCGGTCTACCTGCGCCGCCGGCAAGGCGAGCATGGCGGCTGGCCGCTGTTCGAGGGTGGACAGCTCGACATCTCGGCTAGCGTCAAAGCGTACTTCGCGCTGAAGATGATCGGCCACGATCCGCAGTCGCCGCATATGGAACGAGCGCGCGAGGCGATCCTTGCCAACGGCGGGGCAACGCGCAGCAACGTGTTCACGCGCTCGCTGCTGGCGCTGTATGGCATCCTGCCGTGGCGCAGCGTTCCGGTGATGCCGGTCGAGATTCTGTTGCTTCCGCGCTGGTTCCCATTTCACATCGCCAAGATTTCGTACTGGGCGCGCACCGTACTGATACCGCTGACGGTCCTGCATGCGCTGCGGCCGCTCGCACGCAATCCGAGACGCGTCGACATCGCGGAGCTATTCTGGTCGCCGCCCGACCAGGTGCACCGCTGGCCAAGCGGCGAGCACCACAGATTTCCCTGGAGCCAGATCTACCGCACCGTCGACCGCGTGCTGCGCGTGATCGAGCCGCGTTTTCCTGCCGGCGTGCGTCGGCTTGCGATCCGCAAGGCGGTGCGGTTCACGACCGAACGGCTGAACGGGGTCGACGGACTCGGAGCCATTTTCCCGGCGATGGCCAACTCGGTGATGATGTTCGACGCGCTCGGCTACCGACCGGATCATCCCGAACGCGCCACGGCACGCCGCTCGATCGATCGGCTCCTGGTCGTGAAGGACGACGAGGCGTATTGCCAGCCGTGCGTCTCGCCCATTTGGGACACCGCGCTGTGCGCGCATACGCTGCTCGAGCTGGGAGGCGCCGACGCAGCGGCAAGAGCCGGCAGAGCGCTACGTTGGCTCGAGCCGTGCCAGGTGCTCGAGACGGCTGGAGACTGGGCGATGACGCGCCCGCGCGTGCGCCCGGGCGGATGGGCATTCCAGTACAACAACCCGCACTATCCCGATATCGACGACACCGCGGTGGTGGTGATGGCGATGGATCGGGCTGCGCGCGAGGCGCGGCTTGCCGAGGGCGAGGACTTCGCTGTGGCGATCGCTCGTGCGGTCGAGTGGGTGCTCGGAGTACAAAGCCGCAATGGCGGGTTCGGTGCGTTCGACGCCGACAACGACCACGAACACCTGAATCACATTCCGTTCTCGGATCACGGTGCGCTGCTGGATCCGCCGACGGCGGACGTAACGGCACGCTGCGCATCGATGCTGGCGCAGCTCGGCGGATCCGAGAGCGGCGAACGCAGCCGCGCACTGCAGCGCGCCTTGCGCTTCCTGCGACGCACCCAGGAGCGCGACGGCAGCTGGTACGGCCGTTGGGGAATGAACTACATCTACGGTACGTGGTCGGCGCTGTGCGCCTTGGGCGCCGCCGGGGTCGGTCCCGATGCGCCCGAAGTGCAGCGCGCAGCGCAATGGCTCGTATCGATCCAGAATCCGGACTTCGGATGGGGCGAGGACGGCAGCAGCTACAAGCTGGAGTACGGCGGTTACGAGCAAGCGCCCAGCACCGCGTCGCAGACGGCCTGGGCACTTCTCGGACTGATGGCGGCCGGTTGCGTGGACGATCCAGCGGTTGAGCGCGGGATCCGCTACCTACAGCGCACACAGGCGGAGGACGGCTTCTGGCCCGAGGCGCGCTTCACCGCGACAGGCTTTCCGCGGGTGTTCTATCTGCGCTATCACGGTTACTCGAAATTCTTCCCGCTGTGGGCGCTCGCTCGCTATCGCAATCTGAAATCCAGCTCCGGGCAGGCACGGATCGGGATGTAGCTCTGGATCACTGATGCCCCACGGCTCCCTGGTCGTCATCACTGGGTTGGCGGCCGAGGCGCGCGTGGCGGAAGGTCCCGGGATTTGCGCGATCGCCACAGGAGCGGACCCGCTCCGCCTCGAGCGCGAGCTCGAGCGCGCTTTGCGCGACGGTGCGCGTGCCGTGCTCAGCTTCGGCATCGCGGCCGGACTCGAAGGCGGACACGAGACCGGCACGATCGTGATTCCCGATGAAGTCATCGCCGGCTCCGACAGATACGCGACCGATCCACATTGGAGCGAGCGGATGCGCGTAGCGCTGACGGTTGCGGATGCCAGGCCGCTTGCGGGAGTGGACGCGCCCTTGTTGCACCCCGCCGACAAAGTGCGTTTGCACGAGTCGACCGGTGCGGTTGCGGCCGATATGGAGTCGCATCACGCCGCGCGCATTACGCTGCGTACCGGGCGGCCGTTCGCTGCCTTGCGAGTCATCGCCGATCCGGCCCAGCGCACCATCCCGACCGCGGCTGCAGTCGGCATGAGACCGGACGGCGGCGTCAACTTGATCGCGGTGCTGTCCTCGCTACTGCGCGACCCGAGCCAGTTGCCCGCGCTGGCGCGCGTTGCATTCGACGCGCGCGTGGCGATACAGACGTTGGCGCGCTGCCGGCGCGAGCTCGGTACCGCTTTCGAAGGGCATTGACGCTAGGCTTTCAGCGCCGACGCTTCCGATCGCAGCAGCACCTTGTACTGCGGCGGTGGCA
>JAFAIM010000044.1 GCA_019236735.1 Burkholderiaceae bacterium
AGGGAAAGCGGCCACCTCACTGCTCCGCCGGCGCGCGGCGCTTGCGGGCGAACGTCTTGCGGAACTTCTCCAGCTTCGGCCCGATCACGGCCATGCAGTAGCCCTGCGTTGGGTTGTGCCGGAAATATTCCTGGTGATACGGCTCCGCCCGGTAGTAAGGAGCCGCCGGCAGCACCTGCGTGACGATGTCGCGGCCCCAGGCCGAGCGCGCCTCCGCGATCACGTCCAGCGCAGTGCGCTGTTGCTCGTCGTCGTGCGTGAAGATCACCGAGCGGTACTGCGTGCCGATGTCGTTTCCCTGCCGGTTCAGCGTGGTCGGATCGTGGATCGCGAAGAACACCTCGAGGATCTCGCGGTAGCTGATGTGCGCGGGGTCGAACTCGATCCGCACGACCTCCGCGTGACCCGTGCTGCCCTCGCACACCTGGCGGTAGCTCGGATTGGCGACGCCGCCTCCGCTGTAGCCGGATTCGACGTCCACTACGCCTTCGAGCTCCTCGTATACGGCCTCCAGGCACCAGAAACAGCCTCCGCCCAGGGTGGCGAACTCGTGTCCGGTACCGGGTTGGCTGCCAAGGGGTTTGCGAATCGACATGCTCGGCTCCTGTCCGGTTCTTGCTCAGACTACTACGGGTCGATCGGGCGCTTCGTTGGAACGCGACTCGCCGGGGGCGAGCGGAAAGTGCTCAGCCAGCACAGCTCCGATCGCCTCGATTGCGCCCACTGCGCCCTGCTCCAGATGCCCGTGGCGAAAGTGGTCGCGCGCTTCGTGGCAGATCGTGTGCCACGTCGAAACTGGCACCTTGTGCGCGATTCCGCGGTCGGCGACGAGATCGACGCTGCGGTCTGCCAGATTCACGTACAGCAACACGCCGTTGTTGTGCTCGGTATCCCAAACGCGCAGCTTGGAAAACATCATCCAGGCGCGCTCGCGCGGCCTTGCATTGCGCCGCAGATACGACCAGGGCAACGCGGCTTCGATCGCGAAGCGGATCTCACCCCGGTGACCGGATTCGGCGCGATGGACCGCATCCGCAATGCGCTCGAGTGCGGCGTTCGGCAGCGCGCGCCGCAGTCGGTACGGACTGCTCAAAAGATGCCGTAACAGCCTGCGTGGGAACAGTCTCAGATGCATCGCTACCAGTTTCCTGATGCGCCGCCGCCGGAAAAATCTCCTCCGCCGCCGCTGCTGAAGCCGCCGCCACCGCCGAAACCACCGCCACCCCCGAAACCACCGCCACCGCCCCAGGACCCGGGAAAGTAGATCGCTCCCGGCCCGCCCACCGCGTGCCCGTACCGCCCGGCCGAACCGAACACGAAGCCGAGCAGAGTTGCCAGCACGCCGGCGATCAGCCCCAGCGCCACCGACGTCAACATCAGCCCCCCCAAAGCACCGGCACCCGCTCCCGCCACGAGCGATCCGGCGGGCCCGAACGAACGACGCAGGCCAGCGCCCACGAACGCACCGAATATGACGAGTAGGAACATCGTGTGCAGAGAAGAAGTTCCTGGCGGCCGTACCGGCGAATGCGTGGGCGGTTGCGCTCCGAGGTGTTCGTCCCCGATCCTCGGCAGCAGATCATCCAAAGCCGCATTGAGCCCGGCGGCAAATTGCCCGGCGCGGAACCGCGGCGCCATGTCCTGCCGGATCACCTCGTTGGTGATGGCATCCGGAATTGCGCCTTCCAGCGAGCGCGCCACTTCGATCCGAGAGTGGTGGTCGAGAGTCACTACGATCAGCAGGCCGTCGCCGATCCCGTGACGCCCGATCTTCCATGCCGACCCGACCCGGTTGACGAAATCCTCGATCGGCTCGATGCCGGTGCTGGCCACGATCACAATCGCCACCTGAGCACCGTTGTCGGACTCGAAGCGCGCAAGGCGGCCCTCCAGCGCTGCGTGCTCGCTCGCGTTCAGCACTCCGGGTTGGTCGACCACCCGCGCCAGCTGCGGCACGGCCAGAAGGCCGTCGGGGCCCGACTGCGCGGTGCTCGGCGCCGCGGTCGCAAGCGGCGCTGCCAGCGCCAGCGCGAGCATCCAACCGGCCAGAGGCCGTATCCAGGTCGCCATCATCGCCTGTTACTTGCCAGCCTGTTACTTGCCGAAGTCGACCTTCGGCGGCTCCTTGACCGCGGCTTCGTTCTCGACAGTGAACTGGGGCTTTTCCTTGTACCCCATCACCCTCGCAGTCAGGTTCTGCGGGATCTGACGGATATAGACGTTGTAGTCCTGCACCGCCTTGATGTATCGATTGCGCGCGATCGCGATCCGGTTCTCGGTCCCTTCGAGCTGCGCCAGCAAATCCTGGAAACCCTGGTTGGTTTTCAAGTTGGGATAATTCTCGCTTACCACCAGCAGGCGTGAGAGTGCCGAAGAAAGCTCGCCCTGGGCCTGTTGGAATTTCTGCAGCGCCGCCGGGTCGTTGGCCAACTCCGGCGTCACCTGGATCGATGTGGCCTTGGCACGCGCCTCGATCACGCGAGTCAGAGTTCCCTGCTCAAAATTCGCCTCGCCTTTGACCGTGTTCACCAGGTTCGGGACCAGATCCGCGCGGCGCTGATATTGCGACAGCACCTCCGACCAGGCGGCCTTGACGGCCTCGTCCCGACTCTGGATTTCGTTGTAACCGCAACCGGCCAGCACAACGGTCACCGCCGCCGCCAGCATCAGGCGCCAACCACGCATCGTCACCCTCCTCGGAGTGGATTGTTCGAGACCACGCGCGCCACTTACAAGCCGCCATATTGGGACGCGCGGTCCGTTTCGCAAGCCCATTTCGGCCCGATTCGGCCGCGATTCAAGCCCGATTGTCGGCGAAATCAGCCCAAAAAGGCGTGCTCCTCGGCGGCAAGCGCCCGCTCGGGGGCTGTCATCATCCTCCGGATGCCAGCTTTGCTGGGGCGGGCGGCGCAATGACGTTCATCAAACCTTACCTGATCCGACTGTCGCACTGCGATCCGACCGGATTCGTTTTTCTTCCCAACTACTACTACATCTTCAATGCACTCGTCGAAGATTGGTTCTACGAAGCATTGGAGGTGCCGTTCGATGCGTTCCTGATGGAGCGGCACCTGTCGCTGCCGACCGTGCGGCTGGAGACGACGTTCAGCAAGCCGACGCGGATGGGCGAAACAGTCGATTTCTGGCTGACTGCGACACACATCGGCCGCACTTCGCTACGGCTGACGATGGGCTTGGACAAAAACGGCGATCAGCGAGTTCGGATGAACCGCGTCAGCGTGTGCGTCGATCAACAAAGCGATAAGGCCGTCGCCATTCCGGACGACCTGCGCGAGAAGATCAACGATTTCATGCGCGGCTGAAGCGCACGCCGGGAAACCAAGAGCTACGACCGGCTCTTGCGCAAGCGCGCAGCTTCCTGCTCGTAGGCGCGTGTGAACGTCTGATTGAAAATTCGGCGCACCACGGCGTCGCTTCCGCTGGGTGAATCGCCATTGTCCTTGTCCGCGTTCGACGAGCCGCCCGCCGCGCGATGCATGCGACGGTACAGATCCCACAGCTTTGCCTTCCGGCGCATCGGCACGAATTCGTCGACCAGCAGCGAGCGCTCCAGCTTCGCCTCGACCGCCGCCGGCGACAGCCTAGCTTCGGCCTGCTCGACCGTAGCATCGACCGCGGTGCGCATTGCCGCGATACGGGCGGCCAAGTCGTCGACCATTTCACGCACGCGGGTCTGCGGCGTGTCGGTTCCGATTGCGCCCGGAGTGATCAGAGCCTTCAGAAGGCGCGTCTCCTCGGCGGCGGCGCGAACCGGATCGATCTGGCGCGACTGCCCCTTGCGGTCCGCAGGCTCATCGCGCAAGCGCATGCGCTGGGTGCTCAATAGGTGAACCCCTCCGAGCAGCGCACGCAGGAGCTGACCGACCATCTTCATGAATTCGGGCCCTGCCGCGGCCTGAGCATTCAAATCGATCCCGGCTCCCTCTTGGAAAGCTTCCCACAGGTCGAGGTCCGACGCCGGAAACTGGCGACCCAGTTCCTCGCGAGTGACGATCCGCGTCGAATCGTCTTCCAGCCCGACCGCTGCCTCCAGACCGTAGCGGTCACCCACCTCAGCGGCTGCGAATTCGGGCTCGCCGAAATCGACTGCCAGCGTGAAACGCCCAATTTTGACGCGGTCGCCTGCGCGCAGCGGCTCCTTGCCGCCGGCCGTCACGGCCTTGCCGTTGACGAGCGCCGCGTTGCGACTGCCCATTTCCTCCAGAAAGTACGTGTCACCGCTGCAAGTGATCTGCGCATGAAAGCGCGACACCGTGCGACTGGGATCCGGCAACGAAAGCCGGGCAGTTTCGGCGCGTCCGATCAACCCGCCTGTGGGGTCAAACCGGGCCTCCAGCCCCTGCCACTCGGCGTCGGCCGGCCCTTCGACGACTTTCAGGATCAAGTCCACCGCTGCTTCCCGGTCGTTTCCCCGCAACTACCGCTCCAAAAACGAAAACAGCGGGTCGATCCGACCTCGATTTCACCGTTCGAACCGGATTCCACGCTGCAACAGCCAAGTGTACGGTTTTTACCCTAAACGGCCTGCCAGCATTCTTCCGAATTGACGCCTTCGTCCGGAACTGGACAGGTATTCAGTCGGCGTCGCCGAACCTGTCCTGCGGCGGTTGCGCGGCGCGCTCAAGACGGTCGTTCAGCGCGGCCCAGGCAGGGCCGGCGGGTGGTCTTTGCACCAGCAAGCGGTCGGCGCCGCTGGCGTCCATCTGATGCAACAGGTCGTACAGCTGGCGAGCGAACTCGTGCGGCGACTCCGGTGCAACCCACCACCATTGCACCTCCGCCAGCCTCGGTATCGACGCGAGCACGGCAACCCGCTTCGCCCCGAGCTCGCGCACGCGCGCAGGCAGGTGCGCGCCATTTACAAACTCGAGCGGCCGCCGCGGTGAGTAGTGCCGCGTGGCTCGGCCGGGAGCGCGTGGAACGTCGCCGTCTTCGAGAGACGGCACCTCAAGCGGTCGGCCGAGGGCCGTTTCGATTCGATCGCGCTCGATCGATCCCGGCCGCAGCAGACGCGGAACCGGGCCGGTACAGTCGACGATCGCCGATTCGATCCCCAGCGTGCAGGGACCGCCGTCGACGATCAGGTCGACCGCGCCGTCGGGCTTTTCTCCGAGGTCGGCCCGCACATGTTCGGCGCGGGTCGGACTGATGCGCCCGAAGCGGTTCGCGCTCGGCGCTGCGATCGCGCGAGCAAGATCCCCCGTCTGTCGACACAGCTCGTCGAGCAATGCGCGCGCCCACGGATGCGAGGGGCACCGAAGTCCGACCGATGACTGTCCACCTGTAACGGCATCGTGCGCGCGCGGCGCGCGAGACACCACCAGCGTGAGCGGACCGGGCCAGAAACTCTCGGCCAGCGCGCGCGCCTGTGGAGCAAACGCGCCCGCCCAGGCCTGCGCCGCTGCAATGTTCCTCACGTGCACGATGACAGGGTGCTCGCTCGGTCGTCCCTTCGCCGCAAAAATGGCCCCCACCGCCTCGACGTTGTCGGCGTCGGCGCCGAGTCCGTAGACGGTCTCGGTTGGAAAGGCGACCAGCTTGCCGGCACGCAGCAGCCGCGCCGCGTGCGCGACGATCTGGCCGTCGGGCGGCGCGCTGCTCACCGCACCGGCTCCAGCCCGAGAGCGGCGCACGCTTCGTTGGCGCGCGCCAGAGCATCGTCCAGCGTCGTTCCCAGGATCGTCACGTGGCCCATCTTGCGACCGGGCCGAGCTTCGAATTTGCCGTACAAGTGCAGGCAGGCGCCGCCGATCGCCGCCACCGCGTCCAGACGCGGCTGGCGCGGACGCCCCTGCTCAAACCAGAGGTCGCCCAGCAGATTGAGCATCACCGCCGGTGCAAGTTGTCGCGTGTCTCCCAGAGACAGCTCGGCCAGGATACGGGCCTGCTGGTCGAACTGGCTCGTCACGCAGGCATCGATCGTGTAGTGCCCGCTGTTGTGCGGGCGAGGCGCCATTTCGTTGACCAGCAGCCCGCCGTCGGGCAGTACGAAAAATTCGACGCACAACACGCCGACATAGCCGAGGCGTTCTGCGATACGGACGGCGGCGTCGCGAGTACGGTTTGCAAGTGCCGTTGTTATCCGGGCCGGCACGATCGAAGCGGCCAGGATGCCGCCGCGATGCTGGTTCTCGGCGACCGGGAACGCGACTGAGCGCCCGTCGCGACCGCGGCAAACGACCGCCGACACCTCGCATTGGAGCGGCAGCCACCTCTCTAATACGCAGGCGACTCGACCCAGGCGTTCCCACGCCTCGCGCACCGCTTCGGGACGATCGACCCGCACCTGCCCTTTGCCGTCGTAACCCAGTTGCGCCGACTTGATCACGCCTGGCAGCAGCGCGGGGTCCACGCGAGCGAGGTCCGCCGCTTCCTCGAGCACCTGATACGGCGCCACCGCCAGCCCGCACTCCTGCGCAAAGCGCTTCTCGCGCCGCCGGTCCTGCGCCACTGCCGCGGCAGCAGCATCCGGACTGACCGCGCAATCGCGCGCCAGACGCTCCAGGCTGACGGCTGGAACGTTTTCGAATTCGGTCGTTACCGCTCGGCACAACGCTGCAAGCTGCGCCAATGCGCCGTCGTCCGTATAGTCGGCGCGTAGGTGGCGGTCGGCCACCGAGGCCGCTGGCCCAGTGTCGGCCGGGTCGAGGACGCACACCCGATAGCCGAGCGACTGCGCCGCCATGCAGAACATCCGGCCCAGCTGTCCTCCGCCCAGCACGCCGAGCCATTGACCCGGCAGGATCTGTCCGGACGAAGTCAAAGTCACAGCGGCAGCGTCAGATTGCGCGCCTTCTCGCTCTGGGTGGCCCGATACTGCGCGAGCTGCCGGGCCAGCGCGGCATCCGAGCCGGCGAGCACCGATACGGCGAACAGCGCCGCGTTTGCCGCGCCGCCTTCGCCGATCGCGAAGGTCGCCACGGGCACCCCTTTGGGCATCTGAACGATCGACAGCAGACTGTCCTCGCCGCGCAAGTATTTGGACGGAACCGGCACGCCGAGCACCGGCAACACCGACTTGGAGGCGAGCATTCCGGGGAGATGGGCCGCGCCGCCTGCGCCGGCGATGATCATCCGGATCCCTCTTTCGCGCGCCGACTCGGCATACGCAAACATCTCGTCCGGGGTGCGGTGCGCCGAGATCACGCGCGCCTCAAACGCGATGCCGAACTCCTTTAGCAGCTCGCAGGCGTGCTGCATGGTCTCCCAGTCGGAGTCCGATCCCATCAGAACGCCGATGACCGGCTGTGCGCGAGAGGCACCCATCGTCTTCGGCGGCCGCCCAGGCTCCCGGGGACAGCCGCAATCAAAGGCGCATCGTATCAGTCAGCCGCTCCAGCGCCTCTCGATAGCGGAGCGCGGTCTGTTCGACGATGTGCGGCGGCAGTCGTGGCGGCGGGGGGGACTTGTTCCACGATTGCGCCTGCAGCCAGTCGCGAACGAACTGCTTGTCGAAGCTCGGCGGCGATTCACCGGGGCGATAGCGGTCGGCGGGCCAGAAGCGTGAGGAATCGGGCGTCAAGACCTCGTCCATCAGACGCAAGTTGCCCGACGAGTCCAACCCGAACTCGAACTTGGTGTCGGCGATCAGGATGCCGCGTCCCTGCGCGTATGCAAACGCCTCTTTGTACAGCGCCAGCGCGGCAGCGCGCACCTTGTGTGCGAGATCGGCTCCGAGCATCTCGCACGCCTGCTCGAACGCGATATTCTGGTCGTGTTCGCCTAACTGCGCCTTCGTCGCCGGCGTAAAGATCGGCTCGGGCAGGCGCGCAGCCTGCTGCAGCGCTGGCGGCAGCGCGATCCCACACACACGGCCGCTCGCCTGGTAATCGGTCCATCCCGAGCCGATCAGGTAGCCGCGCACCACCGCCTCGATCGGCAGCGGTTGCAATCGCATCGCCACGACCGCGCGCCCTGCAACCTGTGGCACGTCGTCCGCCGACACGACGGACTGTGGCTCGACTCCGGTCAGATGGTTCGGGATCACGTGCGCAAGCCGCGCGAACCAGAAGTTCGAAAGCGCGTTCAGCACGTGGCCCTTGCCCGGGATCGGCTCCATCATCACAACGTCGAAAGCCGAGAGGCGATCGGTGGTGACGATCAACAGCCGGTCGGATCCGACCGCGTAGGTGTCGCGCACCTTGCCGCGGTAGACAAGCGGTAGTGAGCTCAGGCTCGATTGCAGCATCGAGAAGCTACTGTGCGGGTCGATTTGCGACCTCCGGTGCTCACTGTATTCCTCCATACAGTTCCGCTCCTCGGTCGCAACTCGACCCTGCTCGTGACGCTTCTCCACAACGTGTTAGTGGATCTGCTGAGTGAGCTCGCCAGACCGGTATCGCTGCGCCATCTTATCCAGCGCCAGCGGCTGGATCCGCGAAGCCTGCCCGGCGCACCCGAACTGCTGGTAGCGCTGCCGGCACACCAGCTTCGCCGCCTCGCGCGCAGGTTTCAGAAACTCGCGGGGATCGAACTTCGAAGGGTTCTCCGCAAGGAACTGGCGCACCGCCGCCGTCATCGCCAGTCGGATGTCCGTGTCGATGTTGACCTTGCGCACACCGTGGCGGATCGCCTCCTGGATCTCTTCGACAGGCACGCCGTACGTCTCCTTCATCTGGCCGCCATGGCGGCGGATCTGCTCGAGCAGGTCCTGCGGAACGCTGGAGGAGCCGTGCATCACCAGGTGCGTGTTCGGGATGCGGCGGTGGATCTGCTTGATGCGGTCGATCGCCAGGATGTCGCCGGTGGGTTTGCGCGTGAACTTGTAGGCGCCGTGCGAAGTGCCGATCGCGATCGCCAGCGCATCGAGCTGCGTGCGACGGACGAAATCGGCTGCCTGGTCCGGATCGGTCAGCAGCATCTCGCGCGTCATCTTGCTTTCTGCGCCGTGGCCGTCTTCCTTGTCGCCTCGCATCGTTTCCAGCGAGCCGAGGCAGCCGAGCTCGCCCTCGACGCTCACGCCGAGGCCGTGCGCCAGGTCGACCACTTTGCGGGTGACCTGCCAGTTGTAGTCGTAATCGGCGACGGTCTTGCCGTCTTCTTTCAAAGAGCCGTCCATCATGACCGACGAAAATCCCAGCCGGATCGCCGACTCGCACACACCGGGCGACTGGCCATGGTCCTGGTGCATCGCCACTGGAATCTGCGGATAGGACTCCACCGCGGCGTCGATCAGGTGCTTCAGGAATTTCTCTCCCGCGTATTTGCGAGCGCCTGCCGAGGCCTGCATGATCACCGGCGATTCGAGCTCGGCAGCGGCTTCCATAATGGCTTGAACCTGTTCCAGGTTGTTCACGTTGAACGCCGGCACGCCGTAGCCGTTTTCGGCGGCGTGATCCAGAAGCTGTCGCATCGATACCAGTGCCATTTCGTTCTCCCTGCTCTGCCGCGCAATCACTAACGGTGTTGACCGCTATCCAATTTTAGATTGACCCGCGCGCGCCCGTTCCTGCAGCACGGCGACGGCCGGCAACGGACGGCCCTCGAGGAACTCGAGGAAAGCGCCGCCGCCTGTCGACATGTAGCTGATGCTCGGGGCGACGCCGAATTTCTCGATCGCGGCCAGCGTCTCGCCCCCGCCGGCAATCGAGTAGGCGCCGCGTGCCGTGGCACTCGCCACCGCCAGCGCGAGCTGATGCGTGCCCTGCGCGAAGGCGTCGAATTCGTACATTCCCAGCGGGCCGTTCCAAATGATCGTGGCGCCTTCGTCGATGACGTGCTCCAGCGCACGCGAGGTCGCCGGCCCCACATCCAGGATCATCTCGTCCGGACGGACATCGTCGGCGCGCCTCAAGGTGGCGAAAGCTTTGGCAGAGGCCTCGGTCGCCGTGACCACGTCCAACGGCAGCGGCAAGGTGGCGCCCTTGTCGGCGAGCGTGCGCAAGACCTTGGTGCACTCATGCACCAAATCCGGTTCCGCCAGCGATTTGCCGACGCGGAAGCCTTCGGCGAGCAAAAACGTGTTGGCGATCCCGCCGCCGACGATCAGCCGATCGACCTTGCGCGCGAGGTTGCCCAACAACCCCAGCTTGGTCGAGACCTTGGCGCCACCGATGATCGCAACAAGCGGGCGTTTGGGATGCTCGAAGGCCCGGCCCAGCGCCTCCAGCTCCGCCGCCAAAAGCGGCCCGGCACACGCCAATGCAGCAAAACGCGCGATGCCGTGAGTGGTCGCTTCGGCGCGGTGCGCGGTGCCGAAAGCATCGTTGACGTACACGTCGCACAGCGACGCCAGCCGCCGCGACAACTCTTCGCTGTCCTGCCGCTCGCCGCGGTTGATGCGGCAATTCTCCAGCAGCTTCAACTCGCCCGGGAAAATGGTCACGCCGTCGACCCAGTCGCGCGCCAGCGGAACCGCCCGCCCAAGCAGTTGCGCCATCCGGGCAGCAACTGGGGCCAGCGAATCCCTCGGCTTGGGCTCTCCCTCTACCGGACGCCCGAGGTGCGACGTCACCATCACTGCGGCGCCCGCATCCAACGCCATCCGGATCGCGGGCAGCGAAGCGCGGATTCGCGTGTCGTCCGTAATTGCACCGGCATCGTCGCACGGCACGTTCAAGTCCGAACGGATGAACACCCGCTTGCCGCGCAGCGCGCCACGCCGAGACAGTTCGTCGAGCGTCAGAATCATCGCAGGGCTTGACAAAGGCGAGAGGTTGGGCGTAAACCAATACCAGATTCAGCAACCGCAAAGGAGGAAACAGGCCAAGCCAGGCGAAACCGGCGCTGCACGCCCAACGCAGCTCTACCAGCTACGCACGCCCACCTTCTGGCGCAAACAATGACGCCGGTTCGGAAGTGGTCGGTAAAAAGGCGTGTGTCGTACGCGTCCGCTGCCAGCTTGGAAACCGCAAGACGTCTGATGGTGCATTGAAAACGCACTCTGAAGGCCGGGAGGCCTGCAGACGTACACGGCGATGCGACCTTCGGGCCGCGATGCCGCAGCAAGGGCAGCCCAGCTCGGCTGCCGCGGGGGCCGCCTTCCGGCGGCCTCTTGCTTTTGAATATCCCGCGTCGAACGATTCCGAAATCCAGCATCAGCGCTCGCCGGCCTTCACCAGCGCGACCGTGACATCGAGCATGCGGCTCGAAAATCCCCATTCGTTGTCGTACCAGCTGCTGACTTTCACCAAGCGCCCCGACACCTTGGTCAATGTTGCATCGAACACCGAAGAATGGGGGTCGTGGTTGAAGTCGACCGATACCAGCGGCTCGTCGGTGTACGCCAGGATGCCGCGCAGCGGACCCTCCGCAGCCGCTCGCATCAGGTCGTTGACCTCCCGCACCGAGGTGTCGCGTGCGGCGATGAACGACAGGTCGACGATCGACACGTTGATCGTCGGCACTCGGATCGCGTAGCCGTCCAAGCGCCCCGCCAATTCCGGCATCACAAGCCCGACGGCGGCCGCTGCGCCGGTCTTGGTCGGGATCATCGATTGGGTGGCCGAGCGCGCCCGACGCAGGTCCTCGTGGTACACGTCGGTCAGCACTTGGTCGTTCGTGTACGAATGGATCGTCGTCATCAAGCCGTTCAGCACTCCAATCGCCTGGTGCAGCGGCTGCACCAGCGTCGCAAGGCAGTTGGTCGTGCACGAAGCGTTCGAGATCACCGTATGGTGCGCGCGCAGCGAGGCCTCGTTGACGCCCATCACGATCGTCGCATCGACGTCCTTGCCGCCGGGGGCCGAGATGATCACCTTCTTCGCACCCGCTTTCAGATGCGCGCCGGCCTTCTCTTTGCTGGTAAAAAGCCCGGTGCACTCGTGCACCACATCCACGCCCAGCGCGGACCAGGGCAGTTGCGCCGGGTCGCGCACCGAAAGGACGCGGATCCGGTCGCCGTTCACGACCAACGAATCGCCATCGACGGCGAGCGTTCCTCGGAAGCGGCCGTGCACGGTGTCGTGCCGCGTAAGGTGGGCGTTGATGTTCGCGTCTCCCAGGTCGTTGATCGCCACGATCTGGATGTCGTGCTTCTTGCCCCCTTCGTAGTGGGCGCGCAGCACGTTGCGGCCGATGCGGCCGTAGCCGTTGATGCCGACACGAATCGTCATTCCCTCTCTCCAGGCACTCGCCCGTGTTTCTGCGTTCCATGCCGACGGCGAGCGAGCGTCGCCGCGATGTCCGCGGCGTTCGCGGCCGTCAGCCCCAGATGCTCGTACACCGCGGCCCCGGGCGCGGACTCGCCGAAGCGATCCACGCCGAGCACGGCCCCTTCCGCTCTCACGTATTTCCACCAGAAGTCGGTCACTCCCGCCTCGATCGCCAGGCGTGGAACGCCTTCCGGCAGAACGCTCGACTTCCATTCCTGGCTCTGACGGTCGAACACCGTGGTCGAAGGCATCGAGACGACGCGCGCGGCGATTCCGCGCTCGGCGAGCAGCTGCTGCGCCTGCATCGCGATCGCAATCTCCGAGCCGGTGGCGATGACCACAACCTGCGCTCGTTGCGCGCCGCCGGCCGCCTCGCTGAAAACGTAACCGCCGCGGCGAATCGCTGCCTCGTCGTTGGTTGCGCTCGTAGAACGCAGAAACGGCACGGACTGGCGCGACAGCAGCAAACTGCTGGGACCCTCGCTCCGCCCGATCGCGGCATCCCAGGCGATCAGCGTCTCGACCGTGTCGCATGGCCGCCAGACCTCCATGTTGGGGATCAGGCGCAGGCTGGCCGTGTGTTCGACCGCCTGGTGCGTCGGTCCGTCCTCGCCCAGACCGATCGAATCGTGCGTGAACACGAAGATCGAGCGAATTTTCATCAGCGCCGCCATTCGCAGCGCATTGCGCGAATAGTCGGAGAACGTCAGGAACGTTCCCGAGAACGGAATCAGACTGCCGTGCAGCGCGATGCCGTTGGCGATCGCGCTCATGCCGAATTCGCGCACGCCGTAGTTGATGTGGCGCCCGCGCACGAACTCGGTGTCGGTGCGCAAGGCCTGCGCCTTGCTCCAGCGCGTCAGGTTGCTGGCGGTCAGATCGGCCGAACCGCCGATCAGCTCCGGAACCGCTTCAGCCAGCGTTTCCAGCGCAAGCTGCGAAGCCTTGCGCGTCGCGACGGACTCGCGCTTGCCCTGCGCGGCCATTACCGCGTCGTGGACGATCCGGGCAAGCTCCGGCGGAAGATCGCCAGCGCAGCGGCGCCGGAATTCGGCCGCCTCGCGCGGATGCTTGGACGCGTACTGCTCGAGCCGTTCACGCCACTGGCGCTCGCGCTCGGCGCCGATGGCCCGCGCATCCCAGGCTCGTCGGACTTCGGCGGGGACGACGAACGCGCCATGATGCCAACCGATCGCCTCGCGCGTCACCGTCACTTCGGCCTCGCCGAGCGCCTCGCCATGCGCTTTCTCGCTGCCGGCGCGGTTCGGCGAGCCTTTGCCGATCACCGTGCGCGCAATGATCAAACTGGGGCGTTCGGAGCGTTTGGCCTCGTCAATGGCCCGGTGCACGGCCACGGTGTCGTGGCCGTCGACCGGTCCGATGACGTTCCATTGGTATGCGCGGAAGCGGGCGGCCGTATCGTCGGCAAACCAATGGCGCACCTGGCCGTCGATCGAGATGCCGTTGTCGTCGTAAACGGTGATCAGTTTGTTGAGCTTCCAGGTTCCCGCGAGCGATGCCGCTTCGTGCGAGATCCCTTCCATTAAGCAGCCGTCGCCGACGAAGACGTAGGTGTGGTGGTCGACGATGGGAAAGCCGGGGCGGTTGAACTCCGCTGCCAGAATTTTCTCGGCCAGCGCCATACCGACCGCGTTGGCGAGCCCCTGCCCCAACGGCCCTGTGGTGGTTTCCACCCCCGGCGTCACGCCCAACTCGGGATGCCCCGGGGTGCGGCTGTGCAATTGGCGAAAGTTGGCGAGCTCCTCGATCGGCAGGTCGTAACCGGTCAGATGCAGCAGCGCGTACTGAAGCATCGATCCGTGGCCGTTCGACAGAACGAACCGGTCCCGGTCGGGCCATTTCGGATCGGACGGGTTGTGGCGCAGGTGCCGCGTCCACAGCGCGTACGCGATCTCCGCCATCCCCATCGGCATCCCAGGATGGCCGCTGTTGGCCTTCTGAACCGCATCCATCGCGAGCGCGCGAAGGGCGTTGCACATGTCGCGTTCGAGAGCGACTGGCGGCAGGGGTGCGGTCATTGCGTTGGGTCCGAGGCGGTAAGGCGAAAGTCGGAACGTCGAACCCGAATTCTAGCGAGCGGAGCCTTTCATTCGCGCGCGTTTTGTTCTACGATTGCGCCCGAAGTTTCGGTTCGGACAGCACGGAAGCAACGGGCAGCTCGCGCGGCGAAATGCGGCGCGGGCGCTTCTCCCCCGCCAGAGCCAATCGACGCAGCGACGAAAGCGCTGCACAGACCCGGCGCCGCGCACCAGCGAGCGGGTCCCGAACCGGTGGGTTGCGGTGTCATAACCGTGATTCAGGTCGATTGGGCGGACCTGCAAGGGGGATGAAGATGCAAGGCTTACACCTGACCGGTGACCTTTTCGATTGCGGCTGCTCTGCCGCGTTCCTGACCGACCTACCGACGCTGGCGACGCTTTGCCGCCAGGCCACCGTCGATGCGGGCCTGACCGTGGTGGACGAAAAATTCCACGTCTTTCGCGACCATCAGGGTGAGCCGGCCGGCATTACCGGCGCACTGCTCCTGGCCGAATCGCATCTGGCGGTGCACACCTGGCCGGAGCGCCAGGGTGTCACGCTGGACGTGTACGTGTGCAATTTCACCGGCGACAACTGCGCCAAGGCACAGCAGCTGTTCGACACGCTGCTGGTGGCGTTCCGGCCGCGCAGCCAGAGCGTGAACCGTATTTCGCGCGGCGACCTGGCGGCGTCGGTCCCGGCCGGGGGCGCCAGCCAGGGCACAGCAAGCGCGGCAGCCGACTCGCTGATTTTCGACTGGCTCAACGCCGATGCCGGCTACGGGTTCACCGCACGCGAGAGGCTGCAGACGCTGCAGTCGCCGTATCAGCGCATCGAGGTCTACGACACGCAGCAGTTCGGGCGGCTGTTCCGACTCGACGGGCGGCTGATGACATCCGAGGGCGAGGAGTTCTTCTACCACGAGTGCATGACGCACCCGGCGATGCTGGCGCATCCGAATCCGCAGTCGGTGCTGGTGATCGGCGGCGGCGATGGCGGATCGTGCGAGGAGATCTTCAAGCATCCGTCGGTGCAACGCGTCGTCATGGCCGAGCTGGACGAGGCGGTGATCGATATTTCGAAACGGTACCTCGGCGCGATCCATCGGGGCGCATTCGACGATCCGCGCCTGGCGGTGCAGATCGGCGACGGCTTCGATTTCGTCCGGTCGACGAAGGAGCGCTTCGATCTGATCGTGCTCGATCTCACCGATCCCGACACGCCCGCATTCCACCTGTACTCGGAGCAGTTTTTCCGGATGTGCGCAGGCATTTTGAACCCGGGAGGAATGCTGACGCTGCATCTGGGCTCGCCGGTGTTCCAGCAGTCGACCGTTCGCAAGAACGCCGATGCGCTTCGGCACGTGTTTGCGCAGGTGCATCCGCTCGCGCTGTACATCCCGCTGTACGGTTCGCTGTGGTGTCTGGCAGTGGCCAGCGACACGGTCAATCCGCGCGCCGTCGCCACCCGGTCGATCGCTGCGCGAATGCGCGAACGCCGCATCGCGGACCTTCGCTACTACAACCCCGAGCTGCACGAGGCACTGTTCGTGCTGCCGAACTTCGTGCGCGACCTTACCGGCTGCGGCTCCGGCTCCGGCTCCGCGCAAGCGGCCGCGGGCGGATCGCGGGCGGCGCGCCTGGCCGCCTGACAGAGATTCGCGGCCTGTAACGGTCAGGCGCACGCCCTTCCCCGGCGAATTGACCGCTGCAGGCGACTGGTGCCGGCGCCGAGGTTTTTCGTCGAGGAGCCCCTGAAGGCGCCGGCGCGAATCGCGTTGCCCGCCGCAACGGCGCACCACGCATGCAGGGTCCTGCGGCTGCGCACCGGCGATGCAATCGTGCTGTTCGACGGCCACGGCGGGGAATATCGGGCGCGAATCGAGACAGCCAAGGAAGCGGGAAAAGGCGGTGCGTTGGCAGACGCCGCGTTCGCCGAAGTGCTTGAATTCGATCCGGTGGAACGCGAAGCCTTGGTGCAGCTGACGCTGATCCAGGCACTCGCCGCCTCCGACAAGCTCGACTGGGTGGTCCAGAAGGCGGTCGAGATCGGCGTGGCTCGCGTGATCCTGACCGCGACCGTGCGTAGCACGGTAGAGCTCGACGAGGCGCGCGGCGCGCGCCGGCTGCGGCGCTGGCGCGAGCTGGCGATCGCCGCGTGCTGTCAGTGCGGTCGCAACCGCGTGCCGATCATCGACGTCGCCGCTTCGCTGGCCGATGCGCTGGCGCTGGCGGGCGAAGCGGATCTCCGCTGGCTGATGGAGCCGGGCGCCACACAGAGCTTTGCGCAGGCGCCGTGCGCGCCGCACCGCGCGGCGCTTGCGGTCGGTCCGGAAGGCGGTTTCGAACCCTCCGAGCTGCAACTGGCACGGCAGGCAGGCTACGTCGGCGTCTCGCTGGGACCGCGCATCCTGCGCACGGAAACCGCAGGACTCGCCGGGGCGGCTGTCTGGCTTGCGCTGAACGGGGAATTCGGCAGGGAAAGCCCGAGTAGCGAAACAGCCCTTGTATCGCCTGCGGTTTGAGGTCTCAATCTGCGACCTCACGGGGAGGCCTCTGCAAAACTTGCCGCGACCCCAAGCGATTGAGCAGCCGACCGTTACCGTCGCCTGACGGCCAGGTGCGGCCGGTCGAGCCCGCCATCAGAATTTCTGCCAGAGCGGCCGTAGGAACGGCCGCTTCCGAACAACAAATGGCGAAACTTTCCCGTTTACGGCGGACCTCCCCAAGTTCACGGTATCTAGTGCTCAGCGTAGCCCGGCCACCAGGTGCGTCCACTGCTTCTCCATCTCCAGACTATCGAGCGGTTCGTGATGGGTCATCCACCATCTGAGTAGCGTCATCAGGGTACTGGCAAGGTGCTGAGCGAGGATGGCAGCTGGAATCGAACCTGCGGCACCGGCGCGCAACTCACCAACGCGCTCTTCAAACACTTCAGCGAAGTTGTTTTGAATGACGGTCATGATGAACTCGCTCCTACACGCCTTCGATAGTGAGTCGAACAGGCCTCGCATTTCACGCACGTGCTCGAGGAGCTGGCGCACCGGGAAGCTATAACATCGATCTGTGTCCCAACACAGCTCCCGTCCTAGTGCTCTGGCAAACGCCACTGTGTGGCGGATGAAGATGTCGTCCTTATCCCTGAAGTGCGCATAAAACGTCGAGCGGCCAATGTCAGCTCGATCACAGATGTCTTGGATGCTGACCTCGTCGTACGCGCGCCCGAGCATGAGCGAAATCAATGCGCTGCCGACTGCATCTCGGGTACGCAGAGAGCGGGCATCATCGGAAGGTCCAGGGATGGGAAGGTAATTCGGCACAAATGCCCCCTGATTGTCCGGAATCTTGGTGCTGGCTGATAGTGCCGCGTCCAAGCGTGGCATATCTTCGATCTCTTTGCACGGGGGCCGGTATGCAGTCGAATCGTCTCTATGGATACGCGCTGATCGTCGGCGCTGTATTACTGCTGACTGTGGGTGCCACCCACCCCACAGGCGCCAAGCTCTTTGAGTCTCGCGAATCCTTTGAGCATGTCGCTCTCGTCGATCGTTTTGCGCACAGCGCAGGCATTGCTGGACTCTGGTTAACCGTGGTCGGCTTCGCCGGATTTTCCCGTTTCCTCGGAGCGGAGAGACCAACTGTAGCCGTGGCGTTCATCACAATCACCATTGCTACCGGGGCGGGGCTTGTCGCGCCGGCAATCGACGGGTTCGTCGTCCCGCAACTTGGTGATCGATGGTTTGTCGCGGATGAAGCGACTCGGAGCACCCTCAGGCTGTTAATGCAGTACTGCGTCATGATCGCAAGCGCGCTTACGCGCGTCTACTTTGTATTTGCCTCGGCGGCGATATTGCTCTATTCAAGTGAGTTGTGGCGGACTCAAAACAACAGAGGGTTGGCCCGGCTCGGCGCGTTCGTTGCGCTCGCCGCGATCGCAACGGCGGTCGGCGGGCCGTCGATGGTCAGCGTGCACGAGCTGTTAGCGCTGGTAGTTGGACAGGCAATATGGATGATCTGGGCAGGAACTATCTTGCTGAAGAAGCTCTCACAGCGCGCCGCCGACACTCCCTAAAAGGACCATTCTTGGGAATGTCGACCCAATTGGCCCGCGAATGTCCGCTGCGCCCGGTTTTGACCGGCAGGTAAGGGGGAAATCCGATGACCGGATGGGGTCGTCCGCAGCCGATGGGGGGTCGGTTTGCTCCGTTCGCCGCCATGTTTGCGATCAAACGGTTTGCGACATTGCGCGACCGAGATTGGCGGCGGCGTCATACCGGGAAGAGTTCGGCCACCGTCTTCATCGGTAGAAACAGGCGGCCTGGCTGGCGCGCCAGCAGCATGAAATCAAAATGCTGGTAGAAGCTCACAGCCGACGCATCCTTGGCGTCGACGACAACGGCCATTGCGGCGATGTCGGCGGCCGGCTGGAGGCTACGACAGAGGGCATCCATCAGAAGGAATTCCCCGATTCCTCGCCCCTTGCAACTTTGGTCGACAGCCAAGCGGCCGAGCAAGATCACCGGCAGTTGCGGGTAGCGCGGCAGCGTCTTTGCGAGCGTGTCGGGTAGCTCGTCAGCCATGACGGCGGACGCCGAGAGAGTGTAGTAGCCGAGGAAGCGGTTCGCCGGCGGCTCGATCAGCACAAAAGGTGCCGCGACGCGCTTTTCCGCGTCCTGCCGCGCCTGCTGCTTCAGATAGCGATCCAGCGGTTCATTGCCGCAGGCAAACACACTGCGGTCGTGACTCTTGCGGAGGGGCTCGATGCGATACGGCGCCGCCGGATTGGCCAATCATGACCCCATGCGCCGACGATACTTGGCGGCGGCCCTGCGCAGCCGCGCGCCTGGAGGCGGCGGATTCAGCAGGACGGTCACGAACGTAATCTGCTCTTCGCGGGTCAGCTTGATCGTCTCGTGGGCCTGGATCACCTTGGAAGCTGCTTCCTCGGCGCTCGCCACGACGAAGTCGCTTAGCGTACGACCCGAGAGAGTCGCGGCACGCTGCAACAGCGCCTTCTGAGCGCCTGTCACACGGGCCTCCAGGCGCGCCACTCGCCCCTTGCCATGGGCTTCGGTGCTTTCGGTTGCCATCATCAGGCATCCCATCCGGTCATTTCGCAACGGAGTGTACGGCAAATGTCCGTACGGAGCAAGGGTCGTCATCAATCTGAGTATCGCTTTCTTTGTGCAAGATACTGACGCATCAGGCTGACCTACTCGTTGTTGCGGGCGATCAGTTCGGGTCGCTGCGCAGCCAGCCACGATCGGAAGTGCTCTGGGTCTAGGAAACGCGGCAGGCGCGCGCTGCGCTGCAGCCAGCCGTCGTTGACCGACAGGCCGCCCCAGGCTTCGATCAGATCCTGGCGCAGCCGGTAGGCACCGTTGCGCCACTCGCCAATCGAAAGGCAACGGCGCAGTCGGCCCGATGCACCCGGCTTGCCGATTACCACGATGTCGTCCGCTTCCGGTGCGAGGCGGCGGCGCGTGTGGGCGTTACAGTCGCGCTGCGCAGTCGGAAGATCCCTGGCGTATGCGATCTGCTCGACCGCAAACAGCCCGATCAGGGCATACACGAGCCTCGAGCTGCCATGCACATCGAGGAGCGAGGCGTAGAAGACGATCCAGTCGCCAGCCCCGACCGTTGAACGCAATTGCTTCGCACGCTGCCTCTCGTCGCCGTACGTGAGCTGTTCAAAATCCGGATCCAGATGCATGCGCCGACGCTCCAGGTGCCGCGGAAGCCGCTGGCCGAATCGCTGCAGCGGTTGCGCAAGCGCCATGTAGCGCCGCTCGTAGCCCGCGTAAACCGGGCGGCGTTCCGGGATCGGCACGTAGACGAACGCGCCCGTGCCGGCGTCGACCACGCCGTTCCAGCGCCCGCCTTCGGCGGATCGATCTGCGCCGACGCGAACCAGCAAGGCATTCATCTGCAATCGCGCGGGACTATCATCCTAGCGCTCGGACTCATACGGAAATTTCGATCGGGGACCAGTAGCGCGTTCACGAGCCAATGAGCCATTCACCGCTGGTGGCAGCCGAGCGGCTGGTGTCGCTCGGCACGCGCATTTACTCGGCAATCGGAGTGCCGCAGCACGACGCGAACGTCCTCGCAAACAGTCTGGTGCAGGCGGATTTGTGGGGGCACCAGTCGCACGGCGTCATGCGACTGTCGTGGTATGCAGCGCGAATCCGCTCGGGCGTGATGCAGGCCCGCACCCAAGCCGAAACCGTCGTGGACGCGGGCGCTCTCGCGCTGATCGACGGACACGACGGGATCGGACAGGTGCTCGCGAGCTTGGCGGCGCGCGAGGCGATCGATCGCGCAAAGAAGCACGGCGTGGGCGTGGTGGGACTTCGAAATTCCAACCACTTCGGCACGGCCATGTACTACACGCTCATGGGCGCCCGCGCGGGCTGCGTTGCGTTTCTGTCGACCAACGCCAGTGCAGCGATGCCGCCATGGGGCGGCAAAAAAAAGGCGGTCGGCACCAATCCCTGGTCGATCGCGGCGCCCGCCGGCAAGTACGCGCCGATGGTCCTCGATATTGCCAACACTGCGGTGGCGCGCGGCAAGATCTACCTGGCCCGGCAAAAGGGAATACCGATTCCGCTGGGCTGGGCGCTCGACGCCGCCGGAGAGGCGACCACGGACCCCGACCGGGCAATCGACGGAATCATTTTGCCGATGGCCGAACACAAGGGATACGCGATCGCAATGATGATGGACGTACTGTCCGGAGTTCTCACCGGCAGCGCCTTCGGGACTGCCGTCAACGGCCCGTACCAGTTCGACCGGCGCAGCGGCAGCGGCCACCTGCTGATCGCGCTCGATATCGAGGCGTTTCAACCGCTGAGCGAGTTTCACGAGCGGATGGAACAGCTGATCCGGCAAGTCAAAGCCGTGCCACTGGCAAAAGGGTTCGAGGAGGTGTTCTACCCGGGCGAGCTGGAAGCGCGCAATGAAGCCAGAAACCTCGAACAGGGTCTGCAGTTGCCGCAGGACACGCTGGCGGATCTGCGCAAGGAAGCTGCGGCCGCAGGACTTGCGTCCGAGGCGATCTTCTGACTCTTAGCGATGCGCCCGCAAATGAGCGCGTCCGGCGTCGGTCACTCCCACCTGAGCGACTCCGCCGGCTGGTTTCAGGTGCTCCAGGTAGCCCCGCGAGTTGGCCTCCTCCCAGACCGGCAAGCGTGGACAAGATGTACGCCATGCCTCTATGACTTCTTGATAGGGGCGCGGGCGCGGGCCGATCCACTCGAGCAGATCCAGAATCAGCGTTTCCACCGGATCATTCACTTCCCGCCTCCTGGCTACAAAACGACCACGCGCGGAGACTGGCTCGGGCTCGATTCACGTCTCTCGGTGAGGAAGGCCATCACCTCGTCGCGTCGCGCCATCGTGTCGCCGAAGCCGAGGTCGATCAGCGCGCGCGTATACGCAGACTCGAACAACAGATAGCTCGCGAGCGAGGCGCCGCCGCCGCGATGCGTTCCGAGCACCTGCAACAGCGCGCGAACCGGCGCGGGCAGCGCGTCCACGTAATGCGTTGCTACCCCATCCAGCCGCTCGCTGGGCGAGATCACGAGAGTTTCGATCGGGCGCAGGCCGATTGCGCGGCGCTCCTGTATCGAAAGCGAGGTTGCGATCTGGTTCATCTTTTCCAGCCGTTCGATGTCGGAAGCGAGCGAATCCAGGAAGATGCTGTTCATCGCGTGCCCGGCGACCTGCGCCAGCGTCGGATAGGCCGCGCCGTCGACACCCGGCAGCAAGCCGGGGTGTCCGATCTGGCCGACGCCGACGACCAGGACGCGCTCCGCGCCCAGGTGGATCGCGGGGCTGATCGGGCTCAACTGCCGCATCGAGCCATCGCCGAACTGCTCGACGCCGCCCACTCCTGCCTGCGCCAGGTCGAGTGCGACCGCCGGAAAGATGAACGGGATCGCGCTCGATGCCAGCAGATGCTCGTACTGAATCGCGCAGTGCACGTAGCGGCGCTGCATCTTGTTGGGGATCTCGTAGTCGTTGAGCGCCTGGTAGAAGGTCACATGCCGGCCGGAGCTGTAGCTGGAGGCGCCAAGCGCGAGCGCCCGCAGGTGGCCGTGTTCGAGTCCGCGCTGTACGCGTTCCAGTTCGATCATCCGCGTCAGCAGCTCGCGCAGCGGCGCGTTGTCGAGCAGCGACCGCGGCCGTACCCGCATCGAGCGGCGCACCATCCAGCCGATCGACATCAGCGTCATCCAGCGCGCCCCGGTGCGCACGACGCCGATCAGGTCCGAGCGGTACACCTGCTCGGCACCGAAGTTTTCCCAGATGTGCACCATCTGGGCCACCGCCTCTTGAAAGTTGTCGGCGCGGCACGCGAGCGCGGTCGCATTGATCGCCCCGGCCGACGTTCCCACCAGGATGGGAAACGGGTTATGGCCCTGGGCGATGCTCGGGTCGAGCCCGCGCCGCGCATCCCGCAGCAGCGCCGCCACCGCTTTCAACACTCCAACCTGATAAGCGGCGCGGGCGCCGCCGCCGGTGAGGATCAGCGCGGCCGGCGAGGTGCGCAGCCGCACGCGGTCGTGCACGCGATCTTGCATCGCAGCGCGGACCGGCCTAGCCCTGCCCCTTTCCCGAAGCCGGGGAGGAGGAGGTGCCGGTGTTGACTGGGCTCGCCGCGGCGGAGGTCGATCCGACGGCATAGGCCGCCTGCGCCTCGAGCACCACCAGCGCGGTCATATTGACGATGCGGCGCACGGTCGAAGACGGCGTGAGCACGTGCGCCGGTCGTGCGCACCCGAGCAAAATCGGACCGATCGCGACGTTGTTGCCCGAGATCGTCTTGAGCAGGTTGTACGCGATGTTGGCGGCGTCCAGTCCGGGACAGATCAGCAGGTTGGCATCGCCGACCAACGTCGAAAACGGCATCAAGGACTGGCGGATCGTAGCGTCGACCGCACAGTCCGCGTGCATCTCGCCGTCGACCGGAAACCAGGCGTCGCCGGCGCGGATCAGTGCGAGCGCCTCACGCATCTTGACCGCGCTGGGCGCGTCGCTGGTGCCGAAGTTCGAATGCGAGATCAGCGCGGCGCGCGGCGATATCCCGAGTCGCTGCAGCTGTTCGGCCGCCATCATCGTGATTTCGGCAATCTCCTCAGCGGTCGGATCCAGGTTCACATGGGTGTCGGCCAGCGCGATCAATCGATCCTGCAGGATCAGGATGTTCATCGCCGCGTACACGTTGGCGCCGGGGCGACGCCCGAGCACGAGATCGATGTATTGCAGGTGCAGAGAGGCGGTGCCGAAGGTGCCGCAGATCATTCCGTGGGCCTCTCCCTTGTACACCAGCATCGAGGCGATCAGCGTGTGCCGGCGCCGCATCTCCACGCGCGCATAGTGTTCGCTCACGCCGCGCCGCGCCGCCAGCCGGTGATAGGTCTGCCAGTAGTCGCGGTAGCGCTCGTCGTGCTCTGGATTGACGATGTCGAAGTCGGCGCCGGGGCGCATCCGCAGCGCGAAGCGCTCCAGGCGCCGTTCGATCACCGCAGTACGTCCGACCAGGATCGGGTATGCCAGAGCCTCGTCGATCACAACCTGCGCCGCGCGCATCACCCGCTCCTCCTCGCCTTCCGCGAACACGACGCGCATCGCGCGGCCCGCTGCCCGGGCTTTCTTGGCGGCGGCGAAGATCGGCTTCATGAACGTGCCCGAGTGGTACACGAATTGCTGCAGTTGCTCGCGGTACGCGTTGCGGTCGGTGAGCGGACGACTGGCAACTCCGCTTTCCATCGCGGCCTCGGCCACTGCAGGCGCGATCCGCAGCATCAGTCGTGGATCAAACGGGCGGGGAATCAGGTAATCGGGTCCGAACGCCGGTTGCATTGCGCCATAGGCGCTTGCTGCCACGTCGCTGCCCTCCTCGCGCGCGAGTTGGGCGATCGCGTGCACGGCAGCGATCTCCATTTTGCGTGTGATCGAGGTGGCCCCGACATCGAGCGCGCCGCGGAAGATGAACGGGAAGCACAGCACGTTGTTGACTTGATTCGGGTAGTCCGACCGGCCCGTGGCAATGACGGCGTCGTCGCGCACCGAGCGCACCTGCTCGGGCAGGATCTCGGGCGTCGGATTCGCCAGCGCGAGCACGAGCGGCCGCCGTGCCATGTTGGCGACGTGCTGCGGCGACAGCACGCCTCCCGCCGACAAGCCCAAGAAGATGTCGGCGCCGCCGATCACGTCGGAGAGGGTGCGAGCGGTGGTGCGTTGCGCGTAGCGCGCCTTCTCGGCGTCCATCAGAACGGTGCGCCCCTCGTACACGACGCCTTCGATGTCGGTCACGAAGATGTTCGCGCGCGGCAGTCCCAGTTCGACCAGAAGATCGAGGCAGGCCAACGCCGCAGCGCCCGCGCCGCTGCACACGAGCTTGACGGCGGTCAGCTCCTTGCCGACGACCTCCAGTCCGTTCAGCACGGCCGCTCCCACGATGATCGCGGTGCCATGCTGATCATCGTGAAACACGGGGATCTTCATGCGCTCGCGCAGGCGACGCTCGATCACGAAGCACTCGGGCGCCTTGATGTCCTCCAGGTTGATTCCGCCGAAACTCGGTTCCAGCGAGGCGATGATCTCGATCAGTCGATCGGGATCGCGCTCGGCAACTTCGAGATCGAACACATCGATGCCTGCGAACTTCTTGAACAGGACCGCCTTGCCTTCCATCACCGGCTTGGCCGCGAGCGGGCCGATCGCGCCGAGTCCGAGCACAGCGGTGCCATTGGTGATGACCGCTACCAGGTTGCCGCGCGCCGTGTAGCGCGCCGCTTGCGACGGGTTCTCTGCAATCGCCTCGCAGGCGGCAGCCACACCAGGGGTATACGCAAGCGCGAGGTCACGCTGGTTGGTCAGTTGCTTGGTGGCAGTGACCGCGATCTTCCCGGGCCTGGGAAACTCGTGATAGTCCAGCGCAGCACGGCTCAGATCGGTTTTTTGTCGCTCTTCCATAGAACCTTTTCGCGCCTCCTGGGAATTATCTGCTCAACAACGGCCAGCCTCGGTATGGTCCCCGGGTTGCGGTAAGGTGACTGCTGTCTTTGGGGTCGCTTGGAAACCCGGGTTCGGTAGCAAGTGCGGTGTTCCCGCCCCGTATCGATGGGAGATAAATGCGACAAGACATGTTGTTCATGCACATTTTTCAGGTTTGTCCAGGGCGCCGCTTGACTTTGCATATAGCGTGAGAGTACACTCCCTCCAAGCTCTCTTAAGCCTGTCGCAAAGGCCTGAGCGCGTACATTCCCAACTCGGTGCCTCTCCTCCCTCCCTCCTCAACCGAATTTGGGTACGCTCAGGTGACAGGCTTTTTTTTGCCCGTGTAAAATGCGAAAGCGTGCGCTTACACTCAGCAGCCTGATCTGATACTACAGCTCGTCGCCTTTCTATTGCCTGTCGGAAGTGGCTGAGGCTCTAAGACAGCAAGCAGCGCTTGCGCAGCGCTGCGAATCCATCGCTCCGTTTTTCGTCATGGAGCTGGTCAAAGAGGCCGAGCAGCTCGAGCGAAGCGGCCGCTCGATCATGCACTTGAGCATCGGAGAGCCCGACTTCACCGCCCCGCCTGCGGTCGTGGGGGCTGCGCAGGCAGCGCTGCAGCAAGGACGCTCGCGCTATACGCCTGCGGTCGGCACGCTCGAGCTGCGGCGGGCGATCAGCGCTTTTTACCAGCAACGCTTCGGCGTGGACGTCGAACCCGAACGCATCGTCGTAACCGCAGGGGCTTCGGGTGCGCTGGTGCTGCTGCTGTCGGCGCTGCTCGACACCGGCGATGAGCTGCTGCTGCCGGATCCTTCCTATCCATGCAATCGGCACATCGCCTCGACGTTGGGCGCGCGCTGGCGGCTTCTCGCGTGCGGTCCGCACGATCGTTTCCAGTTGACCGCAGAGGCAGTGGAGGCAGCGTGGTCGGCGCGCACGCGCGGTGTGCTGATCGGTTCACCTTCGAATCCGACCGGAACGACGATCAACGCCGGCAATCTCGCCGCACTGTGCGACCGCGTGTTCGCGCGCGGCGGCTTCGTGCTGGTCGACGAGATCTACCAGGGGCTGACCTACGACCATGCGGCAAACACTGCGCTGTCACTCGATCCACGCATCGCCGTCATCAACAGCTTCTCGAAGTACTTCGGGATGACGGGCTGGCGGTTGGGATGGATCGTCGCGCCGCGCGAATGGATCGGCACGCTGGAGAGACTTTCGCAAAACCTGTACCTGTGCGCACCGGCGATCGCGCAGCACGCCGCGCTCGCTTGTTTCGAGCCGGAGAGCCTCGCCGTGTGCGAGCAGCAGCGTGAGGAGTTGCGCCTGCGGCGCGACTACCTCGTCCCGGCGCTGCGGGGGCTTGGATTCGGGATCCCGGTCGTACCCGATGGCGCCTTTTACATCTATGCCGACATTGGCGGCGTCGCGCACGATCTGGCGGATCGCAGAGGAGGGAGCACGCAATTCGCGCGCCGACTATTGAACGAGGCCGGCGTGTGCCTGGTGCCGGGCAAAGACTTTGGCGACTTCGAGTCAGAACGCTACGTGCGGATTTCCTACGCCACCTCGATGCAGCATCTGCAAGAGGCGGTCCGGCGAACCGGCGCTTGGCTCGGTTCGTGCGGTCAGGCTAGGTGCTAGCTTCCGCTGCGGCCCGGACTGTGGATCAGGAAGAGGACGCTACCGCGTTCGCCGGCGCGGACTGCGCGTTACCCACCGCGCGGCTGTCGGCACGCGCGCCGGTGGCCCCGCTCGCAAGCGCAGCGGTGACGTTGCCAGCGGCGGCCATCTTCAAGCGCGCCATTTCGGCCATCACGCGCCCCGCGTAACCGCCATCTCCCTGCAGGTTTCCCGCGCCCACGTACAACTGCAGGCCGCGTTCGACGGAGCCGCCACGACGGATCGAATCGCTCAGGATGGCTGAGCCGACGCGAATGTTGGCGACCGGTTCGAGCGCAGTGAACTGGTCGCCGTCGAGCTCGAAGCGAGTCGAGTGCACGCTCGTCATCACCTGCATCAGACCTTGGGCGCCGACGGGACTCTCGGCGAACGGATTCAAGCTCGACTCGACCGCCATCACGGCAAGGATCAACAGAGGATCGAGCTGCGATTCGCGGCCGGCTTCTCGCGCCGCCAGAACCAGCGGCCGCACCGCCTCGTCGGCAACGTGGTAGCGCCGCGACAAGTACTGCGCGACCGACGCTTCGGCCGGCTCCAAGTGGACCCACCGCACCGTGCCCGTCAACGCCTCGTGCGCCGTCGCGGCAACTGCTTCGTCCGTGTCCGGCTGCGACAGCGAGCGCAAGCGGGCGGCCTGCGCTTCCGGCACAAACCAGCCGCGTACGAACCCAACGGTCGAGTCGCGCAGCGTCGGCATCGTGGCGATCGTCACCGCCGAAACGACGACGAGCGCGCCCACGGCTTCGGACAATCGCCGTAACATGCCCAGACCGTTTCCGGCCAGATCCGCTGCAGCTTCCAGCCAGTCAATTCCCTGGCGGACCCTGCTGCCAATGGAGTTGCGCATAGACGCCTCCTGGAGTGCCAGCACCCATATTCAAAAGCGGGCGCTAGCTTACATTTGGATCGGAAGCCGGCCAGCCACCTGGTGCGCCGCCTTCCAACGAACCTTCGGCCCCGAACTCGCCGGGCCGACCTTGCTCGATCGGCTGGGGCCCTTTATGGCCCCGCACCTTCAGGCGGTTTCGCCTGAGTCGCTGCATCGGTCGCCTCTTCCCGGGACCAGACGCGTCCGCCAACCGAGACCCGACAGAGAATGGGAACGTTCGGGTCGATTCTATCGACTAGCCATTATCCGTCAATCGAGACCCCTTTATTGCATCGCAATATAGAGCTCCCGTCAAGTACCACATTCGGCTTCGGATAACTTTGGGAAAGGATTGCGGCGACTAGTAGAATTAACATTCATAATCAAATTGATAAGGAACATCATTGCATTGTTTTGCTCGCACTTCCTTATTTCTAAAATCGTTGCTGCGGTACAACATAAGGGCGGAAATACAGTGTTGCGATACGGGGATTTGAGGGATTTCCTGCATCAGTTGGAGGGGATTGGGCAGCTCGTCAAGGTGGGGCGGGAGGTCTCGCCCGACCTGGAAATGACTGAAATCAGCCGCCGGGTGCTAGCCCGCGCCGGTCCGGCCTTGTTGTTCGACCGCCCGCGGGGAGCCTCGATCCCCGTCCTGACCAACCTTTTTGGGACGCCCGAGAGGGTCGCGCTGGCGATGGGGAGCGAGCGCCGCCAGGGGCTTCGCGAGGTGGGCGAGCTTCTGGCCGCGCTCCGGGAGCCGGAAGCCCCCAGCGGCCTGCGCGACGCGTTGAGCAAGGTGGGCCAGCTTAAGGCGGCGCTATGGGACATGACGCCCCGCACCGTTCGCTCGGGCGCATGCCAGCAGGTGGTGTGGGAAGGGTCGGACGTGGACTTGAGCCGCCTTCCGATCCAAACCTGCTGGCCGGGCGACGTCGCCCCCTTGATCACCTGGGGCATCGTCGTCACGCGCGGGCCGCATCGGAAGCGGCAAAACCTCGGGATCTACCGGCAGCAGGTGCTAGGCCCCAACAAAGTCGCGATGCGATGGCTAGCCCATCGTGGCGGCGCGCTGGATTTCCGAGACCACCGGTTGGCACGGCCGGGCCAGCCGTTCCCGATCGCGGTGGCGCTGGGAGCGGACCCGGCCACCGTACTGGGTGCCGTCACGCCGGTGCCCGACCAGCTGTCCGAGTATCAGTTCGCCGGGCTGCTGCGCGGCTCCCGCACCGAGATCACTGGTTGCATCGGCTGCGAGCTCGATGTGCCGGCCTCGAGCGAGATCGTGCTGGAGGGCGCGATTTTGCCCGACGAATCCAATCGGGACGGGCAAATCAGCGCAGCGAACGCCGGCTACGAAACCGCGCTCGAAGGCCCGTTCGGAGACCATACCGGCTACTACAACGAAGTCGAGCGCTTCCCCGTGTTCACGATCGAGCGGATCACGATGCGTCGCGATCCGATCTATCACTCGACCTACACTGGCCGGCCCCCGGATGAGCCAGCGGTTCTCGGAGTAGCGCTGAATGAGGTGTTCGTGCCGATCCTGCAGCGCGTATTTCCCGAGATCGTCGACTTCTACCTGCCTCCGGAGGGATGCAGCTATCGGATCGCGGTGATCACGATGCGCAAGCAGTATCCTGGGCACGCCAAGCGAGTGATGTTCGGGGTGTGGAGTTTTCTGCGTCAGTTCATGTACACGAAGATGCTGGTGGTGACCGATCCGGACGTAGACGCACGAAACTGGAGCGACGTGATCTGGGCGATGACCACCCGCGTGGACCCGGCGCGCGACACCGTCATCGTGGAGAACACGCCGATCGACTACCTGGATTTCGCCAGCCCCACCCCTGGGCTCGGCAGCAAAATGGGGATCGATGCGACTCACAAAGTCGCCGGCGAGACCTCGCGCCAATGGGGGCGGCCGATCGAGATGGACGCAGCTGTCACCGCGCGTGTGGACGCGATGTGGAGCGAGCTGGGGCTGACATGACCGTCGAGCGCAAGCCGATTCGCCGCGCCGGAATCCGATCGGCCGGTTACGACGCCTCCGCGCGGATTCTCGAAATCGAGTTCGACAGCGGATCCGTCGTTCAGCACAGCGGGGTGGGCGCCGAAATCGCGCGCCGGCTTCTTTCAAGCTCGGCGCCGGGCAGCTATTACAAGGACAACATCGAGGAGGAGTACCCGAGTCGGCGAATCAAATGAGCAGTCCGCAATCGGTCCTCATCGGGATTGGGCAGAAACCTCCGGGCGGCAAATTCACGATGTGCGCCACATCCGCCCCAGCGTTCCGTCCTTGTCGATCAACTGGTGCTTCAAAGCCGCCACCACGTGCACCCCGACGAGGGTTGCCAGCGTCCAGGCCAGGGTGGCGTGTACGTTGAGCAGCGCTTCGGCTAGCGCCTTGTCCTTCGGAACAAAGTCCGGCAGCGGGATCAGTCCCAGATAGACCGTGCGGAAACCCAGAGCGGAGCTGTGCGCCCAGCCGAACAGCGGCACGATGAAGAACATCACATACAGCGCGCGGTGCCCCCAGAGCGCCGCACGTTGCTGCCATGCCGGCATCGACCGCGGAAACGACGGCGGCCGGTGCGATAGGCGCCAGAGAAGGCGTAGCAACGACATCCACAGGATCGTGAAGCCGATCCACTTGTGGTAGTTGATCCCGCGCACCCGCGCCGGCGTGGGCGGCAGATCGGACATCGACAGCCCCACTACGAAACCGGCGATGATGGCGAGCGCGAGGAACCAGTGCAGAAACACCGCCACCGGTGTGTAGCGGCCAGCTGGCGCGACGGATGAAGCCGGAATCGGAGTCATGTGCGAGTTCGAACGGTCAGAGTTGAGGGCCGGTTGACCGGAGCGCTTGTCACGGAATCTGCGCGTCCGGCAGCTCGCGCAGGATCGAGTCGGTGCGCTGAACCAGGAACGGCGCATCGCGGTGGCGATCGAACAGCCGCGGCGCCGGCAGCATCGCTGCCATCGTGGCGGCCTCGTCCGCCGACAGCGATCCGGCGTCCACTCCGAAGTAGTGGCGGGCTGCGGCCTGCGCGCCAAAAACGCCGTCGCCCCATTCGACGATGTTCAAGTACACCTCCAGGATCCGCCTCTTGCTCCAAAACGCCTCGACCATCCAGGTGATCAGAAGTTCCTGCGCCTTGCGAAGGTAGCTGCGTCGCGACGACAGGAACAGATTCTTGGCAAGCTGCTGCGAGATCGTCGAGCCGCCGTGGATGTGCCTCCCGCCCTTGAGATTCCGCTCGTAGGCTTTTTCGACAGCCTCCCAGTCGACCCCTTCGTGGCTCAAAAAGCGCGCGTCTTCCGCAGCAACCACGGCGCGCTTCAGATTCGATGAGATGTGGCCGTACGGCACCCATTGGTTCTGCAGCCGCATCGCAGGGTGGCGCCGATCCAGCCTCTGCTGCGCCTGCTGCATGAACGCGGTGTGCGCCGGATTGTTCCACTTCCAGTAGACGATCCACCCAAGGTACCAAGCCTGCAGCGCCGCAAACGCCGCCAAAGCGAGCAGAAGGCCCCGCCCAAGCCACAGGCGCAGGCCGGGTTCGTTCGATCGCCACACGTGGCTAGGACACGGCTTTAGGCGCTGGCGCGCGACTGTTCCAGAATCCGACGCAGTTCCCGATACACGGGCGCTGTCTCGGGCCGCACGCCGCGCCAGAACAGGAACGACTCGGCCGCCTGTTCGATCAGCATTCCCAGACCGTCGGACACCGAGTGGGCGCCCCCGCCGTGCGCCAGCCGCATGAACGCGGTCGCCTCCGGCGCGTACACCAGGTCGTAGGCGACCGTACAGTCGTCGAAAGTCTCCGGATCGATGGGTGGAGCGTCCTGGTTCAGGCTGCTCGAAGTTCCGTTCACGATCATGTCGAAGTGCTCGGCCGGGATTTCGTCGAGGCGAATCGCCTCGACCCCGAACTCGTCGGCCAGCTCCTGAGCGCGATTGTGCGTGCGGTTGGCAACCGCGATCCACTTCGGTCGCTCCTCCAGCAGCGAGGCGATCAACCCGCGAACACCGCCGCCCGCCCCCAGCACCAGGATCGCGGCGTTGGACACCTTGAACCCGAGGCGGTGCTTGATGTCGCGCACGAAGCCGATGCCGTCGGTGTTGTCGCCGTAAATCGTGTCCCCATCGAACTTCAGCGTATTGACCGCGCCGGCCAGACGCGCCCGCGACGTCAGCGAATCGGCCAGCTTGGCGGCGTCGAGCTTGAACGGGATCGTCACATTCAGTCCCAGGTAGCCGGTATCGCGCAGCCCGAGCGCGAACTCCTCGAAGCCGTCGAGCGGCCCTTCCAGCCGTTCGTAGCTGATCGCCTGTTGCGTGGCCTGGGCGAACAGCCGGTGGATGTCCGGCGAGCGGCTGTGTCCGATCGGATTGCCGACGACCGCGTAGCGGTCCATCTTGTCCACCGTCAACGTCCCGAGGGGCCGGTCGGACGCAGACCGGCGATCAATTTCCAACCCAGGAGATTAGCTCCCGCGCGCAGCCGTGCCGCCGGTGGTGGTGCCAAACTGGTCGTGGGTAAACATCCACGTCCGTGTGATCTCGAGCACATCGGTGTCGCGCGCGATCTCGGGCGGAAACGGCGGGTATGGGGCAGCAAGCTTAACAATTCGGCGGGCGGCGCGGTCCAAAATCGGCGACCCGGAGGAGCGCTCGATTACGGCATCGATTAAGGCGCCGGTACGGTCGATCACCACCGTCACCTGCAGCGATCCGTAGACGCGGCCGCGCGCCTCCTCCGGATAGTTCTCGTTGCCGATTTTCTCCACGCGCGTGCGCCATTGCTCGAAGTAGCGCGCGAAACGGTACTCCGCGGTGCTCGGCATGAAATGCTGCCGGCGCGGCCGCTTCTGATAATCGGAAATCTCCTTCGAGATCTCCGCCTCCATCCGAGCGACCTGCTGCCGCTCCTGCTGCTCGTGCGCAGCATCGTCCGTCCGCTCGTGCTGCTCGACCACATAGGTGACCGAGTTCATCTTGTTCACCATTGCGAGCAGCTGGCGCTGCTCCTGCTCCAGGCGCTCGACCTTCTTGCGCTCCAGCTCGATCGTATTGCCGTTGCGATCCTGCGACAGGTTCGGGAACGGCGAGGAACGGCGGCCTTCCTCATCGGTGCCCCCGCCCTCGAGGTTGGCCTGCGCCAACGCCTGCGGTTTGGTAGGGCTGTCCGGACTTTTCGCGTTGACCAGCACGATCTCGAGCGGAGGATCCGACTGGCGCGTGCGCAAAAGTTCCGGGTCGACGAAGCGAACCGCCAGCACCAGCGCATGCACGCCGGTCGAAGCCATCAATGCCGCCATCAGAACACGATCACCGAACCAGGATTCCATTTACGCCTTTGCCACTCACAAGAGCGCGCTGTCGCCAAGGCGGCCTCCCCACCGCCGCGAACGCGCGCCCGAAGTCTGCACGGTCTTTCAGACGGCCGCTTCGGCCGAGCCGTCCCGCGAATCCGCCGCAGGCGCAGGCCCTACTTCGGCCGCCAGCGCGAAACGGGCCGGATCGAGCACCGCATCGTCTTCCTCGAGCAGCTGCTCGCCCGAGGCATCTTGCACCCGCTCCTCCCGTATCCGCAGCAGCCGCACATCGACGGAAAGATCCAGCAGGTCATGCCCGAGTATCTCCAGCTCGACGCACTGACCTCGCGCCAGCGGCGGCGCGCCCGGTACCCTTACAACCAGCGGTAGGCCATCCAGGCGTACCAGGTCCGGCCGCAGCGCCGTTGCCAGGCTGCGCCGTACCGCTCTCTGTTCGAGCCAGCGCAGGCACCAATACCGCTCCATCGCCTGCTGGAACTCGTCGTATGCCGTGTATGCGGCCTCGAAAGCAGGGACAACCGCGAACAACTGCGCGTCGCTGCGCCCGTACGCGGGCGCCCGTCCGCGTACAGCGGCCAGCAACTGACGCTGGTTGACCAGATCGACGTAACGGCGCAGCGGCGAGCTGGACCAGGCGTACTGCGCAACGCCGATGCCGTCGTGCGCCGCAGCGGAGGTGGACATTCGCACGCGTCCGGCCGATTGCGAGCGGTACACACCGGCCATCCCCAGCTCGGACAACCAACCACCCCAGTGGGAATTGGCGTAGATCATCAGCTCGGAAACGATCCGATCGAGCGGATCGTCGCGACGCCTCGGCCGAATCGTCACGGTGGCGTGCTCGCCTTCGCCCTGCAGCTCGAATGCGTAATCGATGCGGCCGGTCGACTCGGGACGGCCTCGCACCACCTCGCGCTGTCTGCGAAGCGCACCGGCCAAGCGCCAAAGCGTTGCCAGCTCGGCACCGAAAGGCAAATCCGATCCGACCGGATCGGCGAGCGCCTGCTCCGTGACACTCGCTCCCAGCTCGTCATGGCGCAGGTTGGCCCGGACCCTGATCCGTTCCAGAACGCTGACGGTGCGCTCTACGCACACACCGTCCGGGTCCAGATCCAAGTACAGCGAAAGCGTTGGAACCGCGCGTCCCTGATCGAGCGAGAAAGCCTCGATCCAGGACTGCGGCAGCATCGTGATCTTGATTCCAGGAGCGTATACGGTCGACATGCGCGAGCGGGCAAGCAGATCGAGCGGGTGATCGCGCTCGATCGCGACGGCCGGAGCCGCGATGTGGATGCCGACACGCACTCGCCCATCGGAGTTGCGCGAAACGGAAAACGCATCGTCGATTTCGGTGGTGGAGCTGTCGTCGATCGAGAACGCTTCGACCTGAGCGAGCTGCAGCGTCTCGTCGTGCGGGGCCGGATGCGGTGGCTGTGGCGAGAAGTCGGTGCCCTGCGCAAAGCACCGTGCCAGGAAGCTTTCTACGTGCCAGTCGTAGGGCGATGCGATGGCACCTCGCGCGAGCAGCAGCCGCGGCGCGGTGGTTTTCAGTTCGCGCGCGGCTTGCTCGACCGCTTTGAACTCGGGCGAGTTGCGGTCGGCCCGCAGCAGCAGGCGGGCGCCCTGGGCGCTGATCGCCTGCGGAACGCCCCCGGCCAGCAGCTCGGCCAGATAGGCCGCACGCAGCTCCTCCTGCGCGCGCCGCCGGGCCACGGCCGCCAGCGCCGCGCGCAGCACGTCGGGCGGCGCCGGGCGAAAGCGGCCCCGCCCCTTGCGGTGGAAATACACCGGGGCCGAATGCAGCCGCAGCAAAATCGCTGCGGACTGAACGGGAGCGGGGTCGCGACCGAAGTACTCGCGAGCGAGCTCCTCGAAGCCGAACTCCTGCTGAGGTGCGCACTGCCAGAGAAAATCCAGATCGATCGCGTCGGCTTCGCGGCGAGCTTGCTCGAGCAGCTGCGCGCCGGCCGGGCGTTCGTACTGCAGCAGCACGTGGCCGGCTTTGACTTTCGCGCGCCGCCCGCCAGGCAGTTCGACTTGGAACGAGGCTTGCGCCGACGACAGCACGGCGCCGACCTTCAGATCTCCCTCGTCTTCGAACAGCAGGTGCATCGTCCGTGATCTCGTTCCGGGCCGGAGAGGGTTCGGGCAGCGCGTCCGCTCGCGTTACGCCCTTCGCCATCACGGGGGGCGGAGGCGGGGTTTCGCGAACCGCAAGGTTCGCGCCGCCGAAGCCGGCGCGCCTTGCAAGGTGCGCCGTCCCGGGCGCCCGACCTCGCTCCCGCGCAGCCCGAACCCTCTCCGGCCCGTGACGACTGCGCTTCGCCTCAGACGGTCAAGCCGCCGGCCACCTCGATCACGGCGCCGTTGATATAGCTCGCTTCGTCGGATGCCAGGAACGCGTATACGTTCGCCACCTCTTCGGGGCGGCCGAGGCGTTTCATTGGCACGCGCTCCGTCAGCTGGCTGAGCACGCGCTGCGGGATCGTCTCCAGGATCGGAGTTGCGATGAATCCCGGGCACACCGCATTGCAGCGGATACCCTTGGGGCCGAGCTCGCGCGCCCAGGTTTTTACGAAGCCGATCACACCGAACTTGCTCGCCGCATAGTTGGTCTGTCCGAAGTTGCCGTATAGGCCGACCACGCTGGAGGCGTTCAGGATCACGCCCGAGCCCTGCTCGAGCATCGCGGCCAACACCGCTTTGCTGCTGTTGTAGGTCCCTTTCAGGTTAACGTCGATCACGCGGTCGAACTGCTCGTCGGTCATGTTCTGGATGCGTGCATCCAGCGTGATGCCGGCGTTGTTCACCAGAATGTCGACGCGACCGAAGCGCTCGCGCAGCTGGCCGACCATTTCATCGAGCTGTTCGCGGCGCGTCACATCGACGGAAAAGGTCTCGACGATCTCGCCGTTTGGCTTCAGGCTCGAGCGGGCCGCCTGCAGCGCATCGAGCGAAAGATCCGCCAGCGCAACCGCCGCTCCCTCCTCCAGAAATTTACGGGCGGTCGCGTAACCGATCCCCTGCGCAGCCCCTGTGATCACTGCCACCTTGCCTTTGAGTTTCATCGCCTCGCCTTGTTTTCTCAGTGCCTGCTTCGGTGCCCGTTGTGCTGCCAGTCGAACTCGAAAAAATCAAGCGCCGGCGCCCGCCGCCAGCGCGCCAGCGGCGCTTGCGCTTCGCTGCGGCGCCAACCGGTCCAAGATGCGCCGCGGCATGCCGCCGAAGCCCCCGTTGCTCATCACCACCACATGGTCGTCGGGGTGGACCGCCTCAGCGACGCAGGCGGCCAGCACATCCAGATCCTCCGCGACCACCGCGCCATCGAGCTCGCGCAGCGCCTCGGCGGCATCCCAGCCGACTGCGCGCTGCCCTGCGCGCGGCGCGTAGCAGAACACCCGGTCGGCCAGCTTCAGACTCTGCACCAGCGCAGACCGCATCGAACCCAACCGCATCGTGTTCGAGCGCGGCTCGAACACGGCGAGCAGGCGCGCCCCCGGCGCGATCGCCGCGCTGCGCCGCAGGCCGCGCAGCGTGGCCTCGATCGCGGTCGGGTGATGCGCGAAATCGTCGTAGACGGTCACGCCTGCGGCGCGCCCGACGACTTCGAGCCGGCGCCGCACGCCAGAGAACGTGCGCAATGCTTCCAATGCCCGCGGCGGAGCCACCCCGGCGGCCGCGGCCGCGGCGATCGCCGCGAGCGCATTGCAACGGTTGTATTCGCCGGGAAGCGGCAAGCGCAGCCTGCCGTGCACGGTCGAGCCGTCCAGCACGTCGAATTCGTGAGCACCCGCCTCATCGATGCGCGCCGCGTGCCAGCCGTCCGGCGTATGGAAGCGCTCAACGGCTGTCCAGCAGCCGCGCTCCAATACGCGCGCCAGCGCGGCGTCGGCACCGTTGACGATCAGCCGCCCGCTCGCACGGATGCAGCGCACCAGGTGGTGGAACTGCGTCTCGATGGCAGCGAGGTCGGCAAAGATGTCGGCGTGGTCGAACTCCAGGTTGTTCAGGACCGCAATGCGCGGAAAAAAGTGCACGAACTTGCTGCGCTTGTCGAAAAATGCGGTGTCGTATTCGTCGGCTTCGATCACGAAGGCGGTGCCGGTTCCCACGCTTCCCATCCTGGCCGTGCATCCGAAATCGAGCGGCACGCCACCGATCAAGAATCCCGGTGCCGCGCCGGCGCATTCCAGGATCCACGCCAGCATCGAGGCGGTTGTCGTCTTACCGTGAGTTCCGGCCACGGCGAGGACGTCGCGTCCTGCGAGTATGTTGTGGCGAAGCCAGCCCGGACCCGAAGTGAACTCGGCTCCGCTGTCCAAAATGGCCTCCATCAGCGGATTGCCGCGCTTCACCACGTTGCCCACCACGAAACAGTCGGGGCGCAGCGCGATCTGGTCGGCCGCATATCCCTCGATCGGATCGATTCCGGCAAGCCGCAGCTGCTCGCTCATTGGTGGATACACTGCGGTGTCGCAGCCCGTGACGCGATGCCCGCTCGCTTTCGCCAGCTGGGCAAGTCCCCCCATGAACGTGCCGCCGATGCCGAGAATGTGCAGGTGCATGTCCAACTTGGCCGAAGTGGCCGACTTTGAAATGGTGCGGTGCGGGAATGTAGCATTGTCCGAGCTGCGCCAATACGTCCTGGATCAACAGGGAAGCCCGACAATCCGGTTGCACGACCGGCGCCGGGGACCGCCGCTCGCGAGGAGTCCGTTGCGATGAACGACGATGCACTACGCGGCCCGCCCAGACGCGACGACCTGAAGACGGCGATTGCTGCGGCGGCGGCCCGCCGGATCGCCGAGGAAGGGTGCGACTACGCAAGCGCCAAGCGACGTGCGGTGCGCGACGTGTTGGGTGAGGCAGTCGGAACGCACGGGGCGATGCCGGACAATCTGCTGGTGGAGTCCGAATTGCGGCGTTACCTGCGCCTGTTCGCAGCCGATAGCCAGCCTGCCCAACTGGCTGCGTTGCGGCGGTTGGCACTGCAGTGGATGCGACGGCTGGAGCGCTTCAACCCGCATCTGGTCGGTGCCGTCCTCAACGGCACCGCCACCGGCCATTCCGGCATTCACCTGAACTTGTACGCCGACAGTGCCAAGGAGGTAGAGATCTTCCTGCTCGACCAGGCGGTGGCGTTCGACGCGCGCGATGCCGGTCCGAACAGCGACACGATAGAGGAGGTACTGGAATTGCTTCTGCCGGCCCCGCGCGACGGCGTTCTCGAAGGGGCGATCGGAATCACGCTGAACGTAATGGACCCGATCGCGCTACGCGTGGCGCCGGCCAGCCGTCCTCGGGATCCGGACCTGCACCCGGTGGAGCGAGCCGGGCGGGCAAGCGTCGAGATGGTCGAGCGCCTGCTCGCCGAAACACCCGAACCTGGCGACGGGGCCCACGCTGCCCGCGCTGCCGACAGCGACTCCTGAGACAGATTGCTGCCGCCTGCCGCCGGCCGACGCAGCCAACGCAGCCAACGCAGCCAACGATGAGTCACGCGGTTTCCCGAAAGACGCTTGCCTGGGCCGCGCTCGCGCTGAGCGTCGCGATCGCGCTCTCGGTCGGGGCGATTATGAGCTGGCGACGCCCTGCCCCGAAACCTGAGCAGGCCGAGGCAGTGCCGTGGCTCTACGCGCTGACGCTGCCGGACGCCGACGGGGTGCCGCGACCCTTGAAGACGTGGCAGGGCAAGCTGCTGGTGGTGAACTTCTGGGCTACCTGGTGCGCCCCGTGCATCGAGGAGATGCCGCAGTTGCAGAAATTCTCGGACGAGTTCGAAGCGCGCAACGTGGCCGTAATCGGGATTGGGGTCGACGAGCCCGATCGGATCCGCGAGTTTGCACGCCAACACGGCCTGCGAATCGCGCTGCTGGCGGCGGGATTCGACGGCATGCAGCTGGCCACCCGCCTGGGCAACCCCGAGCCCGTGCTGCCGTACACTGCGCTGATCTCGCCGGCCGGCCGGCTGGTTGAGGAACACTCGGGACGGCTCGAGCCAGGCGAACTGCGGCGCTGGGTCGGCCGCCAGGGAACGATGTAGCACCGTGTCGCGGTTGTTGCTGCGCAAAACCGCACACTGGACAAGCGGCGGTGAATTGTAGACAATCGCCCGCTTCATTCTAATAACTGACGCCTTCTGCCTTCTTCTTTAGAAAGGACGGCAAGCAGGCGCCACTCTTCCAATAGCCGTGGCACGTTCCGTTCTGGTCGTTAACGGACCCAACTTGAATCTGCTCGGAACGCGCGAGCCGTCCGTATACGGAACGCAAACGCTGGCGGACATCGAGCGCGACCTTGGGCGGCATGCAGCCGTACTTGGCGTGAGCGTGCGAACGTTCCAGAGCAACCACGAGGGGGAGCTGATCACGCGGGTGCAGCAAGCGCGAGGCGACGGGACCGATTTCATCATCGTCAACGCAGGCGGTTTTACGCACAGCAGCGTGGCGCTGCGCGATGCGCTGGCGTCGGTAGCGATTCCTTTTATAGAGGTACACATCTCCAACCTGCACAAGCGGGAGCGATTCCGCCATCGCTCGCTGCTGGCCGACCTGGCGGTCGGATCGATCGTGGGGCTGGGCGTAGCCGGCTACCGTCTAGCGCTCGAATTTGCCGCCGGTTACGGCGAAGCGCAGCCGACGCCTGCCGCCTGATCCGGAAGCGTGGAACGGTCGGACAAGTCGGGAAAAATGGACCTGAGAAAACTCAAGACGCTGATCGACCTGGTCGCCGAGTCCGGGATCGCCGAACTCGAGGTCACGGAAGGCGAGGACAAGGTGCGCATCGTGAAGCAGCCCGGCGCAAGCATCGCGCCTGCCCCGCTGCTGGCGCACGCAGCGCCGGTTCAGCCCGCTGTGGCAGCTTCGCACGCGTCGCCGGCGCCTGCCGCGGCTACTGCTGCGACTGCCGTTCCAGAGGAACCGAAGGGGCACGTGGTCAAGTCGCCGATGGTGGGAACTTTTTACCGCGCGTCGGGGCCGGGGGCAAAGCCGTTCGTGGAGATGGGACAAGCAGTCAAGCCGGGTGACACGCTGTGCATCATCGAGGCGATGAAGCTGCTCAACGAGATCGAGGCCGAAGTGGCCGGCAGCGTCAAGGAGATCCTGGCCGAAAATGGCCAGGCTGTCGAATACGGCCAGGCGCTCTTCGTGATCGGGTAGCCGGACCTCGTTGATGTTCGGAAAGATCCTGATCGCCAATCGCGGCGAAATCGCACTGCGCGTCCAAAGGGCCTGCCGCGAGCTCGGCATCCGAACGGTCGTGGTCCACTCCGAGGCCGACACGGACGCCAAGTACGTCAAGCTCGCCGACGAGTCGGTGTGCATCGGGCCGGCTCCGGCACGCGACAGTTACCTGAATATCCCGGCGATTATCAGCGCGGCCGAGGTCACGGACGCCGAAGCGATCCACCCCGGCTACGGCTTCCTCTCCGAAAACGCGGATTTCGCCGAGCGCTGCGAGCGCAGCGGCTTCGTTTTCATCGGGCCGCGCCCGGAATCGATCCGCTTGATGGGCGACAAGATCACGGCCAAGCAAGCGATGGTCGAAGCAGGCGTGCCAACGGTTCCGGGTTCCGAGGGCCCGCTGCCGGAGGAGCCGCGCGATATCGTCAAGATCGCGCGTTCCATCGGCTACCCCGTGATCGTCAAGGCCGCAGGCGGCGGTGGCGGGCGCGGCATGCGCAGCGTGCACACGGAGGCAGCCCTGCTCGCGGCGGTCGCGCTGACCCGGCAGGAGGCGCAGAGCGCGTTCGGCAACCCGGCCGTATACCTGGAAAAGTATCTGGAGAACCCGCGCCACATCGAGATCCAGGTGCTGGCCGACCAGAACAAGAATGCGGTCTGGTTGGGCGATCGCGACTGCTCGATGCAGCGGCGCCATCAGAAGGTGCTGGAGGAGGCGCCTGCGCCGGGGATCCCGCGCAGACTGATCGAACGAGTCGGCGAACGCTGCGCCGAGGCGTGCCGCAAAATCGACTACCGGGGCGCGGGCACGTTCGAATTCCTGCACGAAGGCGGGGAGTTTTACTTCATCGAGATGAATACACGCGTGCAGGTCGAGCACCCGGTCACCGAGATGGTCACGGGGGTCGATATCGTGCAGCAGCAGATCCGCATCGCGGCTGGGCAGAAGCTGGTGCTGAAGCAGCGCGACGTGATCCCTCGCGGCCACGCGATCGAGTGCCGCATCAATGCCGAGGATCCGTTCAAGTTCACTCCCAGCCCGGGGCGCATCACCGCCTGGCACACACCCGGCGGCCCCGGAGTGCGGGTCGACTCTCATGCCTACGCCGGATATTTCGTCCCACCCCACTATGATTCGATGATCGGAAAGGTCATCTGCTTCGGCGAGAATCGCAGCCAGGCGATCGCGCGCATGCGAATTGCTTTGTCCGAGATGGTCGTCGAGGGAATCCAGACGAACATCCCACTGCATCGCGAGCTCATGCTCGATGAGAAGTTCATCCAGGGCGGCACCAGCATTCACTACCTTGAGAACCGACTCGCGGCCATCCGCGCGCCCCGATCCTGACGCCGATCCGGCGCAAGCAGGGCTGATGGAGTTCGAGGTGCTAGCGGACGCGCGGTCGGCCGAGGAGCTGTCCGAAGCGCTGTTGCAGGCCGGGGCGCTGGCGGTCAGCATCGAGGACGCCGAGCCGGTATCGGGCGATCGACCAGAGTCCGTTTCGGTGTATGCGCAGGCACCGGGCGAGTTTTCCGGGCTCTGGCCTGTGAACCGACTGCGCGTGCTGCTTGCACCCCACATCTACCCCGATCGACTGCTCGCGCAGGCGTGCGGCGCCGGCCAGGCGGGTCCGACCATCGTCGCGATGCGGCGAATCGGCGAAGCGGACTGGGTGCAGGCGAGCCAGAGCCAGTTTGTGCCGATCCGGATCGGGGGCCTGTGGATCGTGCCGTCCTGGGCTGAACCCCCGGACCCGTCCGCGCTGAACCTGCGGCTGGATCCCGGTATGGCATTCGGCACCGGATCGCATCCGACGACGAGCCTTTGCCTGCAGTGGCTGCAACAGAACGTGCGGCCGGGCGATCGCGTGCTCGACTACGGATGCGGGTCGGGCATTCTGGCGATCGCGGCGGCCAAGCTCGGCGCCGGATCGGTTTCCGGAGTCGATATCGACCCACTCGCGCTACAAGCGGCCAGCGAGAACTCCCGGCGCAACGGCGTGCAGGCCGATTACACTGATCCCGCGTCGCTGGACGGTTGCGGCCTTTTCGGCCGTTTCGATATCGTGGTCGCCAACATCCTTGCCAATCCGCTCATCCAACTGGCGCCCTCCCTATTGCGGCTGCTCGGACAGACAGGCTCGATCGCGCTAGCCGGATTGCTCGCGTGGCAAGCCGATGAGCTCGCCGCCGCGTATCGCCGCGCCGATCCCCGCCTGCATCTGGACGTGTGGGGCCGGGACGGCGACTGGGTGTGTGTCGCCGGCGGCCGCACGGTCGGCTGAAAATGGCACTTGCCGCCCGCTGCCCGCACTGCCGAGCGATGTTCCGCGTAGTGGCGGATCAGTTGAAGCTGCGCGGCGGATTGGTCCGCTGCGGCGAGTGCCGCAAGGTGTTCGATGCGATCAGTGGCCTGAGTTACGTCGACGACGTGGCGCTCGCGAAAGAGCGGGCGCAAGCGACGTTCGCGGGCGCGGCGCACGCGGGGCGTTCGGTCGCGTTGGCCGCCTCGAGCACGCCGACGCGCACGGCCGCCGCCGGTCCGATCGGCGGCGGCGGTGCTCCCAGCGGGCAGCCTGCGCACAGCACGCCACAGCGCGAGCGAACCCGCCAGGAAGCGCAACCGATGACGCCGGCCGTACGCGCGGGGCACGCCACAGCGCGAGCCGCCCGTCCGCCGCAGGCGGAGGCGAAACCCGCCGCCGGGCGGGAGGTGCGCGACGAGTTGGCCGTGCCGACCCTATTCGGCCCTGAGCCTGGGCACGAACTGGTCTACCCGCCCTTCGATGCGCGTTTCGGCGATCAGCACACTCGTGCAGGCGTCCCCGACCAGGAAGAAGCCGATCACGCAGATGACGATCAGGAATCACAGGCAGCCTCGTTCCTGCCAGCGGCGGAGTCCTGGGACGAACGGCGGCTGCGCTGGGCCTTCACAGGCGCCTGCGTGCCGCTGGCGCTGATCGGCCTGCTGCAGTTCATCCTGACGCTGCGGGGTCCGCTGCTCGAGCTATCTCCGTCGCTGCGCCCGGCGCTGGCAAGCGCCTGCAGCGCGTTCGGCTGCACTGCCGGCTGGCCTGCGCATGCGGAACTGTTGACGATCGTCGCCTCAGAGCTCGAGGTGATCCCCGGAACCGACGTGATCGAGCTGGATGCGGCGATCCGCAGCCGCGCCGAATTCGTGATGGCGCTGCCGGCAATCGAGGTCACGTTGACCGATGCGCAGAATCGGGCCATCGCGCGCAAGGTCTTCATGCCGGCCGATTACCTGGCGTCGAGCGGAGAGCCGTCCTCCCGAATCGATGAAGGGCTGGCGCCCGGATCGGACCTGTCGGTGCGCCTGGTGTTCGAAGCGCGCGGACTGAGCGCAGCGGGCTTCGTGCTGTACCCGTTTTATGCGTGACGCCAGCGCCCTCGGAGTGCCATGTCCACTCTGATCTGCGGCTCGTTCGCCTACGACTCGATCATGTTGTTCGAGGGCCGCTTCAAGGATCACATTTTGCCGGACCAGGTGCACATATTGAACGTGTCCTTCCTGGTTCCTACGCTGCGCAGGGATTTCGGTGGCTGCGCCGGCAACATCGCCTACAACCTGGCGCTGCTCAAAGGCTCCCCGCTACCGGTGGGAACGGTGGGCGACGATGCGCAGCCGTATCTGGACCACCTGGATCGGCTGGGAATCGATCGCCGTTTCGTGCGGCAGATCCCCGACACGCTGACGGCGCAGGCGTTCATCACAACGGACCTGGAGGACAACCAGATCACGGCGTTCCATCCGGGTGCGATGTCGTACTCGCACGTGAATCGGATCGACCCGGTAGGCCTCAAACTGGCCATTTTGGGACCGGACGGCCGCGACGGGATGCTGCAGCACGCCCAACAGATGGGCGAAGCGGGTCTGCCGTTTATCTTCGATCCCGGCCAAGGTATGCCGATGTTCGAGGCATCCGAGTTGCAATGGTTTATCGAGCGATCTCGCTACCTGGCGCTCAACGACTACGAAGCCCGCTTGTTGGTCGCGAAAACCGGTTCGGACCTGGAATCGCTGGCTCAGCGGCTGGAGGCCGTGATCGTTACGCTGGGAAGCCAGGGCTCGCGCATTCACGTGGGCGGCAAGATCGTGCAGATTCCCGTGGCGCCTGCGCGGACGCTGCGCGATCCGACCGGCTGCGGTGACGCCTATCGGGCCGGATTGCTGTACGGCATCGCGAACGGCATGGACTGGCCGACCACCGGGCGGCTGGCGGCAGTGATGGGGGCGCTCAAGATCGAGCACCCCGGCGGACAGCGTCACCATCCGTCCCGCACCCAGATCGAGGAGCGCTTTGTCGAGGCGTTTTCCTATCGTCCCTGGTAAGCGGCGGCGGCTGCAGCAGCAGCCATTTACCGCCTCAACAGCTGCAGCGGCCGACTCAAGAAGGAATTTGAGTGCGGCGCGCTCGTGATCGAAACCAGAACGGTGAATTTTCTCAGAGGCTCGCCCAGTCGAGGATCAAGAGCAGGATTTGAACCACGACTAAGAAAGCGATCGGCGACAGATCGAAGCCGCCCATTAGCGGCAGCACGCGACGGAACGGCGCCAGCAAGGGCCTCGTTAACAGGTCGAAAGTAGGAAACAGCGGAGCATGCGGATTGATCAGACTGAGCAGCACGTAAATGAAGATCAGGACCGTCAGCATGTACAGCGACCAATGCAGCACGAGTCCAAGCACCTGAGCCACCAGCAGCGGCCAGTCCAGCGCGGCGCCGATACCGGTGAGGCGCTTCAAAAGAAGGAAGGCCAGCGCCACAATCACCGCCGCCAAAACGCACGGCCAGTCGACCCGTCCACGCCCCGGCAGCAGCACCCGAAACGGCTTGACGAGCCACTCGGTCAAGGCCCAGGAGAATTGAAACAGCGGGTTGCGACCACCGATCCGAGCCCAGGAAAGGTACACGCGCAAGAGCAGCGCACCCCCGAGCAGTGCCGCCAAGGTGTTCAGCAACAGGTGGACGATTCCGAGCAGCAGCATCGGAGGCAGGAGGCCAGCAGGAGGCCAGCGGGATAGGCCGATTGTAGCGGTCGAGCTTGAGGCAAAAAAAAGAGGCGCCAGAGGCGCCTCGAGTTCTGAGGCGAGACCCTTACGGCCGGCTTCCCGTGGGGAAAGGCCAAGCCGCTGCCGGATTCAGCGCGGTCTTGGCACCCGGCGCCGCAGTCGCTGCCGGGGCTGCCGGAGCGGTCGGCGCTGCGGGAGCCGCCGGCTTGGGAGCCGGCGCCTTCCGCGCAGCGCGTTTCGCTGCCTTTTTGGGCTTCTTAGCTACTTTTTTTTTAACCGCTTTCCTGGCCGACTTTTTGCCGGCCTTCTTGGCGGTCCTTCGTCCCGATCTTTTCTTAGCGGCCTTCTTTGCTGATCTCTTCTTAGAGGACTTCTTGCCGGCCTTCTTGGCCGATTTCTTCGCCGCCTTCTTCGCCTTCTTCTTCGTTGCCATGATGATCTCCTGTTTAATCACGTAAGGATGGTAGGAAGACAAACCCGGCCGCCAAGTTTCGGTGGGCCGGGCGATTCATCGGCGCATGCGGAGGCAATGTCGCCGCGGCATGCCCAGAAATGCGTTTGCAATAGCGCATATCCGAGCCAAGCGCGGAACGGTCAGTGCGCTGACCGCTGACGCTGATGAATTCGGCGCGAGGCGCGCGCCGCAAGGGGCGCACGCGAAGGACGAGGCGCACGGCCTGCGTCCGGAATTCGGGGGAAGCGTGATCGCAGGACCCGGACGTTCCGGGATCCGCGGGTTCCTGATGACTGGCAGCGAACCGTGTAGTACGACTACTGTGACTGTCCGAGTTCAATTCAGTGATCGATCACTTGATCGAGCAACCAAACAGATCGCACTGTAACTCTGAATCGCGCAACATCGCAAGAGTTTTTTGCAAACTTTCGCGTGCATTGCGCGTGCAAACGACGAAGCAGCAAGCGGCGCGCAACCCGAATCGCGCGAATCGAACCGCCAATTGCGGCCAGTTCGTCCGATCGGCATCCCGTGCGAAACCGATTGCACGCTTTCACACGCTCACTCCCAGCTCAGCGCGCCACCGGTTTGATACTCGATCACGCGCGTCTCGAAGAAGTTGCGCTCCTTTTTTAAATCGATCATCTCGCTCATCCACGGGAAGGGATTGTCGGCGGACTCGAACAGCGGCTCCACGCCGATCTGCTGGGCGCGCCGATTCGCGATGTAGCGCAGGTAGCTCTTGAACATCGGGGCGTTTAATCCGAGCACGCCGGTCGGCATCGTGTCTTCCGCGTAGCGGTATTCCAGCTCCACCGCTTGGCCGAACAGCTCCCGCACGTCGGCGCGGAACTGGGGGCTCCATAGGTGCGGATTCTCCAGCTTGATCTGGTTGATCAGGTCGATTCCGAAATTGCAGTGCATCGACTCGTCGCGCAGGATGTACTGGTACTGCTCCGCGGCGCCGGTCATCTTGTTCTGGCGCCCCAAAGCCAGGATCTGGGTGAAGCCGACGTAGAAGAACAGCCCCTCCATTAGGCAGGCGAACACGATTAGCGAGCGCAGCAGTGCCTGGTCGGCCTCGGCGGTTCCGGTGCGGAAGGCCGGGTCGGTCAGCGTGTCGATAAAGGGGATCAGGAACTCGTCCTTGGCCCGGATCGAGGACACCTCGTGGTAGGCGTTGAACACCTCCGCCTCATCCAGGCCGAGCGATTCGACGATGTACTGGTAGGCGTGGGTGTGAATCGCCTCCTCGAAGGCCTGCCGCAGCAGAAACTGGCGGCACTCCGGCGCAGTGATGTGGCGGTACGTACCGAGCACGATGTTGTTGGCCGCCAGTGAATCGGCGGTGACGAAGAACCCGAGGTTGCGCCGGACGATGCGCCGCTCGTCCTCGGTCAGCCCGCGCGGGTCTTTCCACAGCGCTATATCGCGCGCCATGTTGACCTCCTGCGGCATCCAGTGGTTGGCGCAGGCGGACAGGTACTTGTCCCACGCCCACTTGTACTTCAGGGGCACCAGCTGGTTGACGTCGGTATGGCCGTTGATGATCCGCTTGTCTTCCGCCCGCACCCGGCCGGCCGGCGCTGCGGTGCGCTCGGCCGCCAGGTCGGTCGCCCCGGTGGCAGCCACGGCCGCCAAGCCAGGGGCAAGCCGGACGGCCGGCGCGGCCCCGCTCGACTCGTTCCACGAAAGCATCGCTCGTTGCTCCTGCAATGACAGCTTGCGGATTGCGCCCTACTGGCAGGCTTCGCAGTCGGAGAAGCCCGCCTGCCCCGGTTTCAAGGAGCACACCTGCCCCTCGCTCTCGCCTTCGCCGGATGCGGCCGGTACCGCGTTCAACTGACCGGCGCGCGTGGTGGCCTTTTCCGCGTGGGTGGCCCCCATCGTTCGCAAGTAGTAGGTCGTTTTCAGACCGCGCACCCAGGCAAGGCGGTACACCTCGTCGAGCTGCCGCCCGGAAGAGCCGCTCATATATATATTGAGCGACTGCGCCTGGTCGATCCATTTCTGGCGGCGGGCGGCGCACTCAACCAGCCACTTGGCGTCGACTTCGAACGCAGTGGCGAAGAGCTGGCGCAAATCGGCCGGAACCCGGTCGATCTTGGCCAGGCTGCCGTCGAAATACTTCAGGTCCGCCACCATCACCTCGTCCCAGACTCCGAGCGCTTTCAGGCGCCGCACCAGGTACTCGTTGACGACCGTGAATTCACCGGACAAATTGGACTTGACGAACACGTTCTGGAACGTCGGCTCGATGCTGGCGGAGACCCCCACGATGTTCGAGATGGTCGCCGTCGGCGCGATCGCCACGCAGTTGGAATTGCGCATTCCGTAGCGGCGGATCCGGTCCCGCAGGCCTTCCCAGTCCAGCGTGGCCGAGGTGTCGACCTCGACGCTGCCGCCGCGCTCCTGCGCGAGCAGATCGAGGGTGTCTTGCGGCAGGATGCCGCGGTCCCACAGCGATCCAGCGAACGAGGAATAGCGCCCGCGCTCGGCCGCGAGCTCGGTGGACGCCCAGTAGGCGTGGAAGCAGACCGCCTCCTGGCTCCGATCGGCGAATTCGACCGCTTCGGCCGATGCGTATGGGATCCCGATCTGGTGCAGGCAGTCCTGGAACCCCATTACCCCCAGACCGACCGGGCGGTGCCGCAGGTTGGCATTGCGCGCCTTGCCGACCGCGTAGTAGTTGATGTCGATCACGTTGTCCAGCATCCGCATCGCGGTGCTGACCGTATGGCGCAGCTTCTCGTGGTCGAGCCCGACCGTTCCGTCCGGCCTGCGAAGCATGTGGGCGGGCAGGTTGACCGAGCCCAGGTTGCACACCGCGATTTCGTCGGAGCCGGTGTTGAGCGTGATCTCGGTGCAAAGATTGGAGCTGTGAACGACGCCCACGTGCTGCTGGGGCGAGCGCAGGTTGCAGGCATCCTTGAACGTGATCCACGGATGGCCCGTCTCGAACAGCATGCTGAGCATCTTGCGCCACAGCTGCCGCGCCGGCAGGGTGCGATGCACCCTGAGCTCGCCGCGTGCCGCCTTGCGCTCGAGCTCCTCGTATGCCTGTTCGAACGCGCGTCCGGTCAAGTCGTGCAGGCCCGCGCAGTCGCTCGGCGACAGCAAGGTCCATTCGGCGTCCTGCTCGACCCGCTTCATGAACAGGTCCGGGATCCAGTTGGCCGTGTTCATGTCGTGCGTACGGCGGCGGTCATCACCGGTGTTCTTGCGCAGTTCCAGGAACTCCTCGATGTCCAGGTGCCAGATCTCCAGGTAACAGCACACGGCGCCTTTGCGCTTGCCGCCCTGGTTGACCGCGACCGCGGTGTCGTTGACGACCTTCAGGAATGGCACCACCCCCTGCGACTTGCCGTTGGTGCCGCGGATGTGGGAACCGAGCGCACGCACTGGCGTCCAGTCGTTTCCGAGGCCTCCGGCGTACTTGGCGAGCAGCGCGTTCTCCTTGATCGCCTCGTAGATCGAATCCAGATCGTCCGCCACCGTCGTCAGGTAGCACGAGGACAGCTGCGGATGGGTGGTGCCGGAGTTGAACAGCGTCGGCGTCGAGCACATGAAATCGAAGCGCGACAGCACCTCGTAGAACTCGATCGCTCTGGTCTCGCGGTCGATCTCGTTCAGCGCCAGCCCCATCGCGACGCGCATGAAAAAGATCTGCGGCAACTCGAAGCGGCGCCCATCGTGGTGCAAGAAGTAGCGGTCGTACAGCGTCTGCAGGCCCAGATAGGTGAATTGCAGGTCGCGCTCCGGGCGCAGGGCGCGCGCCAGGCGCGGCAGATCGAACCCGGCCAAGCGTTCATCCAAACGGCCGACATCGATCCCGAGGCGGATCGACGCCGGGAATGCCTCGGCATAACGGATCGCCATCGCGGTTTGGTCGGCCTCTTCGCCCAGCACCTCGCGGCGGATTGCGTGCAGCAGCAGGCGTGCGCTCAGGCGGCCGTAGTCGGGATCGGTCTCGATCAGGGCGCGAGCCGCCAGGATCGCCGACTTGTGTACCTCGGCCAGCGGCACGCCGTCGTACAGGTTCTTGGCCGTCTCCGCGAGAACGGCCTCGGCCGACACGGCCGGATCCAGTCCCTCGCAAGCAGCCTGTACCAAGGAGCGCAAAGCAGCCCGGTCCAGCGGGAAGCGGCGCTCGCCATCGATCACGGTCGGTTCGGCAACGGGCGAGGACTGTTCGTCGCGCCGCTGAGCCCGCTGCTGCGCGCGGCTGTCGCGATACAGGACATAGGCGCGCGCCACGTCGTGCGCGCCCGCGCGCATCAATGACAACTCGACCTGGTCCTGGATGTCCTCGATGTGGAAGGTGCCGCCAGCCGGCTGGCGCCGCACCAAGGCGGCCACCACCGACGTCGTCAGGCCCTCGACCTGCTCGCGCATGGCCGCCGAGGCAGCTCCCTGGCCGCCACGTACCGCGAGAAAGGCCTTCGTCATCGCCACGACGATTTTGTTCGGCTCGAAGCCGACCACGGCTCCGTTGCGGCGAATCACCTTGAATTCGGCCAATGAAGAAGCCAGCGGCCGTTCCAGCCGTCCCTCGGTGCTGACCCCAGGCGCGACGCCCTGATACCGCACGACAGGCGACGACTGCCCTGGCTGTGAGAAAAGCTGCATGTCAAATCCCCTTGCGCGACGCGCCGCACGGCGGCGCGATCCGAATCGGTGAAAGTGGCGACACCACAAGCGGTGGGAAGCGGCCCGCCCCAACCGGCTTCGCCTGCGCCGCCTGCGGCGAACTGCGCCGCCAGCGGAGCGCGGCAGCAGCCGCTAATACAATATGTTGTGGTACCAACCGTATCTCGTACAAATTGTTGTATGAGGATAGGAGAGGTCGGCCTGCGGGGCAAGCGGAGAATTTCGTGCAGTGCGCAATGCAGGGGAATTCCGTAATCCGACCAGCTACTTGCTCACCAGACCGCGTATCGGGCAGTCAGGCTCGTGGCCGTTGGCCCGGCGGGCCAACGACTACGATCCGGTAGGCCGGCCGGCCGACGGTCACAATGGCCCGGCAGTCCAACGGCTACTCACCTGCGCGACCCGGCCGGCCCGCGGCTACAAATCACGCCCGGTTAGCAGGCAGCTATACGATCAGGGCAGGACGCCCGGGACGAACGCGGACGGACCGACGCCGAGCGCACGTGCGAAACGCGGCCAGTCGAACGCGGCGCCGGGGTCGGTTTTGCGCGGCGCCGACACGTCGCTGTGGCCGCGAACCGCGCGCAGCGGATACGCGGTGAACAATGCGCGTGCCAGCGGCGCCAGCACCTCGTACTGCGCGTCGGTGTAAGCGAGCGAGTCGGTCCCTTCCAGTTCAATCCCGAGCGAGAAGTCGTTGCAGCGAGACCGTCCTTCGAACACCGATTCCCCCGCGTGCCAAGCGCGGTCGGCGCAGCTGACGAACTGGGTCAGCTGCCCGCCGCGCGCGATCAGGAAATGGGCCGAAACGCGCAGGTCTTTTAACGTGCCGAAATAGGAATGGGCTTCGTGGTCGAGGCGGTTCGTGAACAGTCGCTCGATGTGGCCGGTGCCGAACTCGCCCGGCGGCAGACTGATGTTGTGGATCACCAGAAGCTCGATTCGCTCCGCCTCCGGGCGCGAGTCGTGGTTCGGTGATGGCAGGCGCAGCGCCTGCGCTACCCAGCCGGAGGTATCGATCGCGAAGCTGTCCATTCCCCGAGCCGGTCCGCCGCTCAGGACACTATCGGAGTCCGAGACGGCGCATTCGGTAGCGCATCTGGCGGAACGAGATCCCCAACAACTGAGCGGCGGCGGTACGGTTGTGGCCGGTGCGCGCGAGCGCCGCCAAAATGGCATCGCGCTCCACCACCGCCAGGTATTCCTCCAGGTCGCTCGGCACCCCCTGGTCGAGCTCGGGTCCAACCGCGGGTGCGCCCTCCTGTACCGCGGTCTGGCTCGGCGACGTTGATTGCGCGCTAGGTTGCGCGGCGGCGAGTAGAGGCGGCGCGGTGACGGCTGTTTCGGTCGTGGGCGCCTCGGGCGCCACGTCCGGAAGCTGCAGATCCTGCGCTTGCAGCTCCTGGCCCGAAGCCAGCGCCATCGCGCGCTCTAAGATGTTCTCGAGCTCGCGCACGTTGCCGGGGAACGCGTGGCACTGCAGCGCGTGCAGCGCCGGCGCGGACAGGCGCACGGCAGCCAGCCCCGAGCGTTCTGCGATTCGGTGCAGGATCGCGTCGGCGATGGCGGAGATATCGCCGACCCGTTCGCGCAAACTCGGCACCCGCAGCTCGATCACGTTGAGCCGGTAGAAGAGGTCCTGCCGAAAGCGGCCAGCGGCGATCAGCTTCTGCAAGTCCTGATGGGTGGCGCATACGATGCGCACGTCGACCGGATCCTCACCGGTCGCACCGACCTTGCGTACGCGGCGCTCCTGGATCGCGCGAAGCAGCTTGACCTGCATTCCGAGCGGCAACTCGGCGACCTCGTCCAGGAACAGCGTGCCGCCGCCAGCGGCCTGGAAAAATCCGTCCCGGTCCCGATCGGCACCGGTGAAGGCGCCGCGCCGGTATCCGAAGAACTCCGCCTCCACCAGGCTTTCGGTGATCGCACCGCAATTTACCGCGATGAAGGGCATATCGCGGCGAGTGGACGACTCGTGGATGGCTCGCGCCACCAACTCCTTGCCGGTACCGGATTCACCGAAGATCGACACCGGTGCCATGCTCTGGCCCAGGCGAACGATCATCGCGCGGAGTTGGACGATCGTGTCCGAATCACCGATCAGGCGAGCCAGCGCACCTTGCGCGGCCGGCTCGTCCTGCTCCAACGCCTTGTCGCCGCCAGCAGCACCGCGCAGAGCGGAGCGCACCAGCAGGCGCAATTGGTCCAGGTCGACCGGCTTGGTGAGGTAGTCGAACGCGCCGGCTTTCAGGGCGGCCACTGCGTTCTCGGCGCTGGCGAACGCAGTGATCACGGCAACGCGCGGACCGCCGAGCGAATGCACCTCTCGCAACAGGTCCAGGCCGGAGCCGTCCGGCAGCCGCATGTCGGTGAGGCAAAGCGAATAGGACCGGCTCGCCATCAGCTCGCGCGCACGCGCCAGCGATTCGGCACCGTCGGCGTCGAGCCCCATCCGCACCAAGGTCAAAGACACCAGGTCGCGCAGATCGGCCTCGTCGTCGACCACCAGCACGGCCGGAACGCGGGACCCGGCGGCGCCGACACGCGGCGCTGTTTCGGAAACCGAGCTTCGAACCGGATTCGCCGGATTCATGTGGTCGGCAGTGTATCCATGAAATCGACGTTCTCGGCGCCGTACGTCTCAGGCGGTGCAAAACGCAAGCAGAACCCGAAGCGCGGCGGCGCCGGTGGCTCCTCCCAACCCGCATACGTCAGATCGAAGCCGTTGGCCATACAGAACTCGCGCGCCAGGTACAGCCCGAGCCCAGTGCCACTGGAATGCGTCGTGAAGAACGGCTCGAACATCGATTCACGGTTCGCCGCTGCGGCGCCAGGGCCGTCGTCGAAGACCCACAGACACGCCGGCGTGCCGTCTGGGCCGGGTGGCTCGATCCGGATCTCGATGCTGCCCGGACCGCCGGTGCAGTAGCGCAGAGCATTGTCGACCAGGTTAAACAGGACCTGCCGAAGGTGATTGCGCTCGAAGCGCACCGATTGCCCGGGTTGGGCGACGATCCGGATCGCATCCGGCGGCAGTGACCGGTCGCGCACGAACTCGCCGAGCCATTCGGAGCAGAACTCGCTCAAGTCGAATTCATCGGCAAGCGGCGAATCGCGCCGCGCGGCGCGCAGCACGTCTTCGACCAGCCGGTTCAGGCGCCGCGTGTTTTCGCGCACGATCGAAGCGAGCCGTTGATGCAGCGGATCGCGCACGTCCTCGGACAGCAGCTGGCCGGCCTGGCTGATCGCTGCCAGCGGATTGCGGATTTCGTGCGCGATCGAGGCGGTCAGCCTCCCCATCGCCGCCAGCTTCAGGCGTTGCGCCCGCTCCTCGACCGACTGCAGATCCTCCATGAAGATTACGTATTCGTCCGATGGCTGGGTCGCCGGCCGGGCAAACCGTACGCGCAGGCGCCGCTGACCGGAAGCCTGCCGAACGGCACCGGCAACGATCACCACGTCTGCTTGCGCCACCGTCCCCAACTCGATCGAAGCCAGCCAGTTCAGAAACGCGTGCGCCAGCTCGCGCCCCGATTCGAACTCGAGCAGGCGGCGCCCGGTCAGCTGGGCTTCCGGGTCGAATCCCAGCAGCACGCGCGCCGACCGATTATTGGCCCGCACCAGAGTGGCGGCGTCGGCCACGATGACCCCCTGCTCCATCTGAGAGATCACCAGCCGATTGATCTGAAGCTGGCTGCGAAGCTCGCGCCCGCGCATCCGTACCAGCTGTTCTTGGTGCGACAGCCGTGTCGACAGCAGCCAGAGCAGCGCCGTCATCCCGAACAGAGCCGCTCCGGCAAGGCCGGCCTGAAATACCTCCGCCCCGCCCGGCTCGGTTCCGAAAGCGCGCGAGACCTCGTTGCCCAGCAGCAGGAGCACTGCGATCGAACACACGAAGAACGCGCCTGCGCTCGGAAGCATCAGCGAAGCTTCCGCAAGCGGCAGCAAGTAGAAGATGAACACGCCGCTGCGAGCACCGCCTCCCAGCACGACCAGCGTCGAGATGAACGTCAGATCGACGACCTGGTGCGCCCAGATCTGCAACGCGAAATGCGTGCGCCGCAGCAGCGTCCACGCGAGCAGGGCATCGGCCAGCGCGAAATAGGTTCCCAGCAGGCTCAGTATGCGCGCCGGATCGGCGCCGAGCGCGCGGCCGATCATCGGCGCGCCGAAAACCATCACGGCCAGCAGCAGCGCGGTCGATACAAGCACGCGCACCAGCGCGAACGTCTGCAGCATCGGCCACGCAGGTTCCGCAGCAGCGTCCGCACGCGGCTGCAGACGGTTCATCAGCGCTTGCGCCCGCTCCGCCGCCGCATGGCTCTCGGAGCCCGCCGTGCCCGGCGCGACCGCGGTCGGCGCGCCTTCGGCCGAATCGCCGCGGGCGCTCGATTCGGTCACTTCGGCAGTCACTGACTCTCCAGGTGTTCGCGGCTGCAGTACCACAGGCCGGCGCGAGCGAACGCTTCGGACTGCGGCAAGTTCAAACCGCATACCTCACAGCGCACGATCGACTCGGACGGACGGGCGCCGGTGCCCGGTCGGGGCAGGTTCGCCCGCAACCAGCCGCGCGCCACTGCAAGTGCGAACAATGCGAGCAGGACGAAGACGAGCAGCCGCGCCATTTGGTCCCAGGGGCGCAGGGTGCGGCTCAGCCGTACCTGCGCAGCAACACCTCCACGACAAAACGGCTGCCCACATATGCGAGCAGCAGCATCACGAATCCGACAAACGTCCAGCGCAACGCGATTCGCCCGCGCCAGCCGAATACCGCGCGGCCGGTCAGAAGCCCTCCAAACACGACCCAGGACAGCAGCGCGAACGTGATCTTGTGCGCGGTCGTATGGTCGAACCGCAGCGGCTGGCCGAACAACTCCTCCGAAAACACCGCCCCGGAGGCAAGGGTCGCGCTCAGCAGCACGAAGCCCACGGCGATCTGGCGAAACAGAAGCGACTCGAGCGCCAGCAACGGCGGCAGTCGCGCGTACAAGCGTGCAAGCCCCTGGCCCGGAGCGACCGAGGGCTGGTGCAGATGGCGATCGACCGAGGCCATCAGCAGCGCGTGCAGCGCTGCCACCGTCAGGATGCTGTACGACAAGATCGCCACGCTCAGGTGCAGCTTGAGCGCGAGTGAGGAGCCCTCCGAGGCGAGCGAAATTCCGGGAAAGAACGGCGGCAGGATCACGGTGATCGCCGAGACGGGCGCAACCAGTAGGTACAAACCGCGCAGCGGGACGAAGAAGCCCTCGACCCACAGCAGGATCCCGCTGATCAGCATCGTGGCCGACAACGCATGGGCGAAGCCGAAGCGCAGCCCTCCGATGCCGAACATCGAATACCCCAGCGCGACCGCATGCCCGACCAGAGCCGGCAGCATCAGCCCAGTCACCAGTCCGAAGCGCCGATCGTCGGACGTTTCGGACTTCAGCTGAAGCCAGCTCAGGGCCGCGATCACCAGGTACAGCAGCGCCGTGCAGAAACCGGCAAGACCGTAGAATTCGGGGCCCGTCATGAAGCGATTCTTATACCACGCGGCCGATTCGGGCAGATCCGGTGTTCCGAGTCGGGCGCGCGCCGAACCATGCTGGAGCAATTGACCGAACGGCTGGCGCGCATCGCCAAGCAGATGCGCGGCCAGGCGCGCCTGACCGAATCGAACACGCAGGAAATGCTGCGCGAGATCCGGCTGGCGCTGTTGGAGGCCGATGTGGCGCTGCCGGTCGTGCGCGACTTCGTCGCGCGCGTCCAGTCGCAGGCGCTCGGACAGGACGTTGCCGCAAGCCTGACGCCGGGGCAGGCGCTGGTCGGGATCGTGCACCGCGAGTTGGCTCGCCTGATGGGAGCCGACCTGCCGGCCGGCGAGCGCGAACTGAGCCTGGCCGTGCAGCCGCCGGCGGTGGTACTGCTGGCCGGCCTGCAGGGGTCTGGCAAGACGACCACGTGCGGCAAACTGGCGCGGATGTTGATCGACGAGCGCCGCAAAAAGGTGCTCACCGTATCGACCGACGTGTACCGGCCGGCAGCGATCGAGCAGCTGCGAGCGGTCAGTGCCGCTGCCGGCGCCGAATTTTTCCCGACCGATCCGTCCCAGCCTCCGCTGCAGATCGCGCGCGATGCTTTGACCTTCGCGCGCCGGCACTTCGCGGACGTGCTGCTGGTCGACAGCGCTGGGCGAACCAGCGTCGACGAAGCGATGATGGAGGAGATCGCCCAGCTGCACGCCGAACTCGCTCCCGTCGAAACCCTGTTCGTCGCCGACGCAATGCTCGGCCAGGACGCGGTCAACACCGCGCGAGCGTTTGCGCAGCGCTTACCGTTGACCGGGATCGTGCTCACGAAACTCGACGGCGACGCCCGCGGCGGCGCGGCTCTGTCGGTCAGCCACGCCACCGGCAAGCCGATCAAGTTCGCCGGCGTAGGCGAGAAGCTTGCCGCGCTGGAGCGTTTCGACCCGGAGCGGATGGCCGGGCGCGTGCTCGGGATGGGCGACATCGTCGCGCTGGTCGAGGACGTCCAGAAGTCGATCGACACCGACGCGGCCGAGCGGCTGGCGCGCAGGATCCGCTCGGGCGCGCGCTTCGACCTGAACGATTTTCGCGAGCAGGTCGTGCAGATGCAGCGGATCGGCGGAATCGGCAATCTGCTCGACAAGCTGCCCGCACAGTTCGCGAAAGCGGCTGCCGGGGTCGACAACTCGCAGGCGGACCGCCAGGTGCGTCGCCTGGAGGGGATCATCAATTCGATGACGGCGAAAGAGCGCGCGCGCCCCGAACTGATCAAAGCCTCGCGCAAACGGCGCATCGCTGCGGGCTCCGGAGTGCCGGTGCAGGAAGTCAACCGCCTCCTGGCCCAGTTCGAGCAGATGCAGGCGATGATGAAACAGATGCAGAAGGGCGGCGTCGGCAAGATGATGCGCGCGCTGGGTGCGCTTACCGGCGGGCGCGGCGTCCCGGGAGGTCCGCGCAAGTAGGACTTTGCTCATCATTGGGAGAATCGAAGCAGCGCTCGCTGCTCAGCGGCGCTGCTGCGAGTCAATCGTCGAGCTTGGGGCGAGGGACGTAGTTCCAGTTGTGGCGCCACGCCGACAGCACCGCCTGCGGGTACTCGGGGCGGCCGACGCTGCCGTTGTAGCGGCCAAGAGCGCGATACAGATCGCCATTTTCCGCATCCAGGTAGTAGCGCAGGATCACGCAGCCATAGCGCAGGTTCGTTCGCATGTCGAACAGGCGCCGTTCATCGTGGTCGCCGATCAGCCCGGCCCAGAACGGCATCACTTGCATGTAGCCTCGCGCCCCGGCAGCCGAGACCGCGTAGCGGCGAAACGCGCTCTCGACCTGGATCAACCCCAGCACCATCTGGCGGTCCAGCCCGGCACGGATGCACTCGTAGTCCAAGGTCCGTAGCAGGTCCACGCGAGTGCGGTAGTCCGGTACGCGAGGTTCCAATCGCGTCGACATCTCGGCCATCCAGTCGACGAAAGCGATCCGATCCTCGACATGGTCGAAGATGCGCTGCGGCGGGGCGGTGTCTGCAATGCGGGCGGCGAGCGCGCTGCGGATCGAGTCGGCAAGCGCTTCGTACTGCTGGGCGCCCGCGCGCGCCGCTCGCCCTGCCAGAGCCCACGGCAGCACGAGAACGGCGCCCAGTAACGCACGCCGCCGATTGCGCCTCGATTTACCGGGAAATGCGCTCGCGCAGGAACGACAGGACATCTGCCACCGGGATCGCACTTGCAGCCAGGTCGCGCCGCGCTGCGTATTCGATGGAGCCGGACTTCAAACCGCGCTCGCCGACGGTAATCCGGTGCGGAATTCCGATCAGCTCCGCGTCGGCAAACATCGCACCAGGGCGCTCGCCACGGTCGTCCAGCAACGCCTCGATCCCAGCCTCCGTCAACCGCTCGAGCAGTCGGTCGGCGTGCTCGCGCACGGGTTCGGACTGGCGATAGTTGACCGGGCAGATCACGACCTCGAACGGCGCGATCGGGTCGGGCCAGATGATGCCGCGCTCGTCGTGGTTCTGTTCGATTGCCGCGCCCAACAGGCGCGTGACACCGATGCCGTAGCAACCCATCTCGATCGGGCGCGACTGACCGAGCTCGTCCAGATAGTTCGCACCCAGCTTCTCAGAATACAGCGTACCCAGATAAAACACGTGCCCGACCTCGATCCCTCTTTGGATCTGCAGCCGACCCTTGCCGTCGGGGGACGGGTCGCCCTCCACCACGTTGCGGATGTCGGCAACCAACTCCGGCTCGGGCAGATCGCGTCCCCAGTTCACGCCGGCAAGGTGGCTGTCGGCCTCATTAGCGCCGCAGATGAAATCGCTCATCAAGGCGACGGTGCGGTCAGCGATCACGCGGATGGGCCGGAGTGGCGCAACAGGCCCCAGATAGCCGGGAGGGCATCCGAAGTGCGAAACGATCTCGGCTTCGCTCGCCAGGCGCCAGCCGCCAGCAAGCCCCGGCAGCTTGCCAGCTTTGATTTCGTTCAATTCGTGGTCGCCCCGCACCAGCAGCATCCAGATTTGCGGCTGCGACGTCGAACCCTGCGCGCCGCCGCCCTGCGGGTCCCCCGCGACCAGCACGACCGCCTTGACCGTTCGCTCCAGCGCAACAGCCAGATGCTGAGCGACTTCGGGACAGCGCGCCATTCCCGGCGTCGCGACCTGGCGCAGCGGCTCGGCCGGCGCGGCGCGCGAGGCCAGCAGCGGCAACGCCTCCGCCAGCTCGATGTTGGCGGCGTAGTCGCTGCCGGGACACCAGGCGATCTGGTCCTCGCCGGTTTCAGCGATCACCTGGAATTCGTGCGAGCGCGTCCCGCCGATGGCGCCGGTGTCGGCGGCGACTGCGCGAAACCGCAGTCCCATCCGAGAGAAGATGCGCCGATAGGCTTCGTACATAGCCTCGTAGCTGCGACCGGCGCCTTCGAGGTCGCGGTCGAAGGAATATGCGTCCTTCATTGTGAATTCGCGGCCGCGCATCAGGCCGAAGCGCGGGCGGCGCTCGTCCCGGAACTTGGTCTGGATGTGATAAAAATTGAGCGGCAGCTGGCGGTAGCTGCGCACCTCCTGACGCACGATATCGGTCACCACCTCCTCGGAGGTCGGTTGCAGCACGAAATCGCGATCGTGGCGGTCCTTCAGCCGCAACAGCTCCGGCCCGTACTTGTACCACCGCCCCGACTGCATCCACAGCTCGGCGGGCTGCACCACCGGCATCAGCAGCTCGATCGCGCCAGCGCGGTTCATCTCCTCGCGGATGATGGCCTCGATCTTGCGTATCGAGCGCAGGCCCATCGGCATATACGTGTAGATGCCGGCCGCGAGCTTCTTGATCATTCCCGTGCGCAGCATCAGCTGTTGGCTGATGACGTCGGCGTCGGCAGGCGCCTCTTTCAGGGTCGAAACGAAGAAGCGCGTGGCTCTCATTCGGTGTTTCCGGTCTAAAGGGATTCGCCGATAAGTCGGCCGATCGGACCCTACCGCCCCTTTTTGAGCCGCGCCGCGCGGCTCATATAATCGGCGGCAGATGATATAGCTTCAGGTGATGGCATGCTGGACAAGGACGGTTACCGCCCGAATGTCGGCATCATCCTGCTCAACGACCACAACAAGGTATTCTGGGGCAAACGCACGAAGCAGCACTCCTGGCAGTTCCCGCAAGGGGGGATCAAGCATGGCGAGACCCCCGAGCAGGCGATGTACCGCGAGCTGTACGAAGAGATCGGACTAGCTCCGGAACAAGTGCGGATCGTGGCGCGCACGCGGGAGTGGATGCGCTACGAAGTGCCCGAGCAGTGGATCCGGCGCGATCTGCGCGGCAATTACCGCGGACAGAAGCAGATCTGGTTTTTGCTGCGGCTGGTCGGGCGCGAGTGCGACGTGTGTCTGCGCCGAAGCGACAAGCCCGAGTTCGATGCCTGGCGCTGGCACGACTACTGGATCCCGCAGGACGCGGTGATCGAGTTCAAACGCGGCGTCTACCAACAGGCGCTGAACGAACTGGCGCACTACGTGTTCCGGGTTGAGGCGCGCAAGGCCTGAAGCGCGGACGCAGCAGCTGCCCGTCCCGCACGGGCCGCGCCGCTACAAAGCGGGCGCCCGAAAAGCCGTGCATTCCAACAGCCAGTGGCGATCCTGTCGAGGCCTGGACAGGCTAGTGCACTAACAGCTTGGTGATGGCGGCAAACATTCCCACGGACGCGAAGATCGATCCGACGCACCAGCGAACCACATCGGTCTTGCTCTCGGCGATCCGCGTCAGGACCTCCCCTCGCGTGCGCTCCAGATCCGCCCGCAGGTCTCCCCGCAGGGCAGCGAGGTCTCCGCGTGTAGCCAGTTGCTCGGCATGCAAGCTGTATCGGGAGTCGATCTGGCGATTGATCGACTCGACAACCGCGCGAGCCTTGTCGTCCGGAACACCGGCCGAGCGGAAGGCTTCGAATACTTCAAGTTCCATTGTGCCGTCGAGTCTAACTGACTACGACCTCTCTTATAAACACCTTCGGCAGTAGCACCGCACTCCGCTCGTCATAGGCTGCAATCCGGCGAGGCGCGAACCTCCGGCGAAGGTTCCGCAGAGCAGGCACATCCCGGCGCACACGACCCCTTCCGGAAGTCGGGGATCGCAATCTCGCCGCCGAAGAACCGACATTGGAAATGAAACTTGAAATTCCGTCGCCGTGTGCATAGATGCCTTGAATTAGCGGTCTCATCAAACACTCCGTGGGGATGGCCGCTGGTCCCCCGTGGCAATCAAGGATCCCGCCGTTCCCATCGATCGCAACGCGGGCCCGAGCCGCAGTCGTCTTCGGCAAATGTCTCGAGGTAGCCGGCTCACTTGCCGACCATCACGTCCGACGCCTTGATTACCGCCCAGGCCTCGTCGCCCACCTTCAGACCGAGATCGTCGACCGCCTCGTTGGTGATCGAGGACGTGATCACGACACCAGCACCGATCTCGATGCGGACATGCGCTGTCGTCTGGCCTTTGTGCACTTCGACGATCTTGCCTTTGATCTGGTTGCGGGCGCTGAGCTTCTTCAACATGGCGTTTCCTCTGCGGTGGAATGACTGGAGGTGATTTACCGGGACAGGGCAGCTGGCATCGGGACGATCGTGAGTCGCACGTGAGGCGCGACCGCTCCGCTAAGCTGCAAAATCAGGTCCTCGCCGCTGGGTAACCAGTAGAGCACGATCTTGTGCGGAGTGTGGCAGCCCCGCCGACCTTGAAAATCTTCAGCAGCGACAAGGTGATTGTCCGCGACCACGTCGATCCAAGAGGACTGATCGAGCGAGATGCGGTATTCACCCGTCGTTGAAAGGCGCAGGCGCGCAAGGCCGGCGGATGCACCCTCGATGGGCGTCGTCTTGCCGGGCGCCACTTGGAACTTCACTTCTTGCTGGGGCGGGGTTGCCAACTCGTAGAGCCGGTCCGGAATCAGCAAAGGAGCGGACGCCACATCTGTGCCAGCCGTCACTGCCTCGGCCGCCGTGGCGAAGAGCACCCGCTCGCGAGTGACGTCCCATTTGAATCCGGCACAAGCGTCATCGGCCGCCAGCGCCGCGCGCGCACCCGCGAAGAGGGTCAGGAAAATCAAGCCCCGCGAAGATCTGTTGGACATGACTGCATCCGCACTCGGCCGGGTGCTTCGTCTGACGCGCGATCGCGGCGGCAGAATGTTCACCAGCGCACCTGTGTAGACTCGGAAGCGACGCACAACGCTGAAAAGAGAAACCATGGCTGGATCTCAGCGTCGTCGATCGAAGGTCGTTGCCCCGAAGGCGCGCAGATCGGGTACGGCAGCGCCGATCGTACGATTCCGGATGCGGATCATGACCGGCGACGTCATCGCGGCAGCAACGTACTCTACTGCTGACTTTCCCTCGCTGCGCTAAGAACCGGAGCCGTACGGCCGGGTGATGATCTCGAGGAGGTTCCCCGCGGGGTCCTCGAAGTAGGCGCCGCGGCCTCCGTCGTGGCGGTTGATCTCGCCTTTCTGCCGCCGCGCGGGGTCGGCCCAGTAGTTGAGACGGCGGCTGCGCACGCGGCCGAAGATCTCGTCGAACTCGCGCTCGCTCACGAGGAACGCGTAGTGCTGCACCTGGATCTCCCCGTCGGTCTGGAGGAAGGCAAGCGTCACCTCGTTCGCCGTCTCGACGTCTAGGAACGGGCCGAACGGCACGGGCGCGGCAAGGCCGAAGATCTCCGAGTAAAACGCGGCCGACGCGCGCTTGTCCTTCGCGTGGACGATGGTGTGGTTGAGCTTGACGGTCATGGCGGTGAGCTCACGCGCGGCGACGGATGGCCTTTTGCATCGGCTCGTCGACCAGCCGCTCGATGAACCAGTTGGGATAGACGGGCGGCAGGGTCGTCGCCTGGTCGAGGGCGCCGAGGTCGTCGGGCGACAGCTCGAGCTTCAGCGCACCGAGGTTGTCGTCGAGCTGCGCGGCTTTGGTGGCACCGAGCAGGATACTGCTGACCACCGGGCGCGAAAGGAGCCAGGCAAGGGCAACCTGCGCGACGCTGCCGCCGGCACGCTTCGCGATGCCACGCATCTGCTCGACCAGTCGGAAGCCGTGTTCCTTGTCGAAGGGCAGGAGGTCGAACCCGGAGTAGCGGTTGTCGGGATCGCTCAGGCTCGCGCGCGTGTACTTGCCGCTGAGGAATCCCGAGTGCAAAGGGCTCCACACCGTGAGGCCGAGCTCGTACCGGTTCATCATCGGAACAATGTCGCGCTCGACGTCGCGGGCGAGGAGCGAGTAGTTCATCTGTCCGTGCGTGAACGGCGCCCACCCGTTCGCTCTCTGCAGCTCTAGGGCGGCGGCGGCCTTCCAGGCGGACCAATTCGAGAAGCCGAGATAGCGGACCTTGCCCGCGCGCACGACGAGGTCGAGCGCCTGCAGCGTCTCCTCGAGCGGGGTATACGGGTCTTCCTTGTGCACGATGTAGACGTCGATCCAGTCGGTTCCGAGCCGCCGCAGGCTCTGATCGACCGACCACAGAATGTGGCGGCGCGACAGGCCGGCCTGCGTCAGGGCCGGACCGGTGCGAAAACCGACCTTGGTGGCGAGGACGACGTCGTTGCGCCGGCTCTTCAGCGCGCGGCCGAGCAGGGTCTCCGACTCGCCGCCCGCGTAGGCGTCGGAGGTGTCGTAGAAGTTGATCCCGGCGTCGAGGCATTTGCCGACGAGCTCGTCGGCGAGCTGCGCGCCAACCTTGTAAACCGCGCCGATGTCCTTGTTGCCCTCCGTGAACGTCATGGCGCCGAAGGCCATGCGCGAGACGGCGAGGCCAGTGCTGCCGAGCGTGGCGTACTGCATCGGGGACTCCTGCAGTGGACTGCCCCTACTATAAGACCTCAACTTGGCTTGAGGTCAAGCATGGACGTCGACGGGCTCCTAACGGTGGGCGAGCTGACAAGGCGCAGCGGGCTGCCGGTGGCGGCGCTGCATTTCTACGAGGCGAAAGGCCTGATCCGCAACTCGCGCACGGCGGGAAACAAGCGCCGCTACCAGTCACTGAGCCCCTCTGGAAGTGCTTGCCGCTCTGGGTCGTACCTTTGTCGGAAGATGGCACAGATCGGAGGGTTCATCATGGCCCCCAACTCGCGCGAAATTACTTGACCAATCCCGAAAGTCTTGTCCTGCAGCGGGATCGCGAAAAAATCACCCACCTTCCACACCTGTTTCCGGCCGCGTGCCATCCCGCCTATTCCCCCAAGGTGCTTTGTGTAATGAATATTCCCTTGACGGAATTATTCCTCAGAGGGTATTATTGCCTGCATGACTTGGGAAGTCGAGTACACGCACGAATTCGAAGCTTGGTGGAACTCGATGTCCGAGGATGAACAGGAATCGGTGGATGCTTCGGTTCGGCTACTGGAAGAGCGCGGCCCTCATTTGCCGTTCCCCCATAGCAGCGGGATCGAAACTTCCAGACACGACCATATGCGAGAGTTACGCACACAGCACAGGGGACGAGCATTGCGGACTCTATATGCGTTTGACCCAAGGCGCATGGTAATTTTACTAATCGGGGGCGACAAGACGGGAGATAACCGTTGGTATGAGACCTACGTTCCCGTCGCCGACCGACTCTACGACGAGCATCTTGGGCAGCTTAGAAGGGAAGGGCTGATCGATGGCTAAGAAGTTCAAAGAGCTGCGCGCTCGCATGTCGCCCGTATCGCGCGCTCGTGCGGAAGCAAGAGCGAAGGAGATGCTCGCCGAAATGCCGCTCAACGAGCTGAGGCAGGCTCGTGGGCTATCGCAGAAGCTGCTTGCCGAATCGCTGCACGTTCAGCAGCCTTCGATCGCCAAGCTCGAAAAGCGCACCGATATGTACGTCTCGACACTGCGCAGTCACATCGAAGCGATGGGAGGGCAGCTGGAAATCATCGCCCGCTTTCCGGACGGTTCCGTGAAGATCACTAATTTTTCGGAACTGGCTGAGGATGCCTGATCACGCTACGTCTACGGCGTTTCCCCTGCATCTGTCGCGCGCTGCGTCCACGGCCTTGAAGCCTGCCAGCGGTACGGCTTGGAAGCTGGCCGATCCGCGGTGCATTCATTGGCGGAGGGGACACAGGCAGAAACCTGACTTTCGCGTGGACCCGCTCATGGCCGGTCGCGCCCGACGCCGTCCAGCTCGCAGCGGTCCTCGCGAAGGACGGGTCAGGGAACTGTAGCAGTAACCCGGTAATCGAAGTTCCGCAATGCGCGCTCGGCAGACGTTCGGGCCACGGCGCGGATACCGGGCGCATTTCGACGCGCTCGACCCGCAGAAGACTGTCGTATGCGCTCCATTCCGGTCGTACGATTGCGGACGCGTCGGCGAGTGACAGTTCGAGGTCAAGTGAATTACAGGCCAGCAGCATCCAGAATCGGCTTCTCGTAGACGCTGTCCTCTCCCGGGTATCGCAGAGCCTGTACTCCCGACTCCTTGGCAAGCGCCCAGACGATGCTCTCGCCTGCGGGTACCGTCTGTGGCAATTTGCTGTAGAGGGGATCGGAGAACGCCTGCTCCGCATCGACGGTTTTCCATCCCCTCGACCGGAACATCTCGATCACGTCTGGCAGGAACGCTGCATTCACGGCATTTGTGTGCAGCAGAAGCACGTGCTGTGGACTTCGCCCGAGAACTCGCTTCGCGAGGGACTCGTAATAGCTCGCCCGATCCCAGAGATGCGCCAGGTATAGGCGCTTGAACATGGCAGCCTTTTCGACATCGCCCGCCGGCAGCTTCAGAAACCGTTCGTTGTAGTACCAGTCGCTGGCATCAATGCTGACGGGTCCGGGCAAGTATCTGTTGGCTCGCATCCACGCGCGCATGGCGTCGCGCTTCGTCGCTGTCTCACCCTCCTTCAGGTATGGAAAGCGCAGCCGCTTGCGCCAGGTCGGCAGAGTGTCGACGACCGCCTGCTCGCGCAGCACGTCCGCTTCAAAGTCCTCGACGGAGACCGCCGCCGACCCGAGGTCCCTATGCGAATACGTGTGGTTGCCGATGGCGTGTCCGGCACTCGACCAACGGGCAACTAGGGCACGTCCTTCGGGCGAATCCACGATTCTTCCGCAGGGGAAGTACATCGCGTGGAGTCCGGCGCGGCGCAGCGCCGTCAGAATCTCCTCGTTCCACTCGGCGGCGGGCGGTTGAACGCGCGGATCCAGTCCATCGTCGAACGTGAAGGCCATGGTCTGTGCCGACGAAAACGTCGGCAACAGCGCGATTAGCAGCAACAGCACCCTCAAAATCGTCTCCCATCGTGCGGCTAACGAGCGTTGTGGCTACAGAATAGTCGGTGGGCGGCGCGACGCGGTGACACCGCTTCGACGACACATCAGTGAGGTAGCCCTCGCTGAACGCGCTGAATGGTCGCGCCGTGCCGCCCCTTCGCCACGGGTCAGGAAGGCAGCAAGTGCAAAACCTTAGCCTACGACCTTACCTGATAGCCGATATTCACCTGGCCTGCTCATGGCCGATCACGCTCGGTCCGTTGCCGAAAGCAGCGGCCGCCCGCTGCAGCCGCTCTCTGCAGGATAG
>JAFAIM010000011.1 GCA_019236735.1 Burkholderiaceae bacterium
TCGTCTTTTGCACCAGATGCTGCGTGAGGCCGAAAAAGGTCTCGGCCGACAGCGTCAAATGCACCCAGCGCCCACCCGCCAGACGCGCCTGGATCGTCGCAGACGGGTGCGAAGACAGCGCCTCTTTGGCGGCGCGCGCCTTGGCCGTCAGTGTCCGCATGTCCTCGTGGCCCGGCAGCGAAAGCTTGCTCTGCTCGAGGATCCAGCAATACACGCGGTGGTCGAAGTCGTCGCCACCCAGTGCGGTGTCGCCGCCGGTGGCAAGCACTTCGAATACGCCGCGGCTCAATCGCAGAATCGATACATCGAAGGTTCCGCCGCCCAGGTCGTAAACGGCATAGATGCCCTCGGACCCATGGTCCAGCCCATAGGCGAGCGCAGCGGCGGTCGGCTCATTCAGCAGACGAAACACGTTCAGCCCGGCCAGACGAGCCGCGTCGCGCGTGGCCTGGCGTTGCGCGTCGTCGAAATAGGCCGGCACCGTGACGACCGCCCCGTCCAGTGGACCGCCGAGCGACGCTTCCGCGCGTTGCCGCAAGGTCTGCAGGATCTCGGCCGAAATTTGCACCGGGCTGCGCACGCCGGCCACCGTGCGCAGCTGAACCATCCCCTCTGTATCGACGAAATCGTAGGGCAGGTTCTCGACGTGCTCGACGTCGCGCAGACCGCGCCCCATGAAGCGCTTGACCGAAACGATCGTGTTGCGCGGGTCCGATGCCTGATGCACCACGGCAGCCTGGCCAACTTCAGACGTGCCGTCGGCCAGCACCCGCACGACCGACGGCAACAGCGCTCGCCCCTGCTCGTCCGCCAGCGCTTGTGTAAAGCCGTTGCGCACGGTCGCCACCAGCGAGTTGGTCGTGCCCAGGTCGATTCCGACCGCGAGGTGATGCGCATGCGGCTCGCTAGACGTGCCGGGCTCGGCGATCTGCAGCAGCGCCATTTTTCAGTCCGCGCGCACGCCGCTCGGCTCTTCGCCGAATTGCGTGAGCTCATGCAGGAATTTTTCGATGAACATCAGACGGCGCACGCACGCAGCCGCGCCGGTGAAGTCGCGATCGACGTCGATTTGCGCCTGTAGTTGCTCCATTTCCTGCTCGCGCAGCGCCCGTGCCTGCGCGAGCAGTTGATCCCGGCCGCGCATGTTGCGCTCGGCGCGGATCTGCTCCAGCGCGTGCCGCCACTGCATCTGCTGCTCGAGGAAATCGGCCGGCACCGAAGCGCCTCCCTCCCGACCCACTTCCACTCCGTGCCGCTCGCACAGGTACGCGGCGCGGCGTACCGGCGAGTTCAGCACTTGAAACGCTTCGTTGGCCAGCGTGGCCCATTGAAGCGCCGCGCGCCGTTCGGCTGCCCCGGCCGCGGCGTAACGGTCCGGATGTACGTGCGCTTGCACCGTGCGGTACGCGCGGGCGAGCTCGTCGCCGTCCAGGCCGAAGCGCGGCTCCAGGCCAAACAGAGAAAAGTGGTCCGGTGTTGGGGTGGACACGGGCTTTGTTCCTGGCGACCTCAGCCGCAGCCGCAACTGTTGCGAGCGGCGCTTACGATCGCAGCCGCGCGCCCCTGTGGCCGGCCGAGCGGCGGGTGAGAAGGTGTCAGGTCCGGAACGATTCGCCGCAGCCGCAACGATCGCGTTCGTTCGGATTGGTGAACCGAAAACCCTCGCTCAACCCTTCGCGAACGAAATCCAGCTCGGTACCGTCGAGGAACGTCAGGCTCTTGGCATCGACGACGATTTTCACGCCATGCGTCTCGAACGTCTGGTCGTCCGGCTCGATGCGGTCGGCGTACTCCAGCTTGTACGCCATTCCCGAGCAGCCGCTCGGGCGCACGCCCAAGCGCAGCGCCACGCCCTTACCGCGCCGCGAGAGAAACTCCGCCACGCGCTGCGCAGCTCGTTCGGTCATCGTTACGGCCATGATTGCGTTGTCTATGCTCTGGCGAGTCCGGCCGCTCAGGCCGGCACCGTTTCGTCCTTGCGCGGCGCCGCACCGGCGCCGTGCTCCATTTTGTTTCGGTAGTCGGTGATCGCCGCCTTGATCGCATCCTCGGCCAGGATCGAGCAGTGGATCTTGACCGGCGGCAGCGCCAATTCCTCCACAATCTGCGTATTGCGGATCTGCATCGCCTGGTCGAGCGTCTTGCCCTTGACCCACTCGGTCACCAGCGAGCTGGAGGCGATTGCGGAACCGCATCCGTAGGTCTTGAAGCGCGCGTCCTCGATCACACCGTTCTCATTGACGCGGATCTGCAGCTTCATCACGTCGCCGCACGCCGGTGCGCCCACCATTCCGGTGCCGATCGACGCGTCATTGCGGTCGAACGAGCCGACGTTGCGGGGGTTTTCGTAATGGTCAACGACTTTTTGACTGTACGACATGGCTGTTTTCCTCGACCGTATGTGCCAGTGCGCCGTGCGCCTCTCAGTGCGCCGTCCACTGTACAGTATTCAGATCAATTCCTTCGCTGTGCATTTCCCATAACGGGGACATCTCGCGCAGGCGCCCGACCTTGCGTTGCAACAGATCGATCGTGTATTCGATCTCCTCGCGCGTGGTAAAGCGGCCCACGGTAAATCGGATCGAGCTGTGTGCCAGCTCGTCGCTGCGGCCCAGAGCGCGCAGCACATAGGAGGGCTCCAGGCTGGCCGAGGTGCAGGCGGAGCCCGACGACACCGCGACCTCTTTGATTGCCATGATCAGCGACTCGCCCTCGACGAAGTTGAAGCTCACGTTCAGGTTGTGCGGCACGCGCCGGTGCATGTCGCCGTTGATGTAGACCTCCGGAATCTCCGTCAGCCCCTCGAGCAGGCGATCGCGCAACGCGCGGATCCGCTCGTTGTCCGCGCTCATGTCCTCGCGCGCGATCCGGAACGCCTCGCCCATCCCGACGATCTGGTGTGTCGGTAGCGTGCCCGACCGCAAGCCGCGCTCGTGCCCGCCGCCGTGGATCTGCGCTTCCAGCCGCACGCGCGGTTTGCGCCTCACGAACAGCGCGCCCACGCCCTTCGGCCCGTATGTCTTGTGCGCCGAAAACGACATCAGGTCGACCTGCAGCTTCTCCAGATCGATTGGAATCTTGCCGCTCGCCTGCGCAGCGTCGACATGCAGTAGGATCCCGCGCCCTCGACAGATGCGCCCGATCGCCTCGATGTCCTGGATGACGCCGATCTCGTTGTTGACCATCATCACCGACGCGAGGATCGTGTCGGCCCGCAGCGCGGCCTCGAAGCTGTGCAAGTCGAGCAACCCGTCGGGCTGCACGTCCAGATAGGTCACTTCGAACCCGCTGCGCTCCAGCTCCCGCATCGTGTCCAGTGTGGCTTTGTGCTCCGTGCGCACGGTGACGAGGTGGCGGCCTTTGTCCCGGTGGAACTGTGCCGCCCCTTTTACCCCCAGATTGATCGACTCGGTCGCTCCCGAGGTCCAGATGAGCTCGCGTGGGTCGGCCCGTACCAAAGCGGCCACCTGCTCCCGCGCCCGCTCCACGGCCCGCTCCGCGTCCCACCCGAACGAGTGGCTGCGCGAGGCGGGATTGCCGAACTGCTCGCGCAAGTACGGCACCATCGCGTCGACCACGCGTGGATCGACCGGTGTGGTTGCTGAGTAGTCGAGATAGATCGGAATGCGCATGCGATCGCTTTCGGGAACTCGAATTCGCAGCAGGCGGTCAGCCCACCGTCGAACTCTCTTTCACGTCCTCGCCGCGCGCCGCCCGCCGCGCCGGCCCGTCGATGCTGGCCGTCATTGGCGCCGGCTGCGTCGCCCGCTCTTTCTGCTGCTCGACCAAATCGCGCAGCGACACGGAGTCGAGGAAGTCGATCATCTGCCGGTTCAAGCTGGCCCAGAGCTCGTGCGTCATGCAGCGCTGGTCGTTGTCGCAGTTCTCCTTGCCTGCACACTGCGTCGCATCCAGCGGCTCGTCGACCGCAAAGATGATATCGGCCACGCTGACCGACTCCATTGGCTTGGCGAGCCGGTATCCCCCGCCAGGGCCGCGGGTGCTTTCGACCAGCTGGTGCCGCCGCAGTTTCGCAAAGAGCTGCTCCAGGTAAGAAAGCGAAATCCTCTGGCGCTGGCTGATCCCTGCCAGCGTGACCGGGCCCCGGTGCTGCCGCAGACCGAGGTCGATCATTGCCGTTACCGCGAATCTTCCTTTTGTCGTGAGCCGCATCGGAAATGCCCCATGAAAGTTGAAAATCGCCGTTTGATCGGACTTTTTAAGCCACCCGACCAAGTGGAGATCTTGGTCTCTCGTGAGGAGTCGGGCGTTATACCCGACTAAGACAGTTGGGAATGATACCGGTTCCCGACGGACATGGTCAACTTTTGGGATCGTTTCGCAGTTGCATCGATGCTCGAAATACCCGCATTGAGGTAGCCGGAAATGGGCGTGCGGCCCCCATTTTGAACCGTGACACCAGTTTTCGGGGAAGCCTCACGTCGCGCTAGGGTAAAGACCCCTAACGGCGAAAAAACAGGGTTATGCCGAGAGGGAAAAGACTTCTCTGCGCTCTGCCTGTTTTTCTTCTCTGCTCTTCTTCTTTACGCAGCCGCGTACATCGTTGAGCGCCGGCGCACGACTTCGAGCAGTCCCTGGCAAGCGTCTTCGACGTAGTCGAGCACAGTGTTGAATCCCTCCGGCCCTCCGTAATACGGATCCGGCACAGTGGCTGCGTCGTGCTCCCCGGCAAAGCGCATCAGCAGATGCAACTTGTGTTTGTGCGCGCGCGGGCATTGCTGCTGCAACAATGCAAGGTTTTCCCAATCCATCGCAAGGATCAGGTCGAAATTGCGAAAGTCCTCCTGCGTGATCTGGCGCGCCCGTAGATCGCCGATCTCATAGCCGCGCCGCTTGGCAGCCTGCTGCGCGCGCGCGTCCGGTGCTTCGCCCACGTGATACGCATGGGTACCAGCCGACTCGATCACGACCAACCCTTCCAGGCCGGCGTCGGCGACCATCTTGCGGAAAACGCCCTGCGCGCTGGGCGAGCGGCAGATGTTCCCCATGCATACGAAAAGAACCTTTGTCATCTGAGACGCGCCTTTCTCGCTCGGGTGCGCGCTCCGCGACCCGTCATCGCGGCCGGCCCGCAGCCTGCCGCCAACCCTTTCTCCCAGATCTGCATCCATGATTCCGACCACCCACAGAAGACTAACTACACAGCAAGAAGTTCAAGATCCCCGGTTCTAGCGACACGAATCTCCGTAGACCAAACAGCCGCGGAGTGGCGTGTCCGACCCTAGGCCGCCTTTTCGGCCGGCGGCCCCCCCTTGGTCTGAGTTTCCCCAAAAAGCATCCGCTGGCGCAACGCGCCCAGCTGATCCCGGACCCGGGCGGCTTTCTCGAACTCCAGGTTCCTGGCCAACTCGAGCATCTGCCGCTCCAAGCGCTTGATCTCACGCCCCACCTGCTCCTCCGACATTAATTCGACCGCGCCCGCTGCGCTTGCCTGTCGCGCCCCTGCCCGTGCGGCGCCGGGTTCGTAGACCCCGTCGATCAGCTCCTTAACCTGCTTTTGAACGCCCTGCGGAACAATCCCGTGGGCCCGGTTGAACTCGCCTTGGCGCGCGCGCCGGCGGTCGGTTTCGTCGATCGCGCGGCGCATCGAGTTCGTCACCGTATCGGCATACAAAATCGCCGTGCCGTTCAGGTGCCGCGCCGCCCGGCCGATCGTCTGGATCAGCGACCGCTCGGAACGCAGGAACCCCTCCTTGTCCGCATCCAGAATCGCGACAAGCCCGACTTCCGGCAGGTCGAGGCCTTCCCGCAGCAAGTTGATTCCGACAAGCACGTCGAACACTCCCGCGCGCAGATCGCGCACGATCTCCACCCGCTCGACCGTGTCGATGTCCGAATGCAAGTAGCGCACGCGCACGCCGTGTTCGGACAGGAAGGCGGTCAGGTCCTCTGCCATTCGCTTGGTCAGCGTGGTTACGAGCACGCGTTCGCCCTGCTGGACTCTGAGCGTGATCTCGGATAGCAGATCGTCGACTTGCGTCTTGGCCGGGCGCACTTCGAGCCGCGGATCGACCAGACCGGTCGGGCGCACCAACTGCTCGACCACTTGCGAAGAGCGCTGCAGCTCGAACTCCGACGGCGTGGCCGACACGAAGATGCAGCGTCGCATCTTGCGTTCGAACTCGTCGAAGCGCAGCGGCCGGTTGTCCAGCGCCGATGGCAGACGGAAACCGTATTCGACCAGCGTTTCCTTGCGCGAGCGGTCGCCCCGGTACATCGCGCCCAGCTGCGGCACCGTGACGTGCGACTCATCGATGATCATCAGCGCATCGGGTGGCAGGTAATCGATCAGCGTTGGCGGCGGCTGGCCGGGCAGCGCTCCCGAAAGATGGCGCGTGTAGTTCTCGATGCCTCTGCAGAAGCCCAGCTCGACCAGCATTTCCAGATCGAAGCGGGTGCGCTGCTCCAGGCGCTGCGACTCGACCAGTTTGCCCTGGCCGGCCAGCTCCTCGAGGCGCTCCTTCAATTCCTGCTTGATCGTCTCGATCGCACGCAGCACCGTCTGGCGTGGCGTCACATAGTGCGAGGACGGATAGATCGTGAAGCGCGGAACTTTCTGCCGAGCCCGGCCGGTCAGCGGATCGAACAGCAGGATGCTTTCGATTTCGTCGTCGAGCAGTTCGATCCGCACCGCGACTTCGGCGTGCTCGGCGGGAAACACGTCGATCGTGTCGCCGCGCACCCGGAAGGTGCCGCGCAGGAAATCGGTTTCGCTGCGGCGGTACTGCATCGCTGCCAGCCGCACAATGATGTCGCGCTGACCGATCCGGTCGTTGTGCCGCAGCACCAGGATCATCGAGTGGTAGTCGTCCGGATCGCCGATTCCGTAAATCGCCGAAACCGTTGCCACGATCACCGCATCGCGACGCTCGAGCAGCGACTTGGTGGCCGACAAGCGCATCTGCTCAATGTGTTCGTTGACGCTGCTGTCCTTCTCGATGTACAGGTCGCGCGACGGTACGTACGCTTCGGGCTGGTAGTAGTCGTAGTACGATACGAAGTACTCGACCGCGTTGTTCGGGAAAAACTCGCGCATCTCGGAATACAGTTGCGCCGCCAGCGTCTTGTTCGGCGCCAGGATCAACGTGGGGGCGCCGATCTGCGCGATCACGTTGGCCATCGTGAAGGTCTTGCCCGAGCCGGTCACGCCGAGTAGCGTCTGAAACGCCAGCCCGTCGTCCAGCCCTTCGACCAGACGCGCGATCGCCTCCGGCTGGTCTCCAGCCGGCGAAAATGGCTGGTGCAGCTGGAACGGGGAGGCTTGGTAGCGCTGCGCTGAAGCGGGAGATGGCATTACTGCGGTGCAATATGCGCGTTCAAGCGGGCAATGCTATCACCGGAGGCGCTGAACTTCTAGCCCCGCGGATTGTTTGTTACATATAGTAATCAATAACTTACAGGCGCCTACGGCGGTAACGCATGTCTTCCCCTTCCCTATTCGGACAGGTCGAACTGGCTCCGCGCGATCCGATCCTCGGGTTGACCGAGGCCTTCAACTCGGACCCTCGGCCGGGCAAAGTGAACTTGGGTGTCGGCGTGTACTACGACGAGCAAGGGCGCATCCCGCTGCTCGAATGCGTGCGGGCCGCCGAGCGTGCCCGGCTGCAAGCGCCCTCGCCGCGCGGCTACCTTCCGATCGAAGGGCCGCCGGCATACGCCGCGCAGGTTCAGCCCCTGCTGTTGGGAGCGGACTCCGAGGCGATTGCTTCGGGTCGCTGCGTGACCGCCGAGGGGCTGGGCGGGACCGGTGCGCTGCGAATCGGCGCAGAACTGGTCAAGCGGCTGCGCCCGGCTACAAAAGTGCTGATCAGCGAACCGAGCTGGGAAAACCACCGCGCCCTTTTCGAGGCGGCTGGCTATGCGGTGAGCGCCTATCCGTACTACGACGCGGCCACCCACGGTCTGAACCTGACGGGAATGCTGGCCGCGCTTTCGGCCGCCCAACCCGGCACGCTGGTAGTGCTGCACGCTTGCTGCCACAACCCGACCGGAGTCGATCCGGACCCGGGCCAATGGCGCCGGATCGTCGATACGGTGCGCGAGCGCGACCTCGTTCCGTTCCTCGACATCGCCTATCAGGGCTTCGGCGAGGGGTTGGAGCCCGACAGCCTTGCCGTTCGCCTGTTCGAGGCCGCGCGGATCGACACACTCGTCGCCAGCTCCTTCTCCAAGTCCTTTTCGTTGTACGGAGAGCGAGTCGGGGCGCTGACGATGCTGACGGCCTCGCGCGACGCCGCCGAACGGGTCCTCAGCCAGATCAAGCGGGTGATCCGCGCGAACTACTCCAACCCCCCGACGCACGGCGCCGCGCTGGTGACCGCAGTGTTGGCGAGCTCCGAGCTGCGCGATCAGTGGGCGCGGGAGCTTGGTGCGATGCGCGAGCGAATCCGTTCGATGCGTGAGCGCCTGGTCGACGGACTGGCAAAGCGCGGCGTCGCCACCGACTTCTCGTTTGTGCGGCGGCAGCGCGGCATGTTCTCGTACTCCGGACTGACTGCTGCACAGGTCGAGCAGTTGCGCGAACGCTTCGCCGTATACGCTGTCAGCACCGGCAGGATCTGCGTCGCCGCCCTGAACTCAGGCAACATCGACGCGGCATGCGACGCGATTGCCGCGGTACTGAAACCACACTGACCCGAACATCCGGCGATGGATTCGCGGGTCAAGGGCCTCAATCCAAAGTTCGTTGGAGACATCTCGCAGTCGATGATCATGGCGGCGCTGCTCAGGAACGGGTATCGCGTTTTGATGCCGTTCGGGGATAACTTTCGCTACGATCTCGTCGCGGAAGCCGACGGTGTTTTCCGTCGTATCCAGTGCAAGACTGGCCGAATTGCAGCGGGAGCCGTACGCTTTCCAGTGGCCTCGTCGCAATATCACCGCGGTGGTAAGCGCGAGGACTATCGAGGGCAAATCGACGCGTTCGGAGTCTTCTGCCCGGATAACAACAAATGCTATTTGGTGCCGATTGGTGACCTTCCTCTCGTGCGCCAGGCCCACCTTCGAGTGACGCCAAGCCGCAATCGTCAGTCGAAAGGCGTGCGCTGGGCCCAAGAGTATGAACTGCAGTAGAATGATTTCTCTTCCCCGATAGCTCAGTCGGTAGAGCGACGGACTGTCAAATGGCAGCACTGTGAGGAAACTCGCAGACGAAAAATCGGGTGAACTCAGGGAATGCCCCGCAAGGGAGAATCCTGAGCCAAGCCTGCCGAAGGACAAGCAGCGAGTAGGCAGGAAGGTGCAGAGACTAGAGGGTGAGCAGTCCGAGCAATAAACCTCGTCAGCGCCCGACACCCTAACAGGTCAAGCTGAGGGTGATGAGATAGTCCAGCGCGCGTGCGCTGTAATCCGCAGGTCCCTGGTTCGAGCCCAGGTCGGGGAGCCATATTCCAGAAGTCGCCCGCGCGGTGGCGCTCGTCCCGCGGCGCCTGGCCGGCCGTCGGCAGCGGCCAACCACGGCGCCGCCAGGCGCTCGCCAGGCGGATGCGTTCGGAGTATGGTTTTTCGGTTCACTCGGATTTGCGACGCAGCGCACTTTTCTAGCGCCGCAAAACATCCGTCCGACCAACAGGTAAAAGAGGGGTGGCAATCCGTGGCAGTCCGGCCTGTTCCCGGCAAGCGGCTCGCGGTCGCGGAAGACTCGGTGGCGCCGCGCGATCTCGATGCGCTGCTGGAATCGGGCCAGATCTGGCGTGCGCTGTACGAGAACTCCGCGGTCGGGATCGCGCTGCTCGACACCGACGGACGCTTCGTCGCCGCGAACCCGTTTCTGCAAAGGATGCTTCGCTACACGGAGCGGGAGCTCCGACACCTGTCCGTCTTCGAAGTGATGCCGGAGGAGGATCGCGCAGCGGGCCGCTCGGCGTTCGTCGAGCTGCTTTCGGCAGGACCGCACGAATACCATCGCGAGCGACGCTACCTGCGCAAGGATGGCGCGCTGGTTTGGGCGAACGTCAGCGTCTCCGTGATTCCCGCCACGCCGGAGCGGCCGACGATGATCGTCAAAGTCATCGAGGACCTCACCGCGCAGCAGCGGATGGCGGAGGCTCTGCAAAAGAGCGAAGCCAGGTTCCAGGCGATCCTCGACCACAGCCCGGCGATGATTTTTCTCAAAAATTTGGCGGGTCGGTACCTGCTGTGCAACCGCGAGTTCCAGAAGATCGCTCCCGGGTCATACTGGCATGTCATCGGCAAGAACGACCATGAGCTTTTCCCGCCCGACCAGGCTGCGGCGTTCCGCGCCAACGACCGTCTGGTGGTGGAAAGTGGCGAACCGATGCAGTTCGAGGAGGTCGCTCTTCACAGCGACGGCCGCCACACCAGCCTCGTCGTGAAGTTTCCGCTGCGCGATGCTGCCGGCAACATCTACGCGATCGGAGGAATCGCAACCGACATCACGCGGCGCAAACGCGCGGAGGAGCAAACCCTTGCGCTCAAGGATGAGCTGGCTGTCGACGCCGCAGCGCTGGTCTCGCTGCACGAGCTGAGCACGCGGCTGCTCGCGACCGGGAAGTTGCAGCCGATGCTCGAGGAGGTACTCGATGCGACGATCGGCTTGTTGCATGCGGACTTCGGCAACGTTCAGTTGTACCGACCCGAATCCTCCGTGCTCGAGATCGTCGCGCATCGCGGCTTCCGCCAGGACTTCCTCGACTACTTCGCCACCGTGCGCACCGGCATCGCGACTTGCGGAGAAGCGATGAAACGGGGTGAGCGGGTGATCGTCGAGGACGTTCTGACCGATCCGCTCTTCGCGGCACACCTGGCGATCGTCACCTCCGCGGGCTATCGCGCGGTCCAGTCGACGCCGCTGGTGAGTCGCAGCGGAGACTTCCTCGGGATGATCTCGACGCATTTTCGCCAGCCGCACCGCCCGTCCGAGAAGGACCTGCGACTGATGGATCTGTATGCGCGTCAGGCGGCCGAGCTGATCGAACGCGAGCAGATTCGGGCGGGGAGCCGCCGCGAGCGTACCGAGCGCAGCCGCAGCGAATAGGCTTTCGCCGAGGAGGATTGCCCCGCCGCGCGCTCCAGCGTCAATCGCGATGGCCGCGATCGTGCTCTCCGCGATCGTGTTCCTCTCCTTCGTGCCCCTTTGGCCCGTGCTCCTTAGGCCCGCGCTCCTCGCGGCCCCGTTCCTCGGGGCGTCCTTCGTGTCGTTCCTCGGCGCGGCCACGGTTTGCCATTACGTGCTCGCGGTACCACACGTGGTTGACGAAATAAACCGGAACGCCACAAGCGTGGTACTGACCGCAGTACCGGTCCCAGTGCTTGCGATGCTCCAGCGGCACCCACAAATAGACCGGCTCCGCCGGAGCAACCGCGGCTGGCGGCCGGGCGATCACCACGGGCTGCGGCACGATCACCTGCGGCTGTGGGAACTGCCCGATGTCGACACGTCCGTATGCACCTGGCTGGCTGAACTGGATCGAAATTCCCACGTCTGCCGCCCACGCAGCGGATACCAGCCCGGCGTACCCGATTGCGACTGCGGTCATCGCCAACATTCGTTTCATCGTCGCGCTTCCTCACAAAAGTAAGAACATTCGCCCGTAGCAGCCGACCCCAGGCATGGCGGCCTCAAGCCGCCGCGTCCCACCCGGCGCCGCCCGCAGGCACCTGTTCGCGTGACACTACCAGTTCGGCAAGGGGCGCGGGGATCCCGATCGCGAAACCCTGTGCGTAGTCGACGCCGATCTCTCGCAGCAATGCCAGCACCGCGTCGCCTTCGACGTGTTCCGCTACTGTGCGCAGACCCATTACGCGCGCGATCTGGTGCATCGAGGCGACGATGGCACGCTTGACCGGATCCTTGTTCATCGCTTGGACGAACTCACCGTCGATCTTCACGTAGTCGATCGGCAGACGGCGCAGGTATCCGAAAGACGACATACCGGAGCCGAAATCGTCCAAACCGATCGAACAGCCGAGCTTTCGCAAACTCTCCAGCAGCAATTCGGCAGCAGCGAGCTCGCTGATCGCGGCGGTCTCGGTGACCTCAAAACCGAGGCGGTGCGGCGCCACCTCGTGCTCGCGCAGGCGGCTCGAGATGAAACCGAGCAATTCGCCGTCGCCCAGGGACGCCGCCGACAAGTTGACCGCAAGCCGCGGCATCGTAGCGACGTCACGCACAGCTCCGAGCCTCTGGATCGTCCGCTCGATGACCCATCGATCCAATCGTTTCATCAGACCGTAGCGCTCCGCCGCCGGAAGGAACTCCATCGGTTCGATCAGTCGGCCGTCCTTGTCCCGCAACCGCAACAGGATCTCGTAGCTGGTGTCGAGTCTCGGGCCGGCAATCGGTCGAATCTCCTGCGCGAACAACTCGAAGCGGGAATGCTCCAGTGCATCCTCGAGGCGAACGACCCAGTTCATCTCCTCGGCGCGCACCTGGATCTGCCGATCCTCCTGACGGAACACCTGCACCCGGTTGCGGCCGCTGTCCTTGGCCAGATAGCAGGCACTGTCGGCTGCGCTCAACGCTTCCGCGACGGTCCCGAAGCCGCGCTCCAACATCACGACCCCGATGCTGGCGCCGACCAGGAACGTACGGCCTCCCCACGAAAACCGAAGCTCGGTAAGGTTCGAGCGGATCGTCTCGGCGATCGAAAGCGCTGCTGCCGGCGCACATGCGGGCAGCAGCAGGCCAAACTCGTCGCCACCGAGCCGCCCGATCGTGTCGCTACTGCGCACCGCGGCCCGGATCGTATCGGCGACCCGGCGGATCAGCTCGTCGCCCGCATGATGGCCACAGGTGTCGTTGACGATTTTGAACTGGTCCAGATCCAGGTACAGCAGCGCCCCCGGTTCGCGCTGATCGGGAAGCGGCGCAAGTGCAGCCGACAAGCGCCGCTCGAATTCGCGCCGGTTTACCAGGCCGGTCAGCTCGTCGTGGCTTGCCTGGTGTCGCAGCGCCAGCTCCATTGAATCGGCTCTCGCCAGTATCGAACCGGACAACGCGATCCCGATCCCGAGGAACACCAGTGAGGACAAGGCCGCCGTCCACGCCAGGATGACGGTCGTCAGCCGTGAAGAGGCCCCGAGCGTGCTGCTGAACTCGTCCTCCAGCGGGCGAAGTCGGAAGTCGATTGCGTTGATTTGCGACAGCAGCGCCGCACGCCCGGAGGGGTCCAGGCGGGCAGCCGTCACCTCGTCCAGAAGCTGATCGGCGACGTCGTCGAGACGGTCGATCAGCCCATCGCCCTCGGCCCAGATCTGCAGGACACGCTGCATGTATGGCACGTGCTCGGCCACGCGAAACAGCCGGATCATTCCCGGAACATCCTTGGGGTCATTTCCTCCCGCCAGGAATCCCGCAGAGGCGACGGCAAAGTCCGGCGCCGGCTTCAACAGCTCCAGCCGCGCCGCACGATCGCCCATCGGAATGGAGAGCGCTTGGCGAAAACGCGCGAACTCTTCGATGTCGCCGTCACGTGCAAACTGGCGCAAATGCGTGACGGCATCCTTCTGCGCCTTCGACCATAGGCTTTCGCCGCCGACGTAGGCGCGCATCGACGAAAGAATGGACATGCACAGGAAGCAGATCGCGAGCATCAGCAGATTGCTCGCAAGCAGCGGCCAGATGCGCCGCAGAAGCTTCATGCCTGTGCCTTTCGATTCGCGCCGCGCCAGAAAAAATCCTAGTGAAGCGCTGCCTACAAGAGCCGCAAGAATACCTGTCCAACGGCCGCTTATTTCGCAGACGTGCGGGATGTCGCTACCATGTCCCCCTGCCGCAGCAAGCGTTGGCCCTGATGCGGGCGCGCCGATGCGATTCGGCTGGCGGGCCCGTTCGACGGGCCTGCCTCCCAACCAAGTTGATGGAGGTTGCGATGAGCCTGAGAATTGGCGACGAGGTCCCCGATTTCACCGCCCAGAGCACGGACGGCGAGATCAGTTTCCACCACTGGATCGGCGACAAGTGGGCGATCCTGTTTTCGCACCCGAAGGATTTCACTCCGGTGTGCACGACCGAACTTGGCTATCTGGCAAAGCTCAAGCCGGAGTTCGACAAGCGCAACACCAAGGTGATCGGTTTGTCGATCGACAGCGTCGATGATCATCGGCGCTGGGCGAAGGATATCGCCGAGACCCAGGGTGCGGCACTGAACTACCCGCTGATCGGCGACACCGACCTCAAGGTGGCGAAGCTGTTCGACATGATCCACCCGAACGCGAGCGGCAACGCATCGAGTCGGACGGCTGCCGACAATGCGACGATTCGCTCGGTGTTCGTGATCGGTCCGGACAAGAAGCTCAAGCTGTCGATCCTGTATCCGATGAGCACCGGCCGGGACTTCAACGAGGTCCTGCGCGCTCTCGACTCGCTGCAGTTGACCTCTCGCCACAGCGTGGCGACGCCGGTGAACTGGCGTCCGGGCGAAGACGTGATCATTCCGCCGTCGGTTTCGGACGACGCCGCGCGCGCCAAATTCCCGGGCGGCTGGAAGACTCTGAAGTCCTACCTGCGCATCGTCCCGCAGCCGAAGTAGCCATCCTTCGAGCTTCGCGCTACGGAGGGTAAGCCCAACCCTCCTTCGCGCCCGGCTCGCTCAACGCGCCGGGCGCTAGGGATCCGGGAGCGCTCGACGCTCGCCCGCTACGCGGTGGGCGCAGGGGCCAGCTGGTAGTCGGAGGCGCTCGTCTCGTCCTGGTCTGCGCCGAGCTTGGCGGCGCGGAACAGCAAGGTCAACACCACCACAACCGCGATGTTGATCACCAGCGTGTACAACGCGGTGTACCCGGGCAGTCCGTACCCGGCAAGCGTCAACTGCCAAGTCGGCTTGAGTCCGGCCTGGTAGGCCACGACGGTCCCGATGACGGTACCGACCACCCAGCCGATCAGCAGGGCCCACGAGTTGAACCAGCGCGTATAAAGGCCCAGCACGACCGCCGGCAGCGTCTGAATGATCCAGATTCCGCCCAGCAGCTGCAGCTGGATCACGTACTGCTGATTGACGAAGATGATGAAGAACAGCGCCCCGGCCTTGACGATCAGCGAGACCCATTTCGCCATTCGCGACTCCTGCAGATCGGTGCACTCCCGGTGCAAGAATTCCTTGTAGATGTTGCGCGTGAAAAGATTGGCCGCGGCGATCGACATGATCGCGGCCGGAACCAGCGCACCGATGCCGATGGCCGCAAAAGCGATTCCAGCAAACCAGGACGGAAACATGTTCAGCACGAGCGCGGGCACGGCAAAACTCGCCTTGTACTGTTTGAACCCCGCCGCATACTCCGGAAGCTTGTCGACGCCGGCGGCGATCGCCATGAAGCCGAGCAGCGCAAGCAAGCCGAGCATGAACGAATAGGCTGGGAGCATCGCCGCGTTGCGCCGGACCGCGTGCCCGCTGTTCGCGCTCAAAATCCCGGTGACCGAATGCGGATACAGCAGCAGCGCAAGCGCCGAGCCCAGCGCGAGCGTCCCGTAGATCCCGTACGATCCGAACGAGTTGGCCGGCGGCGGCGCCAGCAGCAGCTTTTGCGCGGGAACCGCGGAAAAAATGGCCCCGTACCCTCCGAGCTTCAGAGGGACGATGATGACGACTGCGAACACGGTCAAAAAGATCAGCGAATCCTTGACGATTGCGATCGCCGTCGGCGCCCTTAGCCCGCTCGAGTAGGTGAACGCTGCGAGGATCACGAATGCGATGATCAACGGCAGGTCGCCGAGCAATCCCTCGCCGACCACTCCCATCGCGCCGATCACGACCTGCAGCCCGACCAGCTGCAGCGCGATGTACGGCATCGTCGCAACGATTCCAGTCAAGGTGATTGCCAGCGCCAACCAGCGGTTCCCGAAACGACCCCGCACGAAATCGGCCGACGTGATGTAGCCGTGCCGGTGCGCGACGCTCCAGAGCCTGGGAAACACAACGAACAGGATCGGATACACGACGATCGTGTACGGCACTGCGAAGAACGCGAGTGCTCCGGCGCCGAAAGCCAGCGCCGGCACTGCGATGAAGGTGTAGGCGGTGTACAGGTCGCCGCCGATCAGAAACCAGGTGACCAGTGTTCCAAAGCGACGGCCGCCCAGCCCCCACTCGTGCAGCTGATCCAGGTCACCGCGGCGCCAGCGCGACGCCGCAAAGCCCAACCAGGTGATGAACCCGAAGAGAAGCACGAATACGATGAGCGCCGTCCAGTTGATTCCCTCCATACCGGAACCCTCCCCTCGATGCGAGATCCGTTTTGCGGAGCCTTACGGCTACCGCTCAGTGGCGAAATACACGATCGCGGTGAGCGCGGCGCCGACTAGAACCATCAGCATTTGGTACCAGTAGAAAAATGGCACCCCGCTCAGAGTCGGCTCGACCTTGTTGTAAAACGGCACGCACAGGGCGAGGATGAACTGGAGCAGCAGCAGTATGTACCAGCCCTTTTTCGCTTTGCGGCCGCTGGGACGTTCCGACATGGTGTCCTCCCGCACGAGGCTGCCGCAGCATCACGGCGCTTCGCGTTCTGATGGATGTTCACACGAGCCGCGTTCGATTGTAGCGGCCCGCCGCACAACAGCATTGTGCGATGCGGCGCGCCTCAGTCGACGAGACCGTAGGCGACAAAGGCCGAATTGACGAAACCCGGTTTGCCGTAGCGCAGCTCGCCGCCGTCGATGTCCGCGACCCGCCCGCCGGCCGCCGACACGATCGCGTGCCCGGCCGCGGTATCCCACTCCCAGGTGCGTCCCGTGCGCGGATACGCGTCCGCCTCGCCGGCGGCGATCAGTCCGAACTTCAGCGACGAGCCCGCCGTCAACCGCGACGCCACCGCCCTTGCGCCCAGCAGCGCGCGCCACGCCGATGGGTCCTGGTGCGAGCGGCTCGTTACCACTGCCAAACCCTGCGGCGAGGGCAGTCTGCACGCGATTGGCCGACGTTGCGCGGCGATCTCAGCGTACGCGCCCAAACCCGCCGAGCCTGCATAGAGGCGGTCCAGCGCAGGTGCGTAGATCACTCCCAAAATTGACCGACGATTCTCGATCAAGGCAATATTGACGGTGAATTCGCCGTTGCGACGTACGAACTCGCGCGTTCCGTCGAGCGGATCGACCAACCAGAACCGCGCACCAACCTCCGGTGAGGACGATTCCGAGGCGGCCTCCTCCGAGACGATCGGGATATCCGGCGTCAACAAGTGCAGGCCCGACACGATCGCGCGCTCGGCGCGCAGGTCCGCATCGGTGACCAACGACCGGTCCGCTTTGCGTCGCACGTCGAAGTCGGTTGCGTACACGCGCAAGATCTCGCCGCCGGCTTCGCGAGCGACCTGTCCCAAGGGTGTCAGCAGGGAATCGAACGGCATCGTGCAATGCGGGCGCGTCATCCGTGTGCGCCTCGCGCAGCCCGATCATCGCACGTCGAGTCGGCCGCCGCTGGCGCCCCAGATGTACTCGCGTAGACTTGGAAGCGGTGCAAGAAACAGAGGCTCGCGATGAGTGCCGTTAAGCTCGCTAGCGTTTCCACTACACCCGACGCGGAAATACCGGACTCGGTGTCGCAACGGATCCGCGAGCGGCTGACCAAAGCCGGCGTGCGCTTTCACGCCAACGACAACATTGCGCGCCACCTCGAACCGGGAGAGCTGGAGCAGCTGCGTGCCGAGGTCGAGGGGCGCGTGCAGGATCTGCTCGAATCGCTCGTGATCGACACAGCAGGCGACCACAATACCCGGGACACCGCCGAGCGCGTGGCGCGGATGTTCGTCGACGAGGTGTTCCGCGGGCGCTATGTGCCGGAGCCGCGCCTCACCCAGTTCCCGAATGTCGAGCATCTGAACGAACTGATGATCGTGGGGCCGGTGATCATCCGCAGCACCTGCTCACACCACTTGTGCCCGATCTTCGGCAAGCTGTGGGTCGGCGTGATGCCGAACGAACACTCCAACCTGATCGGCCTGTCGAAATACGCGCGCCTTGCCGACTGGATCATGAGCCGGCCGCAGATCCAGGAGGAGGCGGTCGCGCGCTTGGCCGATCTGCTGCAGGAACGGGTCCAGCCCGATGGCCTGGCGCTCGTGATGGAGGCCGACCATTTTTGCCTGCACTGGCGCGGAATCAAAGACACCGAGTCGAAAATGACCAACAGCGTGATGCGGGGCTCGTTCTTAAAGGACGTCAACCTGCGCAGGGAATTCCTTTCTTTGATCGGCAGCGACCATCACTAAGCGTTCGCCGAAAAGCCATGCTGGTTCGTCTCTTGTACGCAAGCAAGGCCGCTGAGGCGCCCCACGATGGCCTGATCGAGGCGATCCTGCAGCAAGCACGCCGCAACAACCCCGAGCTGGGTATCACCGGGGTGTTGTGTCATGGCGGCGACGTCTTCCTGCAAGCGCTGGAGGGCGGGCGCGACTCGGTCAACACGCTGTACAACCGCATCGTATGCGACCGACGCCATCGGCGCGTGACGCTGCTCGCGTACGAAGAGATCGCCGAGCGCCGTTTCGGCGGATGGACGATGGGGTTGGTGAACCTGGCGAAAGTCAACTCTTCTACTCTGCTGCGGTACTCCGAGCGGGCGACGATCGATCCCTACACGGTTTCCGGCCGCACTGCCGCGGCACTGACCGACGAGCTGGCCGCAACGGCTTCCATCGCAGGGCGCTGCGAGCGTACCTAGTGGCATGTAACCACCCGATTCCTCGCGGGCCAAGCCAAACGGGCCAGCCGAGCGGTCAGGAGATGCGCGCCCCCAGCAGGAAATCGGGAAACCACATCGCGATCCGCGGCGCCACGCACAGAACGACCACCGCCAGAGTCATCAGCGCAACAAATGGCAGCACCCCCAGTACGACATCGCGCAGCGGAATGTCCGGTGCCACGTTGCGGATCACAAAAATGTTCAGCCCGACCGGTGGATGGATCAAGCCCATTTCCATCACGATCGTCATTACGACGCCGAACCAGACCAGATCGAAGCCGGCAGAGTGCAACGGCGGAAGGATCACTGGCGCGGTCATCAGGATGATCGATACCGGCGGCAGGAAGAAACCCAGAACAACGACCATCAGCAGGATCAGAGTCAGCAGCAGCCATCGCGACGCGTGCAGCCCGACAATCCACTGCGCTGCCGATTGGCTGATGTGCAGATAGCTCATCACGTACGCGTACAACAGCGACATGCCGATGATGAACATCAGCATCGTCGACTCGCGCAACGTTGCCGCCAGGATCGGCGCCACCTGGCGTGGCCGCCAGACTTTATAAATGGTCCCCACCAAGGCCAATGCGAGCAGTGCGCCCAGGCCGGCCGTCTCGGATGGCGTGGCGAGCCCGCCGTACAGCGCCACCATCACGCCGGTCAGCAGCAGCAGAAACGGAAGCACCCGCGGTAGCAGCCGGAAGCGCTGCGCCATGGTGACGGGCTCATAGTGCAGGATCGCCGAGGAGATGCCCTGGCGGCGCTCCGCCTTCTGTGCGCGCTGAAATTCCAGCCGGAAGCGCCACGCGCAATAGGCACAGAACAGGCCTACCAGCAGCAAGGCCGGGCCGACGCCCGCCAGGAACAGACGCCCGAGCGATTGCTCGGCAACGACCGCGTAGATGATCATCGTGATGGAAGGCGGCAGCAGGATCCCAAGCGTGCCTCCAGCGGCGATGATCCCCGAGGCGAATCCTCCGGAGTACCCGCGCGAGCGCATCTCCGGGATGCCCATCGATCCGATCGCCGAGCAGGTGGCGGGGCTGGAGCCGGCCATCGCAGCGAACAGCGCACATGCGAACACGTTGGCCATTCCCAGACCACCCGGGATCCGGTGCATCCATGCGTGTACCGCTCCATACAGGTCCGCTCCGGCGCGTGTGCGGCCAATCGCCGCGCCTTTGAGGATGAACAGTGGAATGGACAGCAGGGTGATGCTGGCCAGCTCCTCGTACACGTTCTGCGTGACCACGTCGAGAGCCGCCATCGGCATCAGCGCCAGCATAAACACGATCGCGGTAGCGCCAAGCGCGAAAGCGATCGGCATGCCGGTGAACATCATCAGCAGCGTAACCACGCCGTAGGCCGTGCCCACGGCACCCGTGCTCATAGGTTAGGGGAAAAGACCCGAACGATTCGCGCTGACGCGCGGGGGCCATGAGCTTCGGTCATGGGTGCTCGCCTTCGTGGGGGCTATTGCTCACCAGCTGTAGCGCAAGCTGTACGGACAGAACGGTCATTCCCACCGCCATCAGCCCGTACGGGATCCATAGGGATGGAGCCCACGTCGAATCGGTGGTCCGCCCGTCTTGCCAGGCTTCCAGCCACAGGGCCCAGGACTTCCACGTGAAGAACCCGCAGAACAGCAGGCTCAGACAGTCGCACAGCCGAGCGCGAATGCGGTTCCAGCGCGCCGGCAGCAAACCGGCCAGCAGGCCGATGCCGATGTGGCCGCGCTGCGCTTGCACGTATGCCCCGCTCAGGAACGTCGCACCGACGAGAAGGAAAATGGACGCTTCGTCCTGCCAGTCGGTCGGCAGCTTGAAGAAGTAGCGCGTCGCAACGCTGCTCGTCAGGATGCCGCCAGCGGTCAGCATCGCCAGCATGGAGACGCCGGCGAACAGACGGTTGATCCACTCCAACCCGCGCGACAGCGTTCCGAGCAACGGAACCCCCTCAGGTATCCGGCGCCCGTCCGGGACGCGGGCCGGAGCAGTGTTAGGCGAGTGTCTGTTCTGCCAGCTTGAGCATGTGCGCGCAGCTGTCGGAACGGGCGGCGAAGTCTTTCCACGCCGTCTCGCGCGCCAGCGCCCGCCAGCGCTCCACGGTCGCCGCCGACAGGTCGTACGCCTTGCCGCCGGCACGCTCGTATGTGGAGGCCACTTTCTGGTCGTCCGCCTTGGCTCCCTCGACTGCGAACTTCTCGAGCTCGCCTCCCACTTTCACCAACACGTCTTGGTGCGCCTTCGGAAGCGAATCGAACACGGTTCGCGACATCATCAGCGGCTCCAGCATGAACCAGTACGCCTTGCCTCGGCCTGTGGTCAGTTGCTTGGCCACTTCCTCCAGCCGGAACGAAATCAAGCTGGTCGACGAGGTCATCGCGGCATCCAGGGCTCCAGTTTGCATGTTCGCGTAGATCTCGTCGGACGGGATGTTCATCACAGCCGAACCGGCCGCTTTCAGCACCATGTCCATTTCACGGCTGCCGCCGCGAACCTTCAGTCCCTTCGCGTCCTCTGGCTCGACGATCGGCCGGGTGCGGCTTGCGACCCCACCGGCCTGCCAAATCCAGCTCAGTATCAAGATGCCCTTGTCGCGCAGAAGATCCGACATCGCCTTACCGATCTCAGCGGTCTTCCAACGTGCGCCTTGCTCGTACGACGTTACGACGCCAGGCATCAGGCCCAGTCCCGTCTCCGGCACCTCCCCGCCTGCATACGACAGCGGAACCAGCGATAGATCGAGGGCGCCCTTGCGCATTGCGCTGAACTGCGCATTGGTCTTCATCAGCGAAGAGTTGGGATAGACCGTTCCCTTGAGCGCGCCCCCGGTGAGTCGTTCCACCTCGACAGCGAACTTGCGACACAGCCGATCGCGAAAATCGCCTTCCTCGATCGTTCCACCAGGAAACTGGTGGGAAATGGCCAGTGCGCGCGGCTCCGCAGAAAAGCTCGCGCGCAACGGCAACGCGACGGTCGACGCGGCAGCGGCCGCCTTTACCAGAGTGCGCCTCGTACGATCCATCTTGGTGTCTCCTCTACCGGCCGGACGAAAAAATTGGGGACTTGCGTCTAGGGAGCGCGCTGAGGTCTTGCGTCGGGACAGCGCCTGCTAAGCGCGCGCATTCTAACGGCGCGCAGCTGTCGTTCAAAGCGATCCCTGGGGTTTTCCCTCTCGTGCTAGCAGGTGTTCCCCCGAGTCGTTGGCAGCAACCCCCGAGCGATCCTCGAACAGCAGGCTTTGGGCGGTGATGCGGATCCGAACTCGAACCCGGTGCGGCCGCCCCAGCATCTTTTGCACCGCCGGGTCGTCGACCTCGATGTCGCGATAGATGTCGATCCGGTGCTCAAGCCCCGCTCTCGTGAGCGCCCTGGCGGCCCGGCGAGCCAGGTCACCAAGTTTGACGTCGTCAGAGACTTTGCCCACGTTCAGGCAGCACAAGCTTTATAGCCTGTCCATCGCATACCGCCGCAGGTTAACCTGCCGCATCCTGTGGCACCATCATCGACCGATCCCCCCGATGCGCTAGTGCTCGTCGAGCGAAGCGACCGACATCGGTCGCGTGTGCGGCTTGCCCGACGCAGGGCCGCCCGACTAGGCCCCAAGTGCGCGCGCGAGGTCGCGCCGCAGATCTTCGGTGTCCTCGAGCCCAACGGCGATCCGGATCAGCGACTCGGTGATCCCCGCCTTCTGGCGCATCTCCGCTGTCAGTCGGCTGTGCGTCGTGCTGGCGGGGTGCGTGATCGTGCTGCGGGTGTCGCCGAGGTTGGCCGTGATCGACAGCAGGCGCACCGCATTGATCACACGCCAGGCACGCTGGCGGGCCTCGCCTTCGGCCACTTTCAACTCGAAGGCCACGACGGCTCCGAAGCCGCTTTGCTGGCTGCGCGCGAGCACGTGCTGAGGGTGCGACTCCAATCCGGTGTACTGGACACGGGCAACCGCCGGGTGCGACTGCAGCCAGCGCGCCAGCTGCAGCGCCGACCGGGACTGAGCGTCGATTCGCAGCGACAGCGTCTCCAGCCCTTTGAGGAGCACCCACGCGTTAAACGGCGACAAACTGGGACCCGTCGTCCGCAGCACCGGCAGCAAGGTCTCCCGCACAAAGGCGGCACGCCCCACCAGAGCTCCCCCCAGCACTCGTCCCTGTCCGTCCAGATACTTGGTACCCGTATGCATCACGAGGTCGACGCCGTATTGCAGCGGCTGCTGTTGCGCCGGCGTGCAGAAACAGTTGTCCACCACCGTCAGCCCTCCCAGCTCGCGCCCGATGGCCGCGAAGGAACGAAGGTCAGTGACCTCCATTAGCGGGTTGGACGGCGTCTCGCAGAACAGCAGTCGGGTGCGAGGGCGCGCCGCCGAGCGCCAGGCTGCCGGATCGGAACCGGAGACGTACGTCGTCTCGATTCCGAAGCGCCCCAACACGTTCGAGAACAGCTGCACCGTCGCGCCGAACACGTTGGATCCGCACAGAATGTGGTCTCCCGCGGTCAAATGCGCCAGGCACAGCGTCAGGATCGCCGACATTCCGGAGGCGGTGGCCAGGCAATCCTCGCCACCCTCTAGCGCGGCAAGCCGCTGCTCGAACATCCGCACGGTCGGATTGGAGAAGCGCGAGTAGACGTACCCCTCCTCCTGACCTGCGAACCTGCGGGCCGCCTGCTCGGCGTCGTCGAACAGGAAGCTCGAAGTCAGGAACAAAGCTTCGCTATGTTCGTGGAACTGGCTTCGCAGGGTTCCCGCGCGGACCGCCTGGGTCTGCGCGGACGGGGGAGGATCGCCGCCGCTCACCGGAGCTGTCTCAGTCGGCCGATTCGATCGCCAAACTCAACTGCGACAACCCGCCGCCCTCGGAAAGTTGGGGGGCCAAACGGGAGCGCTCGATCCGGTCCAGGTACGCCGGCGTTACGTCGCCCGTGACGTAAACGCCGTCGAAGCACGAGGCTTCGAACCCATCCAAGTGCGTGGTGCCGTCGCGCACGGCGCTCTTCAGGTCCTCGATACTCTGGTAAATCAGCGCATCGGCGCCGATCACGCGACGAATCTCATCGTCGGTGCGCGAAGCGGCGATCAACTCGGCGCGAGTCGGCATGTCGATTCCGTACACGTTGGGGAAGCGCACCGGCGGAGCCGACGAAGCGAAGTAGACCCGGTTGGCTCCGGCTTCGCGAGCCATCTGAACGATTTCCTGGCTGGTCGTGCCGCGCACGATCGAATCGTCGACCAGCAACACGTTCTTTCCCTTGAACTCCACCCCGATCGCATTGAGCTTCTGGCGCACCGAACGCTTGCGCACCGCCTGCCCCGGCATGATGAACGTACGCCCGATGTATCGGTTCTTGATGAATCCCTCGCGATAGTTCAGGCTCAGCCGGTTGGCGAGCTGCATCGCAGCCGGCCGGCTCGAGTCCGGGATCGGCATCACCACATCGATGTCGCCGCAACGCAGTTCGCGCTCGACACGCGCAGCCAGGTATTCGCCCAGGCGCAGCCGAGCGCCGTACACCGAGATGCCGTCGATCAGCGAGTCGGGGCGCGCTAGATAGACGTATTCGAACAGGCACGGATTGCGGCTTGGGTGTTCGGCGCATTGGCGGCTGAAGAAACGGCCGTCAAGATCGACGAAGACCGCCTCACCGGGCGCAACGTCGCGCACGAACCGGTATCCCAGGCCTTCCAGCGCCACTGATTCGGATGCGACCAAGTACTCCGTGCCCAGGTCGGTTTCCAGCACACCGAAGCAAAGAGGCCGTATGCCAAAAGGGTCGCGGAACGCGAGCAGCCCGTAGCCGGCAATCTCGGCAACGACTGCGTACGAGCCGCTCGCGCGTCGATGCAGCGCGGATACGGCCGCGAAGATCGCGTCCGGGTCCAACGACAGACCGTTGCTGGCAATCTGCAGCTCGTGCGCCAGCACGTTCAGCAGAACCTCGGAGTCCGAATTCGTGTTGATGTGGCGCCGGTCACGCCGGAACATCTCCTCTTTCAGCGTGTCCGTGTTGGTCAAGTTGCCGTTGTGCGCCAGCGCGACGCCAAACGGCGCGTTCACGTAGAACGGCTGCGCCTCCTCCGAGTCGCTGGCCGAGCCCTGGGTCGGGTAGCGCACCTGGGCGATCCCGGACTTGCCCGGAAGCGAGCGCATGTTGCGGGTGCGGAACACGTCGCGCACCTGGCCCGCGCCCTTGAACATGTGGAAGCGGTTGCCGTGCACCGTCGCGATCCCTGCGGCGTCCTGGCCGCGGTGCTGCAGCAGCAGCAGCGCGTCGTACAGCAGCTGGTTGACTGGGGCCGACGAGACCACGCCGACGATTCCGCACATCGGATTCAGGCTCCTAGTGGCATGTAACACCCGATTCGCTGGGTGCGGGTGCTACATGCCACTAACGCTACCACCGGCCGATGCGCCGATGGTGCCAGATCAGGCGATATCCATCGTAGCGCGGCCTCGAGTGAGGGCGCCAGACGAGAAGAGGTCCAGAACGCGCGCTCCGACAAACCGACGCGGACCACGACCAACGCGACCAGAAGCCACACCGCCGCCGCCCGCCCGACCCCGAGCAGCGCTCCCAGCGCCCGGTCGGGTCCCGCCAGGTGTGCAGCCGTGACGACCGCGCGCAGCGCGCGGCCGATCAAGTGCGCAGTCAGTACGCATCCGAGCACGATCAGGATCGCCGCGACAGCGGTTCGAACGCCATCCGAGCCGATCTGCCCCGGCAAGCGGTGTCCCAGAGCGACCGCGTAGTTCAGCGTGAGCACAACTGCGAGCACCCAGCCCGCAAGAGCGGCCGTCTCTTTGACGAAACCGCGAATGGCGCCAACCAGCACCGATACCAGCGCGATCCCCAGCAAAGCAGCATCGAACAGATTCATCGCTCGCCCTGCTCGATCCGTATGACGTTCGAGCCGACGCCCAGCGAGCGCAGGTGGCGCCGAGCCCGTACCGCGGCGTCGCGCGATGAAAATGGCCCCAGGCGCACGCGATAGAGCACCCCATCTGCGGCGGCCGCACGCTCCACGAACGGTGCCATGCCGGCACCGGATAGGCGCTCGGAGAACGACTGCGCGGCCGCCTCAGTCGAAAGAGCGGCGGCCTGCAAAAACCAGTGCCCCTCCTGAGCATGCGGTGCGGAGGCTTTTTGCGGCGACGAGCGCCCGCTACCTGTGGTGCTCCCCGTATCGGGTGCCGGTGCAGGCGGTGCCGGCGCCGTCTCTCCGGCCGCAGGCTTAGCGGGCGCCGCATCGGTCGACGTTGCCGCCGCTGGAGCGTTCGCGTCGGTCGTGCTGGGTCGGCTCGAGTCCGCCGGAAGCGACAAGCGCGGAGCAAACGGCGTACGTTCGCTGGGAATGTCGATCGGAATATTGTCGGGAAGAGGTCGCGGCGCCTGATCCAGAATCATCGGAACCACCACCGCAGTTCCCAGCAGCAGCGCAGCAGCCCCAATTAAGCGGTGACGCAGTCGCATGCGAACTCGCGCCACCCCGCCGTCACCTTCGCCGGCGTCCTCGAGATTCAGCGCCTCGCTGGGTCGTTGGCTGGTCGCGCGTGGCTTCCGGCGCCGCCAGAACGCCCATTTCATTGCCAACCGGGCCCCTATGTGCCGCGCAAAGCGCGAATTGCGTCCGCAATCGTCACGAACGAACCGAACACAAGAATTCTATCATCTGGCGCTGCAGCGCAGCGAGCTGCAGACAGCGCTGCGGACACGGATTCAAAGCAGCTCAGGCTGCTCCCACGGGATGCGGCAGCAGTCCGCTGCAGGATGGACGCTAGCGCTGCCGCGTCCATCCCGCGCGGCCCGCCGGTAGGCGCGATGTACCAATGGTGGATCTGCGCCGCCATCTGCTCGGCGACGCCAGCGGCGTCTTTGTCCCGCAACATCGCGAACACGGCGTGCGTACTGCCTTGGCATGGGTGCTGCTCAAGCGTTTGCGCAAGCGCCTGCGCCGCCTGTGGATTGTGCGCGACGTCGAGGATGACTGCTGGACGCCCCGCTAAGACCTGGAAGCGGGCATCGATCCGAACCCGCAACAGCCCTTCCCGCACCGCCTGTTGACTCACCGGCAGGGCTTGCTCGAGCGCCTCCAACACCGCCAGCGCCCCCGCCGCATTCCGCAACTGATGCGGTCCTCGCAGTGCAGGAGCCGGCAGCGCTGCGCGCCGCAGCGAGCGCCCCTGGTAGGTCCACTGCTGGATCGGCTGCCGCGGTCCGCCCTGTACAAGCGGGACGGCGTCGAAATCGATCCCGAGGATTCGCAGATCGGTCCCGATCGAACGAGCGTACTGCACGAGCGAATCCGGCGGAGCTGGATCGGAGCAGACCGCCGGTCGACCGGCGCGATACACGTGGGCCTTTTCGAACGCCACGCTCTCCCGAGTCGAGCCGAGGAAGTCGGCATGATCCAGTCCGATCGAGGCAACGATTGCGCAGTCCGCATCGACCAGGTTCACGGCGTCGAGCCGGCCGCCGAGGCCGATCTCCAGCACGGCCGCGTCCAATCGCCGCGCGGCGAACAGCCGCAGCACCGCCAGCGTCGTGAACTCGAAATACGTGAGCGAGACCTCGCCGCGCGCCCGTTCGACCGCTTCGAATTGCTCGATCAGATCCTGGTCGACGGCCGGCGTACCGTCAATGATGGCTCGCTCGTTGAAGCGCAGCAGGTGCGGGGAACTGTAGCGGCCGACCCGATAGCCTGCGGCGCGCAGGATGCTGTCCAGCATCGCACAGGTCGAGCCCTTGCCGTTGGTGCCGGCCACGACGATGGACGGGCAATTCAACTCGAGCGGCAAGCGCTCGGCCACCTGACGCACACGCGCCAAGCCCATCTCGATGGGCCGATGGTGCAGCTGTTCGATGCGCTGCAGCCACGCTTCGAGTTCGGTCACCCGGTCTTATGCAATCGCATCGCTAGGCTGGCGCAGCAGCAGCGCGAGCAGGCGAGCCAGCTCATCGCGCATTTCCCGGCGATCGACAATTCGGTCGATGGCGCCATGCTGCAGCAGAAATTCGGCGCGCTGGAAACCCTCCGGCAGCTTCTCGCGGACGGTCTGCTCGATCACACGCGGGCCGGCGAAGCCGATCAGGGCTTTCGGCTCCGCGATCACGATGTCGCTGATGAACGCGAAGCTGGCCGACACCCCTCCCGTGGTGGGATCCGTCAGAACGGTCACACACGGCAGCCGCGCTTCCGCCAGTTTCGCCACCATTGCGGCAGTCTTGGCCATTTGCAGAAGCGAGAGCAAGCCCTCCTGCATGCGTGCCCCACCACTTGCAGTGATGCAGATAAAAGGTACCTTCTGCTCCAGGGCTGCTTGCGCCCCGCGCGCGAATCGCTCCCCTACGACCGATCCCATCGAGCCTGCCATGAATTCGAACTCGAAAGCGGCCACCACCACCGGGATCGCGCGGATTGCGCCACCCATCACGACCATCGCATCGGTCTCTCCGGTCGACTGCATCGCCTCTTGGATCCGCTCCGAATACTTGCGGCTGTCCTTGAAGCGCAGCGTGTCCACCGGAACGATCTCCTGCCCGATCTCGTAGCGCCCCTCCGGGTCCAGCAGCGCATCAAGGCGTTCGCGCGTGCGGATCCGCAAATGATGCGAACAGGTCGGACAGACCTGCAAAGTGCGTTCCAGCTCTGCGCTGTACAACACCGCTTCGCACCCCGGGCACTTGGTCCATACCCCCTCGGGGACGGTCTTGCGCGATGCGCCCTGTTTGATGCGGGGTGGAAGGAGTTTGTCGATCCAGCTCATTTTTTTTCAACCCGATCCAAGGCGGCACGAATCGATGCCACGAATGCGGCCGCCGCGCCCACCGCCTCCGCTTCGCCGGCCTGCTCCATCGTCTCGATCACGCGGCTGCCGATTACGACCGCATCGGCGACGCGCGCGATCGCCTGTGCGCTCGCCGCATCCTTGATTCCGAAACCGACCCCGACCGGCAAGCGAACGCGCTCGCGGATCGCAGGAATGCGTGCTGCCACTGCAGCTACGTCCAAGTGGCCCGCTCCGGTGATCCCCGTAAGGCTGACGTAATACACATAGCCCGACGCGATCTGCGCGATCTGCCCGACCCGCTGCTCCGTCGACGTCGGCGCCAGCAGGAAGATCGGGTCGATGCGTCGTTCGCGCAGACGCCGAGCGAGCTCCGTGCATTCCTCGGGCGGATAGTCGACGACCAGCACGCCGTCCACGCCCGACTGAGCCGCCAGTTCGACGAAATGCCCGACGCCGAGCTGCTCGATCGGATTGGCATAGCCCATCAACACGATCGGAGTGGCGCCATTTTCGCGGCGAAACTCGGCGGTAGAACGCAAACACTGTTGTAGGTCGACGCCGTTGCGGATCGCTCGCTCCGCTGCTCTTTGGATGACGGGTCCGTCGGCCATCGGGTCGGAAAAGGGCACACCCAGCTCGATCACGTCGGCCCCGGCGCGAGCGAGCGCGTGCAGCAATCCAACGGTGGTGCGCTCGGTCGGATCGCCGGCCATCACGTAGGGGATCAGGCCGGTGCGGCCTGCCGCCCGCAGCGCTGCAAAACGCTCGTCGATCCGGGACATCAACGCTTTCCGAAGTGGGCGAGACTGGCCTCGCGGCACGACGGCCGGCAGAAGAACTCCAGTCCACCAGCCTGCGACACGATGTGCAGGTCCTTGTCGCCGCGTCCGCTCAGATTGACCAGAACGATCCGGTCTTTTGCCAACGTCGGCGCCAGGCGCGATGCGTATGCGAGCGCGTGGCTCGATTCGAGCGCCGGGATGATGCCTTCGATCCGGCAGCAGTCGTGGAACGCCTGCAGCGCCTCTGCGTCGGTCGCTCCCACGTATTGGGCGCGTCCGGTGTCCTTCAGCCAGGCGTGTTCGGGACCGACACCCGGATAGTCCAGTCCCGCGCTAACGCTGTGGGTCGCCTGGATCTGGCCGTGCTCGTCCTGCAACAGATAGGTCCGGTTTCCATGGAGTACTCCCGGGCGGCCGCATTGCAGGCTCGCAGCATGCTGGCCGCTTGCCAATCCATGTCCGGCCGCCTCGACTCCGATCAGCTGGACCTGCTCGAGCCCGATATAGTCATAAAAAATGCCCATCGCGTTGCTCCCGCCACCGACGCACGCGATCACGTGGTCGGGCTGCCGACCCGCGATCTGCGGCATCTGCTGCAGGCATTCGCGGCCGACAACCGAGTTGAAGTCGCGCACCATCATCGGATACGGGTGCGGACCGGCGACGGTGCCAATGATGTAAAACGTGTCCTCGACGCGCGTGACCCAGTCGCGCAAGGCTTCGTTCAGCGCGTCCTTCAGCGTGCGCGAGCCGCTCTCCACCGGCACCACCTCGGCCCCGAGCAGTCGCATCCGGTACACGTTGGCGGCTTGCCGGCCCATGTCCTCCGAACCCATGTAGACGACGCATTGCATCGCGTAGCGTGCCGCCACGGTCGCGGCGGCCACGCCGTGCTGGCCCGCGCCCGTTTCGGCGATCACGCGCCGCTTGCCCATGCGCCGCGCCAGCAGGGCCTGGCCGACCGTGTTGTTGATCTTGTGGGCACCGGTGTGGTTCAGGTCTTCCCTTTTCAAGTAGATCTGCGCGCCACCCAGTTCCTGGCTCCAGCGGCGGGCGTGGTAAATGGGGCTCGGGCGGCCAACGTAGTGCGTCAGTTCGCTCTGCAACTCGTTTTGGAATTGCGGATCGCCGCGGCACTCCTCATATGCCGCCCGCAGTTGCTCCAGCGCATGCACTAGCGTTTCGGCGACGAAAACGCCCCCATAGGGGCCAAAGTGCCCCTGCGCGTCCGGCAGATCGTAGGGTTTCATTGTTGATCCGTTCCCGCGTCCATCGGGGCAGAGTCGGCATCGGCGGCGCGCACCGCGGCCACGAACTCCCGCATCAGCGCCTCGCTTTTAACCCCCGCCTCCTGCTCGACGCCGCTGCTCACGTCGACCCCGTACGGCGCGGCGGCGCGGATCGCCGAGCCTACGTTTGAGGCATTCAGCCCTCCCGCCACGATCAGCGGCAGGAACCGGCGCTGCAGCACCGGCAGCTTGCTCCAGTCGAAGCGCTGGCCGCTGCCGCCAAACACCGCGCTGGGAGCGTCGGCGAGCAGTGCACAGGCACTCGGATAGCGTCGTTCCCAGTCTAGCAAATCGACCCCTGCGCCGATCGCGACTGCTCGCACATAGGCGCGCCCGAACGAACCGCAATCGACCTCGGACTCGTCGCCGTGAAACTGCAGCAGCGCATGCGGAACCGCTTCCAGCGCCCTCTCCACTTGTCCGGAAGCTGCGTTCACGAACAGCAGCACGGGCGAGACAAAGGGAGGCAGTTCCGCAGCCAGTTCGGGCAGGCGCTCCGCTGGTACGTATCGTGGGCTGCGCTCGTAGCACACGAAGCCGACCGCGTCGACCTCGAGGCGACAAGCGTTTTCGACGTCCTGCGGACGCGTCATGCCGCACATCTTGATTCTGGTTCGCGTCACGGTGCGCAAGGTGCGGCCGCGTCAGCTCCATCCGGCAGGCCGAGCGCCCGATCGTACTCGACCTGCACCAGATACAGGCCGCACGCGGCCAAGGTGGGCGCGGCCGCAGCCCGCTCTCGCCCGGCAAGCACCTCGGCGACCCATTCTTGACGGTGGCGTCCCATTCCCACATACACAAGAGTTCCCGCAATGTTGCGCACCATGTGGTGCAGGAACGCATTGGCCGACACCTGCATTCGAACCATGCGCCCACTGCGCTCGACGATGAAACGTCGTACGTCGCGCACCGGCGTAGCGGCCTGGCACTCCGCCGAGCGGAATGCCGAGAAGTCGTGGGTTCCGATCAGCAGCTGAGCCGCCTTGTGCATCGCTCCCGCCTCCAGCGGCTGGAACACCCAAGCGGCACGCTTTTCGTGCAAAGGCGAGCGCACGGGATCGTTCAGGATCCAGTACTCATACGTGCGGTTGCGAGCGCTGAAACGGGCGTGAAAATCGTCCGGGACTTGACGCGCCCAGCGGATGGCGACGTTCGGCGGCAGATAGCGGTTGACGCCACGAACCCACGCCTGCTCATCGCGCAGCACCGGGCTATCGAGGTGAACGACCTGCCCGCTGGCGTGCACGCCGGCATCGGTCCGCCCCGCGCACACCGTCGCCACCGGTTGTCCGATAAACGAAGCCAGCGCCGCTTCGACAGCGTCCTGAACTCCCGAGCCGTCCCTTTGCGTCTGCCAACCCGCGAACAGGGCCCCGTCGTATTCAAGGCCCAGGGCGATGCGCACGAAACCCTCCAGCCCCGTGGTCAGGCCGCCGCGGCCCGACCACGGGGCCGGGGCATCAGGCCTCGACCATCTTGATCAGCTCGACCGCCTGCTGGCGCTGTTCGCGCGTTCCGTCGCGCATCACTTCTTCGAGCAACTCGCGAGCGCCGTCTTTCACGCCCAGGTCGATGTATCCACGCGCGAGATCCAGCTTGGTGGCCATTTGCGAGGCAAGCGGAGTACCGGCCTGCGTTTCGGTGCGCCGCCCGGTCAGCGTCGACTCGCCGCCTGACAGGTCGAAGTCGATCAACGGCACCGTCGCCTGGTCCGTATTGGAGCTCATGCGCGTGGCCTGCTCGTCTGGCAGCGCGCCGACGGCACCCAGCAGTGTCGGGCGGGAGAGCGCCTCTTCCAGCGACGATGGCGCCGCCTGTGCTGCACGCGCTCCTGCACCTGCGGCCGGCAGGTTCAGATCGATCTCCGGCATCGGAGCTGATCCGGCCGCCGTCGCGGACCCCTTCCGTGCCGACTGTCCGGGCGGTTCGAACATCAGGTCAACTGTCGGCACAGTCGGCGCTTCCTGAGTACTCGAGGACCGGGGCGCAACTGTCGCTTCCTGTGACGGCAGGCGCGCAGGCGGTACCAGACCGTCGGTGTCGACCCTCGCGGGACCCAGGTCGAAGTCGAGGGCTCCGAAGTCGATCCCACTGATCTTCTTGTTCGCGTCGCCGCGCGCCGCTGCGGCGGCGGCCGCCGCTTGGCTAGGGTTTGTGGACCCCGGACGCGTGTTCGGACTCAGTTGCGAGTCCACCGGAAGCTTGGTGTCGCCAATCCGGGAGCTCGCAGGCTGTGTCGTGCCTTGCGTCATTCCGAGCACCGATCCGGGCTGCGTCGACGCCGCCTCTTCGGCGAGCGGCTGGGTTGGCACCCCAATCGAGTCGTGCTCGCCCATCGACGACGCCGTGAACCCCGCCTGCCCGGTTCCCGCCGCGGCGAGCCGAAGCTCGGTGATCGGTCCATGACCCGACTCGACCGTTGCCGGAGCACCGCCGCTGAACAGCGGATTGCTCGGATCCAGTGCGCGTCCCAACTTGGCCGCGCGCTCCCACTCCTCGCCGGCACCGCCGCTGCGATTATGCAGGTCCTGCGCCAACGTGCCGAAGGCCGCTTTGTCGCCCCGCCGCGAATAGATTTCGAGCAACTTGACGCGCACGCCGACGCGGTCTGGTTGCAGGCGCAGCGCCTCTTTCAGGATCTCCTCGGCCTGTTCCTCGCGGCCGTACGCGATGTACACGTCGGCCTCTGCTACCGGATCGACCTCGTTCGAATCCAGCTGCGAGGCGGCAGGGATGAAGCTCGAGTTGAACGTGCTTGTCGCGCCCGTGTCGACGCTTTGCCCGCCGGTCGCTCCAAACAGAGAATTGGCCCGCATGCCATCGCCGGTGGCTTTGAACTGATCCGAGCCCTCGACCCTGCGCTTGCGGTAGAAGTTGAAACCGAGCAACCCTAGCAGAACGACCGCTGCAATGCCGCCGAGCACCGGTAGCGACGTGAGTTGATCGAATAGGCTACGGCCGCCTGCTGCGGTCGGCGCAGGCTGTTCCGGCTTCGGTGCCGGTGCCTCGGTAACCGTCGCCGGTGCGGCGGCCGTCACCGGTGCCGTTTCGGCAACGGGCGCCTTCTTGCCCACTCTTTCGGCCTCAGCTCTGACGCGCGCGGCTGCTTCGGCATCCGCCTTCGCCTTGGTCGCGGCCGCGGCATCGGCTTGCGCCTTCGCGCGTGCTGCCACCTCGGCGTCCGCCTTCGCTTTGGTCGCATCGGCCTTCGCCTTGGCGGCATCGGCTTCCGCCCGCGCCTTGGCGGCCGCCTGCTCGGCCCTCAGTTGCTCGGCGTCCGCCTTCGCCCTGGCCTGCTGCTGCGCTAGCGCCGCGGCTTTGCTGACAACCTCGAGCTCTTTGGCGAGCTTCTCGTTGGTCTTCTTCAACGCTTCCGCGCGCGCTTGCTCCTCGGCCATCATCCGCTGGCGCATCCGAGCTTCATCGGACGCCTGAGATGCCGAGGAAGCTGCAGCTTCGGCCTTCGCGATCTTCAGCTGGTCGCCGGTCTTGGGCGGAGCGCCCTTTTCCTCGACCTTCGCAACGATCTTGCCCTGAGCCGCCGCCTTGGGCGCAGCAGGCGCCGGAGCGGGAGCAGCCGCAACCGCCTGCGCAACCCGATTGCGATAGGCGTCGAAGTCCGCGCTTTGCGCGACCACCTCGTGCTGCGCATCGGCACGATCGATCGCAAGGGCTTCGCTCTCGGACGGAATCGACAAGGTGCGCCCGGCCAGAACGAGGTTCACATTTTTGTTGATGAACGCGTCCGGGTTGGCTCGGAGCAGCGCAACCAGCATCTGATCGAGCGAGACGTTCGCAGTCTTGTGGTCGAGTGCGATCTGCCCAAGCGTGTCGCCGGCCTTGACGCTGTAGGTCCCGCCCGCGGACGCTGGTGCCGCGGCAGGCTGTGGTTTGGGCGCAGCAGCCACTCCGACCGGCGCGGACCCGCCGCGACGGCGCGTCGGCGTCGGGGCCTCAGCAGCAGCCTGTGCCGGGGGCGGAGCTGCCACGGCCGGCGCCGGCTGCGGCGCCGCCGCTGGTTCGGGAGCCGCTTCTGGAGCCGACCGCGCGGGTGCTGCCGCCACCGGTGCCTCCGGCGCTTGCACGGGAGCGGCGGGCGCGGGCTGGGCGGGACTCGCCGCGGCCACAGGTGCCACCGCTTCGGGCTCGGCGGCCACCGGCGGAACGACGTCCGGAGCGAGCTTCAGCCCCGGCGGATCGAGCAATACCGTGTATTCGCGCAGCACGCGGCCAGTCGACCAGCTCAGCTCGAGCAGCAGGTCGAGGAAAGGTTCGTTGACCGGCTGCGCCGAGCTCACGTGCACGACATAGCTGCCGTCGCCGCGGGGCTTAAGGTCGAAGCGCAGCTGGGTCAGCGCCGGGTTGAATTCGAGATTGGCCTGGCTAAAGGCCGACTGAGGCGCCAGCCGCACCTGAAGCGTAGGTGCCTCGTCCTGCCCCACTGCGGGCACATCGACGTCAGCGCTCAAAGGCTGCCCGAGCGCCGACTGCACATGCAGGCGACCGAGCCCGGCCGCGTATGCGCCGGTCACGCTTAACGCCAAACCCAAAGTGAGCGCTACTACGAGGCCGGCTCGCGCGAAGCGATCATGCACTGCCAGAGTTCTGTCCGACGGCACGGGTGCCCCCTCAACTTCGCAAGAAAAGGTTTTCGAAAATAACATCAGACACTTACGCGCGCAAGTTTAGAACTACCCGCAACAAGTGGTCCCAGAGTATGCGAGCGCCCCTACCGTCTGGTACCCCGATCAACGTCCCCGCAGCCCGCTAATCCTGAAGATCTAACAACATCCTAAGCATACGGCGGAGCGGCTCGGCCGCGCCCCACAACAATTGGTCTCCCACTGTGAACATGGAAAGGTAGCCCGCTCCCATTGCCAGCTTGCGCAGCCGCCCCACTGCAATCCGCAGGCGTCCGCTTACGTGCGCCGGCGCCAGGCGCGCGATCGTATCGTTGCGCGTATTCGGGACCACCTCGACCCACTCGTTCGCGCCTGCGATCAGATCCTCGATCTGACTCAGCGGCAAATCTTGCGAAAGTTTGATCGTCAGCGCCTGGCTGTGGCAGCGCATTGCTCCGATACGAACGCAGATTCCCTCGACGATCAACGACCCCGGAGTCCCCATCGCAGGGCGCCCGAGGATCTTGTTGGCCTCGGCACCCGCCTTCCACTCCTCTCGGCTGACGCCGTCGCCAAGATCGCGATCGACCCAGGCGATCAGGTTGCCCGCCAGTGCGGTTCCGAAGTTTTCGTGCGGCAGGGCGGCCGACCGAAGCGCCTCGCTGACCACGCGATCGATTTGCAGAATCGGCGACCCGGGATCGGCCAGCTGGTCCCGCACGGACTCGTACGCATACCCCATCTGCTGGAGCAGCTCGCGCATGTGCTGGGCGCCTGCGCCGGAAGCGGCTTGGTAGGTCATCGCGCTGACCCACTCGACCACCCCCGCCTTCAAGAGGCCGTGCATCGCCAGGAGCATCAGGCTGACCGTGCAATTGCCGCCGATGCAGTCGCGCACCCCGCGTGCAACAGCGGAACGGATCAGATCCCGGTTCAGCGGGTCCAGGACGATCACGGCGTCTTCGTTCATCCTCAGCGTCGAGGCCGCGTCGATCCAGTAGCCGCGCCAGCCGGCGCCGCGCAAGCGCGGGTGAACCGCCGCCGTGTAGTCGCCGCCCTGGCAGGTGACGATCGCATCGCACTCGCCCAGCGTTGCGAGGTCGTTCGCATCGTGCAGGCGCGCCTCTCCTCCCTGCACTGCCGGCGCGGTTGCACCCTGGTTGGATGCGCTGAAAAAGCGCGAGCGAAACAGATCGAAGTCGCGCTCGCTCGCCATCCTCTCCATCAGGACCGAGCCCACCATGCCGCGCCATCCGACGAAACCGACCTTCATCGCTTTGCGCATCCCGTTCATGCTCGGCCGTCGAGCGCGGCGATGACCAGATCGGCCATCGCCCGCGTACCGACCGCAGCACCCGTGCCGCCTTCCAGATCCGCGGTGCGGGCACCCGATCGCAGCACGTCGGCAACAGCCCGCTCAATTCGCGCGGCCTCGCTGCCGCAACGCAGGGAGTGCCGCAGCATCATCGCGGCCGACAAAATGGCTGCCAACGGATTCGCGATCCCTTTGCCGGCGATGTCCGGGGCCGATCCGTGGATCGGCTCGTACAGCCCCTTGCCCGCCTCGTCGAGCGATGCCGAAGGCAGCATTCCGATCGAACCGGTCAGCATCGCCGCTTCGTCGGACAGGATATCGCCGAACATGTTTCCCGTCAGCATCACGTCGAACTGGCGCGGCTGTCGAACCAGCTGCATCGCTGCATTGTCCACATACATGTGGCTCAACTGCACGTCCGGATAGCCGCGGCCAACTTCGCTGACGATCTCACGCCAAAGCTGCGTTGTCTCCAGCACGTTGGCCTTGTCGACCGAGCACACGCGCGACGAGCGCCTGCGCGCGGCCTCGAACGCCACCCGCGCAATGCGGCGGATCTCGCTCTCGGTGTAGCGCATCGTGTCGAAGCCCTCGCGCTCGCCGCCCGCAAGCTCTCGGATCCCGCGCGGCTGGCCAAAGTAGATGTCGCCGGTGAGTTCGCGCACGATCAGGATGTCCAGCCCTTCTACGACGTGCGGCTTCAGCGTCGAGGCATGCTCGAGGCCGGGAAACACGGTCGCCGGCCGCAAATTTGCGAACAGTGCGAGCTCCTTGCGCAGGCGCAGCAGTCCCTGTTCCGGCCGCTTGGCGCGCGGGGCCGAATCGAACCGCGGTTCGCCCACTGCCCCGAACAGCACTGCATCGGCGCTGCGAGCGGTGTCGAGCGACTGCGGTGGCAAAGGATCGCCGTAGGCATCCAAGGCTGCACCGCCGATCGGAGCATGCTCGAATTCGAAGCGAAGGTGCGCAAACGCGGGGGCCTTTAACAACCGAAGTGCCTCGGCGACGACCTCTGGGCCGATGCCGTCTCCGGCCAGTACCGCGATCCGCCACGCCCTCATGGTTGGCCGGCATCGTCTCGCTCGGCCGGAGCGAGCCACGGCATACGTGCCAGCCGCTCGTTCTCGAATGTGCGGATTCGCTCGGCGTGGCGCAGCGTCAGCGATATATCGTCCCACCCGTTCAATAGGCACTGCTTCCGAAACGGGTCGATCTCGAAATGGAACAGCTGCCCGGCCGGCGTCGCTACGCTCTGATCGACCAGATCGACTGTTAGCCGGTATCCCTCCTGCGCCCGCACTTCGTCGAACAGGCGATCGACCGCAGATTCGGCCAGCACGACCGGCAGCAAGCCGTTTTTCAGGCAATTGCCGTAGAAGATCTCAGCGAAATCGGGCGCGACCAGCACCCGGAAGCCGAACTCGCGCAACGCCCACGGTGCGTGTTCGCGGCTCGAGCCGCATCCGAAGTTGCGTCGGGCAAGCAGGATCGAGGCTGCCCGATAGCGCGGCAAGTTCAGCACGAAGTCGGGCTTGGGGCGACGCAGCGCCGGATCCTGTCCCGGCTCGCCGCGATCCAGGTAGCGCCACTCGTCGAATAGGTTGGGGCCGAAACCGGTGCGTCCGATCGACTTCAGGAATTGCTTCGGAATGATCTGATCCGTATCGACGTTGGCGCGATCCAACGGCGCGACCAACCCGATGGTGCGGGTGAACGGCTCGAGCATCAGTGCGCCATCCGCCGTACGTCGACGAAACGGCCGGCCAGCGCGGCCGCGGCGGCCATCGCAGGGCTGACCAGGTGCGTGCGGCCGCCCTGCCCCTGGCGGCCTTCGAAGTTGCGATTGGAAGTGGAGGCGCAACGCTCGCCCGCGCCCAAGCGGTCCTCGTTCATTCCCAGGCACATCGAACAGCCCGGTTCGCGCCATTCGAAACCGGCTTGCACGAACACCTGATCCAGCCCCTCGGACTGCGCCTGTGCCTTGACCTGTCCGGAACCCGGAACGACGAGCGCCTGTTTCACCGACGGCGCCACGTGCCGCCCCTGCACCACTCGCGCCGCCTCGCGCAGATCCTCAATGCGCGAGTTGGTGCACGATCCGATAAAGACCTTGTCGATCCGGATGTCGGTAATCGGCTGCCCCGGGGCCAATCCCATGTATTGCAGTGCCCGTTCCATCCCGGCACGCCGCACCGGATCGGACTCGCGCGCCGGATCGGGAACGGCACCCCCTACCGCGCACACCATCTCGGGCGAGGTGCCCCACGTCACTTGCGGCTCGACGCCCGCCGCGTCGATCGGGACCACGCGGTCGAACTGCGCTTGCGGGTCCGAATGCAGCGTTCGCCAGTGCGCAACCGCCGCATCCCAATTTTCGCGCCCCGGAGCAAGCGGACGGCCGCGCACATACTCGATCGTGTGATCGTCGACCGCAACCATTCCTGCGCGCGCTCCCGCCTCGATTGCCATGTTGCACAAGGTCATTCGTGCCTCGAGCGACATCGCCCGCACCGTGCGGCCGCCGAATTCGATTGCGTAGCCGGTGCCGCCCGCTGTCCCGATGCGGCCGATCAACGCGAGCACGAGGTCCTTGGCGCCCACTCCGGCGCCGAGCTCGCCGTCGATGCTCACGAGCAGGTTGCGCGCCTTGCGGGACAGCAGCGTTTGGGTGGCGAGCACGTGCTCGACCTCGGAAGTTCCGATCCCGAACGCCAGCGCCCCCAGCGCCCCGTGTGTGGCCGTGTGCGAATCGCCACAGACGACGGTCATTCCGGGAAGCGTCGCTCCCAGTTCCGGGCCGATGACGTGCACGATGCCCTGGCGACGGTGCCCGAACGGAAAATAGGCCGCAGCGCCAAAGTTGCGGATGTTGGCGTCGAGGGTCACGATCTGCGTGCGCGAAACCGCGTCACCGATGCCTTCGAGGCCCTTTTCCCAGCCGCGCGTCGGCGTATTGTGATCTGCGGTGGCGACGATCGACGAAACGCGCCACGGCTGCCGCCCCGCCAAGCGCAGCCCCTCGTACGCCTGCGGGCTGGTGACTTCGTGAATCAGATGGCGGTCTATGTACAGCAGCGTGGTGCCGTCGGGCTCAGCGTGAACGACGTGTTCATCCCACAGCTTGTCATAGAGGGTGCGCGGACCTGCCATGCGCGAGCGGACCTTGGCGGAAACGAGTAATTATGCCATGCGTGTTCGCGCACGGCGAAGCGTCGGAGTCGAAACTGGTGTCACTCGGGATTCACTCGGGGATCGAACCGGGCAACGGCGCCAGGTCGTGCCGCACCTCGGCGTTTTGGGCACGCTGCAACAGCGCCTGGTCCATCAGAACGAGCGCAAGCATTGCTTCGGCGATCGGGGTCGCACGGATGCCGACGCACGGATCATGCCGCCCCTGCGTGGAGACCGTCACGGCTCGGTATTGCAAGTCGACCGAACGGCGTGGCAGCCGGATGCTGGAGGTCGGCTTCAGCGCGAGGCGAACCTCGATGTCCTGCCCGCTCGAGATGCCGCCGAGCATTCCGCCGGCGTTGTTGGAAGCAAAACCATCCGGCGTCAGTTCATCGGCATGCGTGCTGCCGAGCTGGCTTGCCGCCGCGAACCCAGCGCCGATCTCGACGCCTTTGACTGCGTTGATCCCCATCATCGCGTATGCGATGCGCGCGTCCAGCTTGTCGTACAACGGGCTGCCCAGGCCCGCCGGAACACCAGATGCGACCACGCGTATGACCGCTCCGCACGAATCACCGCTGCGGCGCAGAGCGTCCAGTTTCTCCTCCAGCAGCGGCACGCACTCCATGTCGGCGGCAAAGAACGGGTTGGCGTCGACGACGTCCCATGATTCGAACGGAACCGTGACGTCGCCCAATTGCTGAAGGTGCCCGCGGATGCGAGTGCCGAAACTTTGCGCAAGCCATTTGCGGGCGATTGCGCCGGCAGCAACCATCGGCGCTGTCAGCCGCGCTGACGAGCGGCCCCCTCCGCGCGGGTCGCGAACTCCGTACTTGCGCCAGTATGTGTAGTCCGCGTGCGACGGACGAAAGGTTTCCGCCAGATCCGAGTAATCGGAGCTGCGCGCATCCTCATTGCGGATCAACAGCGCGATCGGAGTCCCGGTGGTGACCCCTTGATACACGCCGGATAAGATCTCCACGCGGTCGGACTCGCGCCGCTGCGTCACGTGGCGCGACGTTGCAGGCTTGCGCCGATCCAGGTCCGGCTGCAGATCCCCCGCGGAGAGCGGCAACCCGGGCGGGCAACCGTCCACGACGCAGCCGATCGCCGGCCCATGCGACTCGCCGAAGTTGGTCACGCACAAGAGCTGACCGAAGGTAGAACCCGCCATGGACGCAAGCTTACCGCGCGCATACCGCGCATACCGCAGGATGCGTCGTGGCCGTTGGCGGACGACGCCGTTCGCGTCCGAGCCGTCGCCTAGCCGCGCCGTTGACGTCCGTAGCCGCGGGCCGGCCGGGCCTACCGGATCGGAGCCGTTGGCCTGCGGCCTAGCGCCGGCCCTTGCCGCTGCGCGGGCGCCGGCGACATCTAGTCGTCGCTGTGCGCACATAGCGCGCGGCGGAAGCATCGCAGCGGTTCAGAGCACCTCGGCCGGCAACGGGCCTGTACCGCCGCGCTGTGAGCAAGGGTCGCCGGCGCCTGCTCGCGTTCGAGGGCCGACGCTCTCCGTCAGGCCAACGGACACCCGCGATCGCCGTGCGACATCTCAACCGCGGTGTTGTAGGTCATCGTGGATCGTTCAGGAGCTGCGATGACCTCCAGCACTGCGCTGGAACGGGAGCGTTGCGATGATCGTTTTCCGTTGGGCTGACGGGAGAGCCTTGGCCCTGGATGCGAGCAGGCGCGCGGCCATTGCGGGAGCGCGGCGGTACAGGCTGACTGCCCGCCCGGATGCTTCGAACGGCTGCGCTGTGCCCGCCGCGCGAAGCCGAAACACTGCGGCAACCAAATGCCGCGCGCCCGCGCAGCAGACAGGGCCAAGGCTCTCCCGTCAGTCCAACGGCCACGATCTGCCAGGCCGAGCGGTCGACGGCCACGTATTCGGAATGGCAGCCCGGCCAAGAGCTGCGATGGTGCGGGGCAGCGCTAGCGCCAGGCGCCGCGCAGCGCGGCAACCTGCTCTTGCAGCAGCGCAGGCGTGGCGAGCACCGGATCGACCGGGGCGCCTACCTCGATGCCGAGCGGCGAGAAAATCCTGCGAACGATCCGCAGCGGCCATGCAGGCCCCGGCGCGCGGCTGAACACCGAGCCCCACAAACCCCGCAGCGCCACCGGTATCACCGGCACCGGGTCGCTCTCCAGCACGCGCGTCACGCCCGGACGAAATGGGTACAAATCGCCGGTGTCGGTGATGCGGCCCTCGGGAAAGATGCATACCAGCTGGCCGTCGCGCAGCGCCTCGGACACCTGCTCGAAAGCGCGCTCCATCACTTGTTCGTCGACCCGGCGCGAAGCGATCGGGATCGCGCGTGCGTCCCGGAACAGCCACGACATCACCGGAATGCGGAAGATCGTCACGTCCATCACGAAACGGATCGGTCGAGGGCTGACCGCCATCAGCAGCAGCGCATCGACATACGAAACATGGTTGGACACGATCAGTGCCGCTCCGCGCTCCGGAATGTGCAGCGCGCCATTGGCCTGGATCCGATACAGCGTGTGCACCAGCAGCCACGACAGGAAGCGCAGCAGGAACTCCGGCATCAGTCCGTAGATGTAGATGGCCACCGCCGCATTCAGCAGCGCTGCTGACAGCAGCAGCTCCGGCACTCCCAGCCGCGCGAACCCCAGCAGCACGGCTGCGTACGCCGCTGCAACAATCATGAACAGCGCGTTGATGATGTTGTTGGCCGCGACAATGCGGGCGCGGTGCGTCGGGGCGCAGCGCGTCTGGATCAGTGCGTACAAAGGCACGCTGTACAGGCCGGCGCAGGCCGACAGCAGGAACACGTCGATCAGCACGCGCCAATGGCGGGCGTGTCCGACGAACTGCCCGAATGTCTGCATCGAGGCAACCGGCAGGCCCCGGCATGCGAAGTACATGTCGATGCCGAACAGCGTCATTCCGATCGATCCGAACGGCACCAGCCCGATTTCGAGCATCCGGTGCGACAAGCGCTCGCACGCCAGCGAACCGATCGCAATACCGAGAGTGAACGCCGCCGCCAGCAGATTCGCCACCTGCGGACCTCCGCCCAGGGTTCCCTTGGCGAACAGCGGGAACTGCGTCAAGAGCAAGAAGCCGTAGAACCACAGCCACGAGATCCCGAGCAGCGACAGAAACACGGCCCGGTTTTCGCGAGCGACCTGAACGCTGCGCCAGGTGACTCGAAAAGGATTCAGATCGATTTTCAGGTCCGGTGCGGGTGCCGGTGTCGCCGGGATCCATTGACTCGTCGTCACGCCCGCGCACGCGAGGGCGACGCACGCAAACGCGCTGTACAAATGGCCGTTGGGGCCGCTATCGATCAGAACCCCGCCCGCCAGGGTTCCCAACAGGATCGCGACGAAAGTCCCCATCTCGACCATGCCGTTGCCGCCGACGATCTCGGCGCGGTCCAGGTGCTGCGGAAGGTAGGCGTATTTGGCCGGTCCGAACAGCGTCGAATGCGTTCCCATCAGCAGCACGCAGACCAGCAAGGTGCTGAAGCTATGGACCGCGAAACCCCAAGCACCAAGCAGCATGATTGCCAGTTCGAGCCATTTGACGGCGCGCATCAGGCTCGCCTTGTCGAACCGGTCCGACAACTGCCCGCTGGTGGCGGACAACAGGACGAACGGCAGGATGAACACGGCACCGATCAGATTGATCGCGGTCGCGGCTGGGATCTGCGAGTAGGCAGCTCCCTGATAGGTCACCAGCAGCGTGAAGGAGAACTTGAATACGTTGTCGTTGGCAGCGCCTAGGAACTGAGTCCAGAAAAACGGCGCGAAACGGCGCTGCCGCAGCAGGGTGAACTGGCCGCCGCCGATCACGCTCGATCTCGCATCCGGCCCGCCATCATGCAGCGATCATCTGCGCCAGCGAGGCGCCGGAAAGATAGGCCCCCTCTACGCGCGGGCCACCGCACCAGTCGCCCGCCAGCCCGAGCCCTTGTTCGGCATCGAATAGGAACGGTTCCGGCAGCGGATTAATGGGCAACGCGAGGCGCCAGCGGTGGGCGATTGCGACCCCCTGTGCAAGGGGCCGACCCACGCGCGCAGCAAACGCGCGTTGCAGCCAGCGCGAAACCTCGGACTCTTCCATCTCCAGGTAGGTCCGCGACCAGGCAGGGTGCGCCTGCAGAATCCAAGCCTCGGCGCAGTTGCCCGAACGCGAAGGCTTGCTGCTTTCACGCGCGGCCCACCCCAGGATCGGATCGTCACGGAGGAATGCCGCATCGAAATCGGCCGAGCTCGGACGCGCCAGCGTCAGCATCACCGACCAGCAGGAGTCCCACGTCACAGCTTGCACGCGTGGCGACAGCTTCGAGTCGGCGGGAAGCAGGTGCGCCGCCACCGGCGACGGCACCGCCAGTACGACTCTGTCGAAGCCGGCGTCGTCGATGGGAGCACCTTGCCGGTCGAACAGCGTCCAAAGACCTCCGCGCCGATCGAGCCGACCCACGTCGGAACCGAAGCGCACGTCCAGGCCGCGCGCCATGTGGTCGGCGACAGCCTGCATCGTCGGCACGCCAACGTAACGGAACTGGCGCGGCAGCTCCTCGACCTGACCGTGCGCCGCGAGCACCTTGGTGCGGGCGGCCCAGGGAACGACGACTCCCGCGGACAACCAGCCGCGAACCACCGGCTCGAAACGGGAGTCGAGCGTTGTGAAGAACTGAACGCCGTGATCGAAGCTCAGCCCGTCGAGGCGGCGCGACCCCAGGCGTCCGCCCGGATGGGCCTCCCTCTCGAACACCCGGACTGCCAGACCTCTTTCAGCAAGCGAGCGAGCACAGGCCAGCCCGGCCACGCCGGCGCCGACCACCGCAATGTGCGCTCGACGCGGATTCGGGCCGCCTGCCCGAGGAGATGCCGGCATCAACCGCTAACGCTCTCCTGCTCAGGCCAATCGCCGATGTACGCCTTCAGCATCTGGTTCTCCTGCCCCTGCTCCTCCAGAACGGCTTTGGCGACGTCGTAGAAAGAGATGACTCCAGCAAGCGTTCCGCCGTCCAGGACGGGTATGTAGCGAACGTGCCGCTCGATCATCACCCGCCGCACCTCGTTCACGTCGGTCTGCGGCTTCACGGTCTGCGGAGCGTTGTCCATCGCCGATCGGATCGTGCCGTTTCCGATCTGCCCGCCGTTGTGGTGGATCGTGTTGATGATCTCGCGAAAAGTCAGGATGCCGACCAGCTGGCCGTTTTCCATCACGACGACTGAGCCGATGTCGTGCTCAGCCATCGTCTGCACCGCTGCCCAAAGCGCATGCTCCGGCCCCAGCGTGTACAGCACATTGCCCTTCACCCTCAGGATGTCGCTGACTCTCATCGCCGTACCCCCTGCGCCAGCCACTCGGACCTAGCGTCATCGTAGACCAAGGCGCCCGCCGAGTGAACACCCTACCCCCCATGTTTGGGTCTTGGCTAGCCCTGCGTGAGCCGGACCCTGATCGCAAATTGCAAGCTGTGGGGGCCAAGCCGGCATAATCCGGCGAGCGGGCCGGCTTCCGCGTCCAGTCGGTTGCGCCCGCGACTGCAGGATCGACTGAACGGTTCTTAATCCATGGATGCCCGCGCAGACCTGTATGCCCCGATCGAGCCGTACGACAGCGGCATGCTGGCGCTCGACGACATCCACACGATGTACTGGGAGGTCAGCGGCAACCCGAGGGGAGTTCCGGTCGTGTTCCTGCATGGCGGACCGGGCGGCGGCTGTTCGCCCGAGCACCGTCGTTTTTTCGATCCGGATTTCTTCCGCATCGTTTTGTACGACCAACGAGGAGCAGGTGCTTCCTCGCCGGTGGGCGAAATCACCGGCAACACGACGCAGCACTTGATCCAGGATCTGGAGTGTCTGCGCGAGTATTTGGGAGTGCGGCAGTGGCTGCTGTTCGGCGGCTCCTGGGGCAGCACGCTGGCGCTTGCGTACGGGCAGACGGTGCCGCAGCGCTGTCTGGGATTCATCCTGCGCGGAGTTTTTCTCGGACGACCCAGTGAGGTCGAATGGTTCTTCCACGGCCCTCGCCACATATATCCCGAGGCCTGGCGCCGCTTCGTCGAAATGCTCCCGGAGCGCGAGCGCGGCGACGTTCTGCGCGGTTATGTGCGGCGGCTGTTCGATCCCGACCCACGCCTGCATCTGCCGTTCGCGCGTGCCTGGAGCGAGTACGAAGGCAGTTGCTCGACGCTGGTTCCCAATCCGGAGCTGATACGGCAGTTCGCGGACGATGCACTCGCATTGGCTCGACTGGAGGCGCATTTTTTCGCGCACAAGTGCTTCCTCGCGCCAAACCAGCTACTGTCGAACATGTATCGGATTCGGCATTTGCCGGCCTCGATCGTGCACGCACGCTATGACATGGTGTGCCCGATCGTCAGCGCGGACGATCTGGCCCGGGCTTGGCCAGGCTGCCGCTACATTGTCGTACCCGAAGCGGGTCATTCCGTGTGGGAGCCGCCGGTGCGCGCCGCGGTTGTCAGCGAAGTGGAGCAGTTCAAGCGCCACCTGTCCAAGCAAGCCACGGCGCCGGCCCGCCGCTCGCAGCGCGCCTCTTGACCCGATCCGAGCCTCGCTCCGCGGCTTTTGCGCTCGCTGTCGTTTTGGCAAGCGCCACGGTCTGGACCGCGATGCCGGCCGTTCTTTTGACAGCCCCACACGGCGACAACGTCGAACAGCTGAACTGGTCGCACGCGCTGCAATGGGGATACTTCAAGCACCCGCCGTTGCCCACTTGGCTGCTGCATGCGGCCATCGGCGTCTTTGGGCCCAGTGCGACGCTGACGTACGCGCTGGCGATGGCATGCGTTGCGGTAGCACTGCTGCTGCTTTGGCGCTGCGCATCCGAGGTGATGGAGCCTCGCAAAGCACTGGTCGCGTTGCTCGTGTCGAGCGCGAACTATTACCTGATGGGACGTGGTTCGTTCCTGAACCACAACACCGTGATGCTGCCGTTTGTCGCGCTGAGCGCGTGGGCGGTGCTGCGAATCGCACGGGGTGGCGGGTGGCAAGCGTGGCTCATTCTCGGGTTGGCGCAGGCGCTTGGCCTGCTGACGAAGTACCAGATGGGGCTGGTGATGTGCGCCAATGGCGCCGCGCTGCTTGCGGCGGGAGCACATCGGCAGCCGCGCTTTGGTGCGCATCTGCTGCTGGCATCCGCAGCGACGCTGCTGCCGTTGATCCCGCACGCACTGTGGGCGGCTGATCACGGCTTCAGCACGTTCGAGTACGCAGGCCACAGCCTGCTCGCCGATCTGACTGCGGTTCAGCGCGCGACCGCCTGTGCCAGTTTCCTCGGCCAGCAGCTCTCGCGCCTCGCCCCGGCGCTGCTCGCACTGGCGCTGGCGCACTGGCTTGCGCGCCCCTCCCGGCCCGTGCCACAGGCGCAACCGCCAGAGACATCGCCGGCGCCGCCCGGAACCGACGCAGCCGACGCGGCTGACACGGTCGGGTCCGAACAGGCCAAACGCGCTCTGGTGTGGCTGGCTCTGGTGCCGCCCGCCGGCATTGTGCTGCTGGTACTGATCGCGGGTGTCGCACCGCAAAATCACTGGGGAGCGAGCACCACGCTGTTGATTCCGCTGCTACTGGTCAGTCGCATGCGCCCGAGCGTGGAGATCCCGCTCGGCAAAGCACTGGCGGCGACCGTCCTGTGTCACGCGGGCGCGATCGCCTGGAATATCACGGCGGCGCAGATTCACCCTGGACCACACCATCGCTTCGCCGCCCGATCGCTCGCCGCGCTGGCGCAACAGCACTGGTCTCAACACCAGGCTGGACCGATCCGCGTTGTGCTCGGACCGGATTGGGAGGCCGGCTCGATCGCCTTGTATCTGCCAGATCGTCCGGCCGTGTTGCCCAACGGGAACTGGCGCGAGGCCCCGTGGATCGACCCGGACATGATCCGGCGCTGTGGCGCGCTGGTGATCGCGCGGACCGGTGCACCATTGCGCGACCAGCTGCCCGCGTCGTTCGTCGACTCCGCGACCGATGTTGCCATGCTGACTGCTCCCGCGCGTGGCGGCAGTTTGTCGAGCGTACAAGCTGCTCGGATCGCCCCCACACCGGGATTGCACTGCCCCTAAAAGGCGTCTGATCGCTGGGCAGTTCGGCCAATCGGCCCGCCTGCTTGCCGGTAGTTTGTAAGGAGTTCCCGTCTCCGTCCCCAACGTCGGACGGCGGGTTCGCATTGGATTTGCTCGGCCGACGAAAACGCAGTGCACGCGATTTCAAAACTGATCGAGACGTTCGCGCTGACCACGGCGCAGCGCGATCGCGACCAGATCGACGTTTCGATGGCCCGGCTGCTGCACGACTTTGTCGGGGCGGAAAAGGTCACCGTGTACCGCCTGATCGACGACAACGGCACGCATCGGGTGGAGCAGCGGATCTGCATCGACGCCTGCGGGCGCGAGCACGCACCCCCCAAGCAGTCGCTGGGCGAATTGCCGGCGTTGCGCGGCCATGCGCACTGGTACGAGTGCAAACTGACGCTCGACCCGGTCCATTATCAGATCGGCTCAACCGACCGGATGGGGACGGTGTTTGCGCTTCCAGGCGAGCAGGCAGCCGCCGGTTTGATCGAGGTCGAATTGGGACCCAACCGCGAGTGCCTGCAACCGCGCGACGTGCGAATGATCAACGGCGTATTGAAATTGCTGGGCAACCATCTGGCGATCCTCGACTACGGCGAGCGCGACACACTGACCGGGCTTCTGAACCGCCGCACGTTCGACCAGAGCTTCGGCAGGATCGTCGAGCACAATCGCATCGTCGGTCGCGAGGGCGGCGCCGGTCGTCCGGCCTGGTTCGCCATCGCTGACATCGATCTGTTCAAGTCGATCAACGATCGCTACGGGCACCTTTTCGGCGACGACGTTTTGCTGCTGGTGGCGCGCTTGATGCGCCAGACGTTCCGCGACTCCGATCAGCTGTTCCGCTTCGGAGGCGAGGAGTTCGTGATCGTTCTGGAGGGGATGCAGGCCGAAGGCGCCGAGGCGGCTCTGGAGCGCTTGCGGCGCCGGATCGCCGAGTATTCGTTTCCGCAGGTCGGACAAGTGACCATCAGCATCGGCTATACGCGAATCGGGCCAGCGGACCCGCCGGTAACGTGTTTCGATCGCGCCGACGCGGCCCTGTATTACGCCAAGCAGCACGGGCGCAACCAGGTGCGCTGCCACGAGGCCCTGATCAGCGGCGGCCAACTCGAGAAACGCCCCGAGTCGGCCGCCGACGTCGAGCTGTTCTAGCCGTCGGTAGAGCTGTAATTTCAGGAGCTGTAATTGAGCCCGGCGGCTTGCGCCGGTCAGTGGCCGATTTCGCGGCTGACCTGGTTCTCCTGTTGATTCAGCGCGCGTTGTTCGGACTTCGTGATGTGCCCGTTGTTCGTGCTGGCCATCGTGCGCTCTTCCTTCCGGATCGCGCGGTCCTGCTGATGCAGCTTGGCGGCTTGCTGGTGGGTCATCTCGCCTTCGCGCACTTCCTGCTTGATGCGGCGGTTCTGGTTGGCGAGCCGGTCATTGACCTGGTCGCGCCGCGGGTGGGACTTGGCCCACTGCCCGTCCGCGCCCGCAGCCGGAGCATCGGCAAACGCCGCGGAGGCGGCACCGGCAAACATAACGGCGATCAGCGCGCGCTGGCTCATGCGTGTGACTTGACTCATGACGAAGATCCTCCAGATTCTGTGGTTTGCGGCCCGTTGCGCGGACCGCCGGCGCCAATCGACGCCTGATCACTGTAACGATGGGGGCGGCAATCCGTCCGCTACGGCCGTGTCACTGGCGTTACGGCATGTAAATCGGCCGCAGTTGCCGCGCCCATTTCGTTCCAGGCCAGCCAGTATTTCAGCGGGCAACGGCCCAAAGCGCGGGAAATGGGGTGAAAAAAGGGTGCGCCGAATCGATTCGGCACGCTCCTACATCTGGCGGAACAGATGAGCGTAGCTGTCGGACACCAGCAGCGTATCCGCGCGCCCCTTCACGTGAACCAGCATGCGACCGCGCATGTCCCGCGCGATGCGGTCGATTGCGGCCGCGTTCACGAGCGTGGAGCGGTGGATCTGCCAGAACTGCTGCGGATCGAGCTCGTCGACCAGGTCCTTCAGAGATTTGCGAATTAACGCTTCACCCTGTCCGGTCACCACCCGCGTGTACTTGTTGTCGGCCTGAAAGTACAGCACCTCGTCGACGGTAATCACGCGCAAATTCTGGCCCACCGATGCGTTGATCCAGCGCAGCGCGCTTCGCGCGGGCGAAGCACCAATTTGCCCGATCACCGACTCCATCGCATCGCTGTCGATCGGCGCAGCGCCAATCCGCTCTTTCAATCGGCTGACCGTTGCGAACAGTCGCGCGGGCATCACCGGTTTGAGCAGATAGTCGACCGCACCCTGCTCGAATGCCTCGACCGCGTGCTGGTCGAACGCCGTCACGAATACGATGTGACAGCGTCCCGCAGCCGCCCTTGCCACCTCGCGCCCGGATGCACCCGGCATCTGGATGTCGAGGAAAAGGATGTCCGGCTGGTGCTCCTCAAGCAGGCGCAACGCCTCGACGCCGTCGGCGGCTGCGCCGGCGATTCTCAGTTGCGGCCATAGCGCGCGCAGCTGCTCGATCAGCTGTTCGCGAAGCGCCGGCTCATCCTCAGCGACGATCGCGCTCGGCTCTTTCATCGGGCCAACAAACCGTAACCATGTCGCCGGACGCGTCTGCGGCGCTGTTCACAGCCGGCACGCATTCGCAGTTCAGAACAGCCGCTTCTCCATAGATCGCCTGCAGACGTTCGCGCAAGCGCTGCGGCTGAGTTTCGTCGGCACTGCAGGCCCGGCCCGGCTGCACCTGCAGCCGGGCCGTCAGAGCCCCGGCTCCTTCACCGGACAGCTTGCCCACCTGAAGCCGTACTTGCGACGCCGGCCGCGCGCCATCGCCGACGGCCCATTGCACGAGTGGCAACAGAACCGTGGCTGGAAACGGCGCACCGGCGCAATCCGGTTCGATCTCGATGCTGCGCGCCGGCACACCGTTGCGGCGGGCTGCGAGCACTGCGAGCCAGGAATCCAGCAGCGCAGCTTCGGCGCCAATCGTCGAACCCTCGGTCCGCAGCCGCGGCAACGCGGTGCGCAAATAGACGATCAAGCTGTCGAGCGCCGCCGCGCCGCGAGCCGCGTCCGTGCCGTACAACGCCTGCACATCGGCCAAGCTCTCGAACAAAAATTGCGGATCCACCTGCGCACGCATCGCGGTCAAGCGCGCGTCCAGGGCGCTGCGCTGCAGGCTGGCCCGCTCCTGCTGAGATGCAAGCAGGCGCCGTTCGATCTCGCAATTGCGCCGGCGCGCTTCGAGCCATGCAAACGCTAGCGACCCCAAGATCAGCATTCGCCCGCTCGCCTCCGAGTACATCAGCCACGAGGGCACTTTCGACATGTCCTTGTGGTCGCATTCGTAGAACACGCACGGATCGATTCGTCCGATCATCAGGTCGCTCAGCGCCGACACCAGCGCTACTTGCGCCAGGACCGCGATCACCAAGGCGATCGCGAGCCACGCCGCCCGCCGTTCGGTTGGGACCGCCGAGCGGTCGACAATCGCCCATGCGCACAAACCAAGACAGACCTGCGTGATCCAGCTGATCACGGCCTGTTCGAACACCGGAATCAGATCTAACGTCGGGATCGACGGTTTGCTCTCGCCGAGCATCAACGCACATTGAACCAATATTCCGAACAGCGCGATCAGCAGCGCCCACGTCCATTCAGCGGAACGGATCGAAACAATCGCATTCCAGCCGGCACCGATCGTTGCTCGCGCTGAGCGGAAGTGGAAGCCGGAGGAAGGCGCCTCGTGCGCAGCGACGTTCATACTGGGTAGAGTTCGGGAGCTGCTTGCACGCGGTCGGCCGGCAAGCGCACTTCGACGACAACCCCACGTGGCTCGTTCGAGCGCAGCTCGAGGCTGGCAGTACCGCCGAACCGTGCCGCCAGGCGGGCGCGCGTGTTCGCCAAGCCCACGCCGGAGCCGGACGTGCCTTGGAAGCCGGCGCCATCGTCCGCCACGCTCACGAGCACCTGATCGCCTTCCCGGCACGCCCGCACACGAATGGTGCCGCCTTCCGGCAGCGGTCCGAGGCCATGGCGAATCGCGTTCTCCACCAGCGTCGGCAGGATCAGCGGCGGAATCTGCACTTCACCCAGTCGATCCGACAGCTCCAATTCAAAGCGCAGCCGCTCTCCCATACGCTGCTGCAGCACGGACAGGTATGCACGGACCAGATCGAACTCCTGAGCCAGCGCCGTCGATGAGCGACGCATTGCCGGCAGCGCGGCGCGCAAGTATTCGAGCAGGCTTCCCAGCATGTTGCGGCCGCGCTCGCGATCGACCTCGCATAGGCGCCGAACGTTCGCCAGCGTGTTGAACAGGAAGTGCGGCTCGATCTGCGCCTGCAACACTGTGAGGCGCGCCTCCAGTGCGGACGCCGCCAGCGCGCTGCGCTCTGCGATCTGTTGTCCGAGGCGGCGCCGTGCGGCGGCCTGGCGTCCGATCGAGCCGATCAGCCCGTAAGCCATTACTCCGATCACCGTCCACAGAACCACTACGTCCACGAACCACGACGCCGTCTCGCGCGGACTCGTCATCGGATAACGGGACATCCACAGGCGTACGAAAGCCGACAAGCTCGAAGCGATCACCAGCAACACGACCATCGCCGGCCAGCGCACCCGCGGCCCGAGCCGCTCGGGCAGAAGTGCGCTGCCAAGCGCGGTCGCAGCGAGCGCCAGCAGGCCGCTGGCCAGAAACTGGCGAGTCAGGTAGGCAACCATGAACAGCCACTCTTCCAGGCTCATGACCGCCAGCAGCTTCAAAAGAGACGCGACGACGAACGTGAAACACAGCCAGAACACCAGTGCGACCGTGGTGAAGTTGAAGATTCGCCGGAACTTGCGGGCGAAAGTCTCGGCCGGCGTTGATTCGGCGGCCTGGGAAGGTGCGGCCGGCTGCGTAAGGGCGGTCGTCATTTCCATGATCGACGGGATCGATTCAAGCCGAATGATGATGCGCATTGTCGCTCGGCGAGCGGCTGCCCGCCACGGGTTGCGACGCAATCACACCCGCGCGCGACGAAGGGGCTCCCGGATGCGACGAAAGCGGCGGGCCCGTCCCCTTGCCCGTCAGGGCTGTCGGCCTCCGCAGCTGCGGGGCTACGGACCTGGGTAGCTCACCCGCCAGATCGAGTTGGAAGCGTCGTCACTGACCATCAGCGAGCCATCGGCCGCCTCGGTAACGCCGACCGGGCGGCCCCATACGTGGCCATCGTCGACGACGAATCCGGTAAGGAAGTCCTCGTATCCGCCGCGGGCCCTCCGCTCAGGATCCACCGGCACTCGAACCACTTCGTAGCCGGTGCGCACAGAGCGGTTCCACGAGCCATGCGAGGTGGCAAAGATATCGCCTCGGTATTGCGACGGAAACTGAGTGCCCTGATAGAAGGTCAGCTGCAGCGGCGCGTCGTGCGGCTGCAACAGCACGTCGGGGACGATCGCCAAGCGCGCCAGTTCCGGCCGCTTGCCCGCCAGGCGCGGGTCCTGATGCCCGCCTATGTACCACCAGGGCCAACCGTAGAACCCGCCGGCTTGCACGTGCGTGATGTAATCGGGCACCAGGTCGTCGCCCAGGCCGTCGCGCTCGTTCACAGCGCACCAAAGCTGGCCGTTGGCAGGGTCGATCGCGAGGCCGGAAGGATTGCGGATGCCCGAGGCATAGACGCGCAGATGCGAGCCATCGGGCTCGAGGGCGAGGATGTTGGCGCGCTGGGCTTCCCCGGCCGTGGTATCGGGATCGTCGATGTTGGATGCAGATCCCACCGCAACGAACAGAGTCGCTCCGTCCTGCGAGAACTGCAGGTCGCGGGTCCAGTGCCCACCGGTGGGTAAAACGGCGATGCGTTGGCCCGGCGCCCCAGCGCGCAACTGCCCGTTGCGGTATGCGTATCGAACGACCGCGCCCGTGTCGCCGACGTACAGCCATTGCGGATTTGGCCCCGGGGGGTAGAACGCGATGCCGTACGGGCGCTCGAGCCCATCGGCGAAGATCTCGCTGCGCTGCGGCTTGCCATCGGCTCCGATTCCGCGCAGCAAGCGGATCCGGCCCGCCCCGCTCTCCGCCACGAAAAGGTCTCCGTTGGGCGCCTTGCGCAGTACGCGCGGCTCCGCCAGAGCGCTGGCGAATAGCTCCACCTTGAAGCCGGCGGGCGCCTTCGGCCAGGCATTTTGCGGGCGCGGCACGATCGACGCCGCGTTGGCGGCCGGGTGGGTAGCGTACGGAGCGGGAAGATCTGCGACCGTGATCCTGTGCACGTTGCCCGGCGCCTCGGAGCGATAGTCCGTGAACGGCCCTGAGGCTTGCGCTGCAGCAACGACTCCACACAGGAGCACACAAACGACCAGAGCAAGCCAGCGACGGGGTATGGTCACACCTTCTCCCGAGAAAGGTCCGTTGTCAGTGAGCACCGGCGGCCGCCGCGCCCGCTGCCGCGGCAGTTTGCGCCGGCCGGGCTAGCCACACCACCGCGATCAGCAGCAGGAACAGTAGCGCGCACGCGTAGAAGATGTCGTCTGCGGACGCCATGAAGGCCTGCTGATCGACGATTCGGTTCAGCAGCGCCCTGCCCTGATCGGACTGCAGCCCCAGCGAATGCAAAGCCTGCAGCGAGTGCTCAGTCGGTGCGTTGCCTGCCGTCAGATGCTCGATCAGCTGCGAATGGTGCAGCGTCGCGCGCCGATCCCACAGGGTCGTAACGATCGAGGTTCCGAACGAGCCCGCCGAAATCCTGGCGAACTGCAGCAGGCCGGACGATGCCGGCACGCGATCGGCCGACAGACCCGACAGAGACAGAGAAACCAGCGGAACAAAGAAGCACGCCACGCCGGCGCCCTGGATGATGGTCGGAACCAGCAACACGGCGATCGAGGCATCCGTATCGAATTGTGCCCGCATGTAGTTGGTCAGAGCGAACGTCAGGAACGAGGCTGTCACGAACAAGCGTGGGTCGATCCGGTTCACGTTCCGCCCCACCAGCGGCATCAGCAATATCGCCAGCACTCCGACGGGCGCGAGCACCACTCCAGCGAGCGTTGCCGTGTAGCCCATGTATTGCTGCAGCCACAGCGGCAGCAGCACGACGCTGGCGAAATACATCGCGTACCCGAGCGAGATGGCAAGAGTGCTCGTCCAGAAGTTGCGCAGGCGGAACAGGCTCAGGTCGACGATCGGATGCGTCTCGGTCAGCTCCCAGATCAGGAAGAACACAAAACCCACAACCGTGACCAACGCCAACGTGACGATCACACCGGAGTTGAACCAGTCCAGGTCCTTGCCCTGGTCGAGCATGACCTGCATCGCCCCAACCCAGATCACCAGCAGCGCCAGGCCCACCTTATCGATCGGCAGCCTCTGGGTCGGCGTCTCGCGCTGGCGGTAAATGATCCAGGTCGCCAAGCCGGCGACGATTCCGACCGGAACGTTGATGTAGAAGATCCACGGCCAGGAGATGTTGTCCGTGATCCAACCACCGAGGACCGGCCCAACCACCGGCGCCACCAGCGTCGTGATGGCCCAAATCGCCAGGGCCGATCCAGCCTGTTGCTTCGGATAGCTCGACAGCAGCAGCGACTGCGACAGTGGGATCATCGGCCCGGCCACAGCGCCTTGCAGAACACGAAACAGCACGAGCGTCTGCAGCGACGGCGCCAGTCCGCACAGAAATGACGCCACGACAAAAAGCGCCACGGAGGCGGTGAACAGCCGGACCTGACCGTAGCGGCGCGTGAGCCACCCGGTCAGAGGCAGCGAGATCGCGTTGGCGACGCCGAACGAAGTGATCACCCATGTGCCCTGGTCGGGCGAAACGCCGAGATCGCCTGCGATCGAAGGAATCGACACATTGGCGATCGACGTGTCCAGCACGTTCATGAAGGTCGCGAGCGACAGCGCGACCGAGCCGACCAGCAGCCGGCGCCCCACCAAGGGTTGGGCGGCGTCCATGGCTACATCGCCCGGCCGGCCGGAACGATTTCGATCGCCGGGATCGGCAGCAGCACCGCAGAGCGGTTGGTCGCAGCCAGGCGATCGGCGCTTCTTTCGACCGTTCCGTCGGCCGCCGTGCGGTTTGCGCCGCCGGTAGGAGCGCTGCCACCTTGATTCAGCGCGATGATTTGTCGGACCGTCTGATCGGCCAGCTTATCGGGCGAACCGAAGACGTCGGTCGAATAGGACCGGACGTTTTGCGCCAGCTCGGGCAGCCTGGCTCCGGAGCGATCATGTGTGTCGACTTGTGCCTGCATCGAAAGACCGATCTGCAGCGGGTGAGCCGCCAGCTCGGTCGGGTCGAGTGCAACACGCACGGCCACGCGCTGGATGATCTTGATCCAGTTGCCGGTTGCGTTCTGCGCCGGCAGCAGCGAGAACGCCGAGCCGGTTCCGGCGTTGAAGCCGGCGATCCGACCGTGGTAGGTGACGCTGCCTCCGTACAGGTCAGCGGTCAGCTTCACCGGCTGTCCGACCCGCATCGATGCGAGCTGCGGCTCCTTGAAGTTGGCGTCGACCCAGACCTGATCGAGCGGAACGACCGCCATCAGCGGCGCGCCCGGCCCGACGCGCTCGCCGAGCTGCACATTGCGCTGTGCGACAAAACCCGAGACAGGTGCGGGCAGATTGGTGCGCGCGTAATCCAAGTACGCCGCGTGCACGGCCGCCGCCGCATTGCGCACGTCCGGATGATCCTCGATCGTGGTGCCGTCCACGCGCGCGCGATTGGCAGCCAGCTCCTCGCGTGCCGCGGCGACCGCGGCTTGCGCTTCCTGATACACGTCGCGAGCGTGCTGCAGCTCTTCGCCCGAAATCGCCCCGGTGTCGCCCAAGCGTTCGCGTCGCGCCAGATCCTGACTCGCGTTCGCGAGCTGCGCCTCGCGCTGGTGCAAAGTCGCCTGTAGCTGGCCCGTGGTCGCGAACAGGTTGCGCACTTCGCGCACCGCGCGAGCGAGCTGTGCTTCGGAGCGGTCGAGCACGACTTTTTCGTCGGCGCGGTCCAGCTGCACCAGCGTCTGCCCGGCGTTCACGAACTGTGTGTTGTCGGCGTCGATCCCAACCACGGTCCCCGAGATTTGCGGCGTGATTTGGACGACGTTGCCGCCGACGTAGGCGTCATCGGTGATTTCTTCGAAACGCAGCGCCAGCGCCCAGTATGTCCCGTACGCGATCGCCGCCAGCGCGACCGCTCCGCTCGCCAGCATCAGCCAGAGCTTGCGCCGGCGCGACATCGTTTCCAGCTTTGCGGAGTTTTGTTCAGCGTTCATGGCAATGCTCCTCCTAGCGAGATCCGGAATCACGCGAAACCGCTGCGAGCGGGGCGGAAGGTTCCAGCCCGCCTCCCAGCGCGCGATTCAATTCGATCGATGCGTCCAGCGCGCGTACGCGCAGGTCGACTTCGAGTCCTTCCTGTTCCAGCAGCGGCGCCTCGGCGCTCAGGACCTGCAGGTAGTTGCCGATGCCTTCGCGATAGCGCAGCAGCGCCAGGTCGTAGGCCTCTCGCGACGACGCGAGCGCCCGCTGTTCCTCGATGCGTTGGTGCGAGACGCTGCGCAGCGTATCGAGCTGATCCACAACCTCTCGCAACGCGTCGGCAAGCGTCTGGTTGTATTGCTCGACCGCCTCGTCGTACTGGGCGTCCGCGCCAGCCAGCTGGGCCCGCCGCTGGCCAGCGTCGAACAGCGGCAAACTGAGCGCCGGCCCAGCCCCCGCTTCGCGATTTTCGAGGGCGAGAAGACTCGAGCCGCCAAGGCTCTGAAAGCCGATGAACGCGGTCAGGTTCACGTCCGGGTAAAAGCGCGCCTTTGCCACGTCAATGCCCCGGCGCGCCGCCTCCACGCGCCAGCGCTGCGCCACGACGTCCGGACGGTGTCCCAGCAGTTGCGACGGCACGCGCGACGGCAGCGCGCCGGCTTCAGGCTGGCGGTCCGTCATCGCGGCTGGCCGCTCGATTGCGGCGCCCCGATCGGGGCCTTGTCCCATCAGCGCCGCGATCTGGTTGCGAGCCAGCGCGATGCGCTCTTCCCACTGGGCGACTTGCTCGCGCGCTGCCGGCACGGCCGCTTCGGCCTGTTTCAGTTCGAGCTTCGAGTCGATTCCCGCGGCGTTGCGGTCACGCGTCAGCGCCAGCGTCCGCTCGCGCTGCTCGACGGTCGCTTGCGCCACGTCCAGCTGCTGGTAGCCGCGCATCAGTTGCACGTACGCGTGTGCGATGCTGCTCGAGAGTGCCAGTTTCACCGCCTGCTCATCGACTTCGGCGGCGCGCGCTTGCCCCAGAGCTTGTTCGAACGCGGCGCGGTTCTTGCCCCATACATCGAGGTCCCAACTTAGCGTCCCCTGCACGTCGCCCAGAGTCCCCCAGCCGCCTGCGAATGGCGGAGGGATGAGTCCGTTCGCCGAGAAGCGTTCGCGCGTGGCGGACAGCGAGGAATCCACTCTCGGGCTGCGTGCAGCGCCGCTCTCGTTCGCGAGGGCCCCCGCTTGCCGCACTCGCGCTGCCGCCGCTCTCAGACTCGGGCTGTCTTTCAGCGCCTCGTCGATCAGCTGATCAAGCTGTGGATCGCCGAAGCCTGCCCACCAGTTTTCCGCGGGCCAGAGCGCAGGATCGAGTGGCGTTTGCCCGAGCGCTTTGTCAGCGGCAAGAAGATCGGCGCTGCGAAGCGATGCGTCGGTGTGCAGACCGCCGGTGCTTGCGCAACCCGCCAATAGGAACGCCAGCGCCGCAGCGGCGGCGGGAAGCGCTTTGCTCGAAATTCGGCGTCGCATCGGCGTCGTCATTTGGTCTTCTCCTGCCAAAGCCCACACTGCCCTAGCTGCCACTGCCTAGGCAGATTGAAAGGCAAAAAAAATCAAGTATTTGCCAAAATCTTCTGCAGCGTCTTCTCCAGTTGCTGCACTTCCTGCTGGCTCAGCCCGACCAGGAATCGGTTCTGCACCTGCATCGAAAGTAACTTCATCTTTGGAAACAAAGCCTTGCCGGATTCCGTGAGTTCCAAATTCACCAAGCGCCGATCTTCCGAGTCGCGCTCGCGCCGCACCAAGCCTTTAGCCTCCAGGCGGTCCACCATTCTCGTCATCGCGCCTGCGTCATAGGAGAAGAACTTGCACAGCTGCGCGGAGGAGAACGCCTCCTGCTCTGCCAGCGTCGCGATGATTACGTACTGCGCCGCAGTGACTTCAAGGGCAGAGACTTCTGGGTCCTTCGCCAACTCCTCCTCAAGCGCGGCGAGCGCTTCGGTTTTGACCCTCGAGATCAAGCGGAAGACGTTGCGCGTGGCCGTGAAAGTTTCGGCTGTGTAGAAAGCACCCATCGGAGGGCTTTAGTGTGGCTGGAACTATGTGCCAACGCGAGTATATACTGCCCAGGCAGTAATTGTCAAGGCTGTATTGGCGGAGAGAGAGGTTTTCAAGGCCAGCTCCGATCACGGCGAGCCGGCCCCTGTTAGTTCGATTCGTCGCTCGCGGGGGATACGAGTCGCGGAAACGGTCCAACCGTGGTGTTGATTTCTTTCCCGATCCTCTTTCCCGATCCGCATCGGACGGCCGACGCTGGGCGCAAATGGGTAGTTCGATCTTTCCAAGGCAATGCAAAGGTCGCCGGGCAAGGGTAACAGCGTGACCTCATTCCTCTCGCCAAGTGCCCGTCCATGGTCCCAAAATACATACTTGAAGAAAACTAGGCGTGCCGGACGATCAACGGTGCGGCTCACGCCGGCGGGCGTGTGCTTGCGGGAATCCCGAGCGCGACGAGCAAGGCATCGTCGAGATCACGCAGCTTATCGCCCGCAAGTTCGCCGACGTAATCGGTCAATCTTGATTTCTCAAGGCTCATTAGACCGTCGCACTGGATTGCGCTTTCGTGCTTGAGGCCTTCGCCGGTGCCTACAGCGACCTGCGTCGGTAGCCCGTGCCACTGCGTGAACACCGGGGCACAGATTACAGTCGAGTACGTCGAATCGATTAGGGGCTGACGGCTCACGACAACGAATACGCGGGCCGGCTTCGGGTCACCGGGCGGCCGCCGCACCCGGTACAACTCTCCCCGCTTCATTCATCCGCCGAATTGGCCTGAAATGTCAGGGCATCGCTCATTTCGGCATTGAGCTCTGCCGCATGGCGGTTGATTGCCGCAACCTCTCTGGCGTCTCTCTGGGCCTGGGAACGACGATTGACGAATTCTCGCAGGATCTGCTCGATATACGCAGAACGGGAGAGCTTCGGGCCCGCCATTTTGTCTATGCTTGCGACGAGGTCCTCGGATAGGGTTAGGGAAGTCTTAGCTTTCATCCCACCTTTATACTACCGTAGTGGGATCTTGGCAATCATTGGCGGAGATAATCGGGAATCCGGAAAAAGCGATCTCCAGCGTCAACCTGGGTACCATCCCGAGTGAGGCAGGCCGCCAACCTTTCTCCGGTGAGGCGATACGCCCGGAAAATCTAATTGTCGCCGCGCAAGCGCCACCGCAGCCGGCCGTGTTAGCGTGCGGTCGGCGTTATTTCCTCGCAGGGTCCGTGATCTGGAGGGCCTGATCCGCTCGGCGAGAGCCCGACACGGGCTGCGAGGCGGCCTGTCCGCCGATCAACCGCCGATGCGCCCAGCGGCGCACCTTCGCGAGTGTTCAGTAACCTATTGAATTAAAACGATAAAATTGGCGGAGAGAGAGGGATTCGAACCCTCGATAGGCTGTTGACCTATACACGCGTTCCAGGCGTGCGCCTTCAACCGCTCGGCCACCTCTCCGGGAAATCGGGAGACTACTGGACCACTCTTAGCTGTTCCAGGATGGCGGGATTTTCCAGCGTCGACACGTCCTGCTTGATCTCTTCTCCCTTGGCGATCGAACGCAGCAAGCGCCGCATGATCTTGCCGGATCGCGTCTTGGGCAGGTTGTCGCCGAAACGAATGTCCTTGGGCTTGGCGATCGCGCCGATTTCCTTCGCGACCCAGTCGCGCAACTGCTTCGCGATCGCCGGCGCCTGTTCTGCGTTCGGACGGGTCTGTTTGAGCACGACGAAAGCACACACGGCCTCGCCGGTCAGTTCATCCGGCCGGCCGACGACAGCGGCCTCCGCCACCATCGGATGGGCCACCAGCACCGATTCGATCTCCATCGTTCCCATCCGGTGGCCGGAGACATTCAACACGTCGTCGATCCTCCCGACGATCGTGAAATACCCGGTGGCTTTGTCGCGAATCGCGCCGTCGCCTGCCAGGTACAGGTGTCCACCCAGCTCGCCCGGGTAGTACGCTTGCTTGAACCTCTCCGGATCGCCCCAGAGCGTACGGATCATCGCCGGCCAGGGGCGTTTGACCACCAGCAGGCCGCCCTGTCCGTTCGGAACGTCGTGCCCGGCCTCATCGACGATCGATGCATCGATTCCCGGCAATGGCAGCGTGCATGACCCCGGGACCAGCGGCGTAGCGCCCGGCAGCGGTGAAATCATGTGCCCGCCGGTTTCGGTCTGCCAGAACGTATCGACGATCGGGCAGCGCGAAGAGCCCACGTTCTTGTAGTACCACATCCACGCTTCCGGATTAATGGGTTCTCCGACGGATCCCAGGATCCGCAGGCTGCGCAAGTCGTACTTGGTCGGATGCGTGGCAGGGGCCACGTCGTTGGCTTTGATCAGCGAGCGGATCGCGGTCGGCGCCGTGTAGAACACACTGACTTTGTGATCCTGGCACATGCGCCAGAAGCGGCCCGCGTCGGGGTACGTCGGAACGCCCTCGAAGAGAATCTCGGTCGCTCCGGTTGCCAGAGGTCCGTAACACACATAGGTGTGGCCGGTGACCCAGCCGACATCGGCCGTGCACCAGAACACGTCGGACGGCTTGATGTCGAACACCCACTTCATCGTGAGCATCGCCCACAACAGATAGCCGCCGGTGGAGTGCTGCACCCCCTTGGGCTTGCCGGTCGATCCGGAGGTGTAGAGCACGAACAGCGGGTGCTCGGCGCCGACCCATTCGGGTTCGCACGCAGTCGGCTGCTTTGCCATCAATTCGTGCATCCACACATCGCGGCCTGCCGTCCAGCCGACCTTGCCGCCGGTGCGCCGGTGCACGACGACCTTGCGTACGGCTTCGCAACCACCCTCGCCCAAGGCCTCGTCGATCGCCGGCTTCAAGGCGATCGGTTTGCCGCCGCGCATTTGCTCGTCGGTGCAGATCACCAGCGAAGCGCCCACGCCGACGATCCGTTCGTGCACCGACTTGGCCGAGAAACCACCGAACACGACCGAGTGGATCACGCCGAGGCGCGCGCACGCCTGCATCGCGACCACCGCTTCGATCGACATCGGCATGTAGATAATGGCGCGGTCGCCCTTTTTGTAGCCGAACGACCGCAAGCCATTGGCCAGCTGGCACACGCGCGCGTGCAGGTCGCGGTAGTTGATCCTCGTCACTTCTCCGCCGTCGGCTTCGAAGATGATCGCCGTCTTTTCCGCGTTGCCGTTGGTCAGGTTGCGGTCCAGGCAGTTGTAGGAAGCATTGAGCTCTCCGTCCTCGAACCAGCGGTAAAACGGAGGGTTGCTTTCGTCCAGCACGCGGGTGAACGGCTTGCGCCAAAGCACGTTTTCCTTCGCCAGGCGACTCCAGAATCCGTTCGGATCGCGCTGCGCCTCGGCACACAGCGCGCGGTAGGCATCCATGCCGGAGATGGCGGCATTGCGAACCATTTCGGAACTCGGTTCGAAGACCCGCGTTTCCTGCAGTACGGATTCGATGTTGCTCATGGCGCGACGCTCCCTGCGTTGGATTTGCAGCTCGTGCAGTTGGGGCTTGGTGCTTTCGGCTGATGCTAGCACTCAGCGTTCGAGCCACGCCAGCCGTTCCCTCAAACGAACGACCTCGCCGATGATCACGATCGCCGGAGATTGGAGCTGCGCACGCGCGATGCGCGCCGGCAAATCCGCTAGCGTACCGACCACCGTCCGTTGCGACGCGACCGAAGCATTGCGGATCGCTGCCGCCGGCGTGCCGGCGTCGAGGCCATGGGCAATCAGGCGTTCGCAGATGATGCCGATCGCTCCGATTCCCATGTATACCGCGATCGTCTGTCCCGGCCGCGCCAGTGCCTCCCAGTCGACATCGACCTGGCCGTCTGTCAGGTGGCCGGAAACCAGCATGCAAGCGCGCGCCAGACCGCGATGGGTCAGCGGCATTCCGGCATACGCTGCGGCTGCGCTGGCGGCCGTGACGCCTGGGACGACCTCGAACGGCACTCCGGCCGCTGCCAGCTCGATGATTTCTTCCCCGCCGCGGCCGAACACGAACGGATCGCCGCCTTTCAGCCGCACGACGCACCGGCCCGCACGCGCGCGCTCGATCAGCAGGCTGTTGATGCTTTCCTGCGGCAACTCATGGCGGCCCGGCTCCTTGCCCACATAGATTCGCTCGGCTTCGGCGCGAGCAAGATCGAGCACAGCCTCGCCAACCAGATGGTCGTAGACGACGGTGTCGGCAGCTGCCAGAAGGCGGGCACCCTTGCGCGTCACCAGTTCCGGGTCGCCGGGTCCCGCGCCGACCAGGAATACCTTGCCGGCGCCGCGATTCCGATCGCCCGATTTCATGCCCTAGCCACGCTTGCGCAGCCCGACGAGTCCGTGACCGCACAATCATGCCAGTTCAATTGCGACACGCAAGCTTCACGCAGTGGTGCGCACGATTCGGTAAGCTATTGGCCTTGCAGCTTGCGAAGAAGCATTTGCGAGGAAAAATCGATGGGCGTTTGCATCGTTGGCTGGGCCCACGGCCAGTTCGGCCGTCATGACGGACTCGACCTGGAGGGGTTGATCGATTCGGTGGGCCGGCGTGCGCTCGACCATGCGGGCGTCTCGGGACAGGACGTCGATGCGGCCTGGCTGGGCAATCTGAACGGCGGCTTCATCCCCGACAGTTTCTGCTCGTCGTTCGTGCTCAACACCGATCCGGCACTGCGATGGAAGCCCTCCACACGGGTCGAGAACGCATGCGCGTCGGGTTCGGCTGCGATCTACTCCGCATGCGACGCGATCGAGGCGGGGCGTGCGCGCATCGCGCTGGTGGTCGGTGCCGAGAAGATGACGGCGGTCAGCGGCGACGATGTCACGCGCGCGCTCGCCAACTGCTCCTACGTGAAGGAAGAGGCCAATTCCGGAATGACCTTCCCCGGCATCTTCGCCAAGATGGCGCGCGAATACTTCGAGCGCTATGGCGACCACCGCGCGACGCTGGCCAAAATTGCCGCCAAGAATCACCGCAACGGCGTGCGCAATCCGTACGCGCAGCTGCGCAAAGATCTCGGATTCGACTTCTGCAACATCGTGTCGGAGAAAAACCCGATCATCGCGGAGCCGTTGCGCAAGACCGACTGCTCGCTGGTTTCCGATGGGGCAGTCGCGCTGGTGCTGGCCGAAGAGAGCGCCAGCCGCTCCTTCCCGCGGGCAGTGCGCTTCCGTGCGCGCGTTCAGGTCAACGACTTGCTGCCGATGTCGCGGCGCGACGCCACCGAGTTCGAGGGGCCGCGCCGCGCGTGGAGCGCGGCACTGAAAGCGGCCGGCTGCCGCCTGCAGGATCTGTCGCTGGCAGAGGTGCACGACTGCTTCACGATCGCCGAGCTGCTGTCGTACGAGGCGATGGGTTTGGCCGACCGCGGAGCCGGCGCGCGCGTGCTGGACGAAGGCACCGTATATCCGGACGGCCGCCTGCCGGTGAATGTGTCCGGCGGCTTGAAGGCCAAGGGACATCCGATCGGCGCCACCGGGGTTTCGATGCACGCGCTGTGCGCGATGCAACTCACCGGAGGCGCCGGCGACATGCAGTTGCGCGATGCACGGCTGGCCGGCGTGTTCAACATGGGTGGAGCCGCGGTTGCGAACTACGTCAGCATCCTGGAGCCGCTTGCCTAGCATCGCCGCTCACTCGCCAGCCTCCTTGACGATCGCCCACCGCACCGAGCTCACTCCGGCTTCCAAGCTGATGCGGCTCACAAGCTGTTCGAGCTGCGCTTGGTTGTCCGCAGCGACCGTCAGTTCCGCGCTGACCCCGACGCGCCCGGGCGTCCCGTCCACGTCCTCACTGGTCAGAGACTGAAGCACGAGCGACATGCCGGCGACCGTGTGCAGCAGCAAGGTGCGCACGCGCACCTCATCTTCCTCGCGGCAGGTCACTGTCAACCGGTAGCGGTGTTCCAGTTCGGTGGCGCTCTTGACATCCTGCCGGTTGATGCGCTGGGTCAGTCCGCGCAGCAAGATGTTGGCGCCGAGAATGGCGAGCGCACCGACGGTTGCTTCGACGAGTTGTCCCAGACCGGCCAACACCCCGACCGCTGCCGAACACCACAGAGTGGCTGCCGTGTTCAGACCGCGAACGTTCAGGCCCTCGCGCATGATCACACCGGCGCCGAGGAAGCCGATCCCAGAAACTACCTGCGCGGCAATGCGCGCACTTGCCTCGGCGTCGTTCGAGAACGCCGCCACCAGCACGAACAGTGCCGAGCCGGCCGCCACCAGCGCGTTGGTGCGAAGCCCTGCCAGGCGCTGCCGCAGCTGGCGCTCGGCCCCAATCATCACCCCCAGCGCGAGCGCGACCAGCAGGCGCACGACGAAAAGATGAATCTGCATCGCGGAGCCCTCCGATTTCTTGTGCGAGATGGCTACGGATTATCGTCGCCCGCGGCGCTTCGGGGCAGCGGTTTGCGGCCGGCGGGCCGGCTCCAGCGGTGAACACTCCGGAAGTCTCGCAACGCCCGCAACGCGGATGGCTGCGGCTGGCGTTGCGCGCCGACGATCTGCTGCTCGACCGTACCTACCGGCGCCTATGGACTTCGATCCTGATCAGCTCGTTCGGTGGCCAGGTGACGCTGCTTGCGTTGCCGTTGACGGCGGCAGTGTTGCTGCAGGCATCGCCGACGCAGATGGGCGCGCTCACCGCCGCCGAAATCGTGCCCTTTGCGCTGCTGTCGTTGCCCAGCGGGGTCTGGCTCGATCGGATCCGCAAACTACCGGTGTACGTCCTGGGCGAGCTCGCAATCGCCTGCGCGGTAACGTGCGTGCCGCTCGCGTGGTGGTTCGACAGCCTCTCGATGCCCCTTTTGTACATCGTCGCCTTTGCGATCGGCGCAGTGAACACGACCGCCGGCAGCGCGGGGCAGATCGTGCTCACGCAGGTCGTTCCGCGCGAACGCTTGGTCGAGGGGCACGCCAGGAACGCGCTCGCGTCGTCGACCGCCGAAGTCATGGGCCCAGGAGCTGCCGGAGTGCTAATCCGGCTCACCGGGGCTCCGCTCGCACTGCTGGCGGACGCCATTTTGATGATCGGTTCTGCGCTGATCCTGCGCGGCATCCGCATTCCGCGCGAACAGCCGCATCCGCCCGACCGGTTCTGGCCGGCGATGCGCAGCGGCTTCGGGTTTGTCGCCCGACACCGCCTGCTGACGACGATGGCCGCGATCGTCGGCACGTTCGAGTTCTGTTTCCAAGGCACGCTGGCAATCCAGATCCTGTTCGGTACCCGCATCCTGGGGCTGTCCGAACGATCCGTCGGCTTGAGCTATGTCGCGCTTGGAGCCGGGACGATCCTAACGAGCGCGTTTGGCAGCCGCATCGTGCGAATCATCGGCCCGGGCCCGGCGTTGGTGTTGGGCTGCGGTGTCGCTGCGGTGGGATGGCTGGCTCTCGCGCTGTCCCCCACCGGCACGCTGGGAATCGTTGTCTTCACCACGATGCTGTTCCTGTACGGCGCCGGTGCAGTGCTGATCTTCATCAACTTCCTGGCGCTGCGGCAGGCCGTCACGCCGACGCCGATGCTGGGGCGGATGACGAGCACGATGCGCTGGCTGATCCTGCTGCCCGCCGGGCCGGGTGCCTTGCTGGGCGGCTGGATCGGCGAGCACTTCGGGTTGCGTGCCACTTTGCTCGCCAGCGGCATCACGACGCTGCTGATGGTGATTTTCGCGTGGCGCCTGCCCGTTATTCGCGGCTTGAGGACGCTACCGACTCCGGACACCCGCCTGTAGCCGCTGCTTGGACGCGGCCGCCTGCCGGTTTTAGGCCGAAGTCTTGGGACCCATCATCGCCTGAAACAGATGCATCGGCAGCGGGAACACGATCGTCGACCCTCGATCGCCGGCGACCTGCGTCAACGTCTGCAGGTAACGCAACTGCATTGCCTCGGGCTGCTGCGCCAGCATCTGCGCCGCCTCCAGCAGCGTCTTCGCCGCCTGTTTCTCGCCCTCCGCGTGGATCACCTTTGCGCGGCGCTCACGCTCGGCCTCGGCCTGCCGCGCGATCGCGCGAACCATCGATTCGTTCAGATCCACGTGCTTGATTTCGACGTTCGTGACCTTGATGCCCCACGCGTCGGTCTGCGAATCCAAAATCCGCTGGATATCCAGATTCAGCCGCTCGCGTTCTGCCAGCATCTCATCCAGTTCGTGCTTGCCAAGTACCGCGCGCAGCGTGGTCTGGGCGAGCTGGCTGGTCGCCGTCAAAAATTTTTCCACCTGGATGATCGCTTTCTGCGGATCGACGACGCGGAAGTACAACACAGCGTTGACCTTCACCGACACATTGTCGCGTGAGATCACGTCCTGCGGAGGCACGTCCAGCGTCACCACCCGCAGATCGACCCGGACCATCTGCTGCACACCGGGGATGATGATCACCAGGCCGGGCCCCTTCACCCGCCAGAAGCGCCCCAGCAGAAACACGACTGCGCGCTCGTACTCGCGCAGAATCCGCAGCGCCGACAGAACGACTGCCAAGGCCACCACCACTACCACGCCAAAACCGAATTGCAGTTGGAAGAACATCATCAGCTCCGCGGTTGTCCGGCGGCGCTCACCTCGAGCGTGAGGCCGTCGACTTTTTCGACCCGCACTGCCGTTCCCGCTGCCAGCGGCTCGTGGCTGCGAACCTGCCACGAAGCGCCTTCCACGCGGGCCCATGTGCCCTGATCGTCGACCACCGTCACGACTCCCTGGGCGCCGATCAGCCCCTCCCGTCCGCTCACCACCGGTCGGCGGCGAACACGCAGCGCGAAGCTGCCGAATCCCAGGATCACCGCCGCGCTTACCAGGGCAACGCCGACCAGGAATGGGAACGGGATCCTCATTCCGCCCGCATCCGTGTTAATCAGCATCATCCCGCCGACCACCAGCGCCACGATGCCACCGATCCCGACCACCCCGAACGTCGGAAGGAACACCTCGGCAATCATCAACGCCGCTCCGAGCAAGATCAAGGCGACACCGGTCCAATTTACCGGCAGAAGGTGCAACGCGTACAGACCCAGCAGTAGGCAGATCGCCCCGGCCACGCCAGGGACCGCCGCTCCCGGGTGGACCACCTCTACGAACAGACCGTAAACCCCTAGCATCATCAGCACCAGAGCGAGCGTCGGATTCGACAGCAACGCGAGAACGCCGGTTCGCCAGTCGGGATGTGTCGTCACCACTTGGGCGTCGCCCAGAGTCAGGCGGACCTTGGACGCGCCGATCGTGATCTCACGACCATTGAGCTGGCGAAGCAGATCGTCGATGTCCTTCGCAATCAAATCGATCACGCCTGCGCGCAGCGCCTCCTGCGCGGACATGCTCTGCGCGCGCCGCACCGCGCGTTCGGCGAATTCGGCATTTCGCCCGCGCAACTGTGCCAGGCTGCGCAGGAACGCGGCTGCGTCGTTGACCACCTTCTCGTGCATCGTGTCGATCGGCCCCGGCGCGCTCCCGGGGTGCCCGGACGGCCCCGGCTGCGAGGGCGAGGGCGCCTCCGGGGTTCCCGCCCCGATCGCCACCGGCGTGGCCGCTCCCAGGTTCGATGCCGGCGCCATCGCCGCGATGTGGCTGGCATACAGGATGTACGTGCCGGCGCTGGCGGCGCGCGCGCCGTTCGGGCCGACCCAGGTCGCCACCGGCACTGTCGAGCTCAGGATTTCCTTGATGATGGCCCGCATCGATGTGTCGAGGCCGCCGGGGGTATCCAGCTCCAGCACGACAAGCTCGGCGCCGTCGGATTGTGCACGCGCCAGCCCGCGCGAAAAAAACTCCGCCGTCGCCGGACTGATCATGCCATCGAGAACCAAGACGTCAACGCGCGGGGCTGCCGCCTGTGCTGCAACCAGCCCTGCGGCGCCCGCCACGAGTGCCGTCGCAACGAACCGCCCGATCCACCCGATCCGTCCCCGCGCCATGTCCGCCCCTGCACCACCGGCCGGCGCCACCGCACCGCCGACCGCGCTGAAGGCGAACATCATGGCGCGCCGCCGCGCCGAACGCAAACCTGGCGGTGGGTCGTGGTGGGTGTAATGGCGGCAGGCTTGGCACCCTCAGGGCGCCCGCATCCGCTTCAAAGCGATTGCACGTATTGCGCGACCGCGCGCAACTCGTGCTCGGACATTTGCGCGGTTTCGTTCTTCATCAAAACCCCGTGCGGCCTCAGGCGCGTGGCGAACACCTTTAACTGGCGGTACACGTAGTCGGCGTGCTGTCCGGCCAGACGCGGGAATACCGAGGCTCCTTCCGCGTGATCGCCGTGGCAGCTCGCGCACGCGCGCACCGCGCGTGCGGGAATTCCTTCCTGATAAATCTTGCGGCTCGCCTCAACCAGGTTGCGATTGCCAGCGTGGCCCGGGGCCGGCATCTGGCTCGCGTAGTAGTCGGCCAGTTGCCCGATCATCGAATCGTCCAGCAGCGCGGAAACTCCCCACATGTACGCCTGCACGTCGCTTTCGGCGCGAACCTGACTGCGAAAATCCTTCAGCTGTGCGATGAGGTACAGCGGCATCTGCCCGGCCAGGCTCGGAAATACTGCCGCGGCGCTGCGCCCACCCTCCCCATGACAGGCCGCGCACACATGAACTGCCCGCTCGACCCGATCCGATTCGGCGCCGAGGGTGTCCGCCTGAGCGGCGAACGTTGACCAGCAACAGCGTGGCACTTGCACCGTGGCAAAGCTTCATATCAACTCCCCCGGGTTGACCGCTTTTCGCAATGGATGCTCGTTTCGACCGTCGCCAGTTTGCCCCGTATTGATTCCCATCCTCTTGACGACGGTCAAAGCTCGGCGCGGTGCGTTCGACTCGCTCGACACGTTCGGCAAGGCGGCCGCCGAACGAACGGCGTGCCTGCGTCCGTACAATGCAGCCCTCCGGAGGTGCCGATAGGAGGCCACGGATGCTCGTCAGAGAGCTGAACCGCGGCAAGTGCAAGACGTACCTGCTTGCATGCGAGCGGGATCGAGCCGCTGCGCTGATCGACCCGGTACGCGACCACATTGCGCGCTACCTTGCGATGCTGTCGTACCTGCAGCTGAAGCTGGAAGCGGTGATCGACACTCATACGCACGCCGACCATCGCACCGCTTGTTTCGAGCTCGGCGACCTTACCGGCGCCACTGTGGTGATGGACCGCAATGCGCCCGCGCCGCGAGTCGACTTGCATGTTTCCGACGGCGACACACTGGCGGTCGGTTCGCTGACGCTGCGTTTCCTGTCGACGCCCGGTCACACTCCCGACAGCATGTGCATCTTGGCGGGCAACTCGGTATTCACCGGTGACACACTGCTGATCCGCGGCACCGGCCGCGCCGACTTCGCGGGCGGCGATCCCGCTTCGCAGTACGACAGCATCATCGGGAAGCTGTTTGCGCTTCCCGAGGACACGGTCGTGCTGCCGTCGCACGACTACCGGGGAAACAGCGCGTCGACGATCGGCGAGGAGCGCCGCATGAACCCCAGATTAGCGGGCCAGACTCGCGAGGGCTATGTCGCGCTGATGCAGTCGCTGCAGTTGCCGCTACCCGATCGGATCCAGGAAGTGCTGCAGCCGAACCAGTCCGCGTTGGACGATGACGCTCTGAACTTCCCGAGCCTCGCGCAGCTCAATGAGGTACGGCAGATTCCTCCGCTCGAGTTGCACCGAATGCTCGCGCACCCGCCCGTGCCTCTCGTGATCGACGTTCGCGAGGAAAGCGAATTCCGCGGCAATCTGGGTCACGTGCCAGGGTCGCGCTTAATACCGCTGCGGACTTTGGCCGGCCGCAGCGTCGAACTGGGACCGGACCGCGAGAGCAGAATCGTCGTCGTCTGCCGCTCCGGGGTACGCAGCTCGACCGGGGCGGCGATCCTCACCAGCCTCGGCTTTGAAGACGTTTCGAATCTGAAGGGCGGGATGCTGGCCTGGCACGACGCCCAGCTGCCGGTTCAGCACAGCTGAGGTCGCGCCGCGCGCTACGGAAGCGGCTTCGCGGGGGCGAAGGTTCCTGGAGCCGTTGGCTGCTGCAGCAGCTCGCTCACCGGGTTGTTCAAGACCAGATCGACGAAGCCGTCACCGTTGATATCGCCGGCAGCCATGAAATTGCTCGCATTCAGCGCGTTGTATGTTGCCGTCACGCTGAAGCTTCCCGGAGTGCTGGCGCTCTGCAGCACGATGGAAACCTGCGACGGCATGTTGCAGCAGCCGAACGGGAACGACAGCACGCCGACGTCAAGATGGCCATCGTGATTCAGATCTGCGATGACCGGCTGTACCGCGCCATCCGCAACGGGGACGCTGGAGGCGGTAAAACTGCCCGCAACGACCTGACGCAGAATCGTCACGCTGGCGCCACCGAAACCCCCAATCGGCGAGGAGCCGGCGTTGGCAATCACGATATCAGGGCGCCCGTCGCCGTCCAGATCGGCCACCGCCACCCCTTGCGGATCGGTTCCAGCCGGCAGCAACACGGGAGACCCGAAGCCACCGGCTCCGTTGTCGTACAGGATCGCAGCACCGTCGCTGGTTGCAAGCACAATGTCGGCGCGACCATCGTTATCCATGTCGTGGATCGTGACGTCGTTCGAACCTCGATTGGTTCCCAGAGATAGCGACACCGGCGCCGCGAACGTTCCGGGGCTGGTCGCGCTCTGCACAAACAGGATTGCGTGCGAATCGGTCACGTTCGCGTCCGCGACGACGATATCCGGATGACCATCGCCCGTTACATCTCCAATTGCGACCGCGTCGCCTCTGCCGCCGGTCGCCAGGATCTGCGCTGCCAGAAACGCACCCGGATGGGCCGGGTCGTGCTGCAGGATCGCGATCTCGCCGCTGTCGGCGCTACCCGTGGACGGGCTGGTGACGACCAGATCCACGTTGGCGCTGCCGTCCAGGCTCCCGGCAGCCAGCGCCCACGGATTGGGACCTACCCGATAGCGAACCGGAGCCGCGAAAGTACCGGAAGCGGTTTGAAGATAAATGGTGACGAACCCCGCATTGAGCCCGGGTCCGGTGACGTAGGTCTGCGCAACCGCCACGTCCAGGTTGCCGTCGCCGTCGAAGTCGGCTACGGCGACACCGGAATCCTGCCAGAACGGGGTGAAATTGTAGTTGTCGTCGTCATAGCAAGCCGATGCCAGCGCGCAACCCGCCATTAGCAGCGCGTATCGGGTAGAAGTGAGAATCGCTGCGCGAAACGACCGCGCCATACGGAGTGCCTGAACCTGCCTGGCTGCTTTGCGAACAGGCGGATCGTACCTCCGCTCTGGCCTCGCTGCGCGCGGAGAATCGCAAGAAACTGTAACCAGCGGGCAGAACAGCTGCTGAGACAATCGCACGCACTGGACACCTTTCATCAAGATGAACCAAAAAGCGGGATTGGGCATCTCACTCTTCTTGCCCGATGGCGTCACTCCAAACGCATTTGCAGTGCTGGCGTCGCGCTCGCTGCGCGCTTTCGCGGACGGCTACATCGCGGTGCTGTTGCCGGTGTATCTGCTGTCGATTGGTCTGAACACGCTGCAGGTCGGCATCACGGCAACCGCAACCATGCTCGGTTCGGCCTTGGCCACCGTCGCGGTCGGAGCTTGGGGACACCGGTTCGCCTCGCGCCGCCTGCTGCAGGCGGCCGCGCTTTTGATGGTGGTGACCGGTGCCGGATTCGCTGTGCTGTCTTCGTTCGGGGCGCTGCTCGTGGTCGCGTTCGTCGGCACGCTCAATCCGAGCTCCGGCGACGTCAGCGTGTTCCTCCCGCTCGAACATACGCGCTTGGCGGCGTCGGCGAGCGGACACGCGCGCACTTCGCTGTTTGCCCGCTACAGCGTGCTAGGCACATCGTTTGCGGCGATCGGTGCACTGGCAGCCGCGCTGCCGCAGTGGCTGACTGCGCATCTGCAGATGCCGCCGCAACCGGCGCTGCGCTCGATGTTCGCGCTGTACGGTGCGCTCGGTCTGCTGGTGTGGTGGTTGTATCGGCGGCCGGGCGCTGAAACCGCCTCGACAGAGTCCGACCGCGCGGCGCCGCTCGGTCCGTCACGCAGTGTCGTGGTGCGACTGGCCGCCCTTTTCAGTGTCGACGCGTTCGCAGGCGGACTGATCGTCAACGCGTTGCTGGCGCTATGGCTGCTGCAGCGCCTGGGGCTGACGCCTGCGCAGGCCGGAGTCTTCTTCTTCTGGTCCGGCCTGCTCAGCGCCGCGTCGCAGCTGGCGGCGCCGCTCGTAGCACGCCGCTTCGGATTGCTCAACACGATGGTATTTACGCACATCCCCTCCAACGTCTGCCTGGTTCTGGCAGCGCTGGCGCCCGGTGCACCATTGGCGATCGGCTTTTTGCTGGTTCGCAGCGCCCTTTCGCAGATGGACGTTCCCACCCGCACGGCTTACGTGATGGCGGTCGTCACCCCCGCCGAGCGGTCTGCTGCCGCAAGCTTCACCGCAGTGCCACGCAGCCTAGCGGCCGCAGTCAGCCCGACCCTGAGCGGGGCGCTGTTTGCTCTCGGATGGGCATCGCTACCGCTGATCGCGTGCGGTGTGCTGAAGACCGCATACGACCTCGTACTGTGGAAAGCCTGCCGCCGAGATGTGCTGCGCGATCGCTGACGCGCAGTGGCGCACGCTTCAGTGCAATGCAAGCTCCTCGCGCAGGTCCCAGGACGAAGCGAAAAGCGAATCCTCGTTCCCACTGGCATCGTCCGACAACGCCAGCAGTGTGGAGTAGGTGCTCCGATCCTCGCTGTCGAATGCGAGCGATGCCGAGGCACCGCCTCCAAGCGGATGCGGTTGCGGACCCAGTGCAATGGCGGTGCCCAGGCCGGCATACAGGTAATGGTCGCCAAACGATTGCAAGCAAACCGGGGCACTGTATTTGCGCCGCGGCCTAATGTAAACCGCGTGTATCAACGCTTGAATGACCGAAACGCTGGAAGTCCCGAAAGGTTTCGGGACGTCGTTACGATGGAAGCGCTGCGCGGGAATCGCTCTCGGCCCAAGCCGGTTAGGCCGGTTGAGTCTTCCCGACCGTCTCGGTGGGCGAGCAGTAAGCGACGGCGCTTAGTGGCTCTTTCCCGCCGTCGCGTTCGGCGCCCCTGGGCCTCTGAGAAGCTCGGACTCCTCCCACGAGTCCGTCATTGTTTGACTCGACTGGCCGCGGCTGCACAGCGCCTTTCGCGGAATATGAGAACCCGTAACTTCCGCCATGCAGGGCACCAACCCGTTATCGGCTTGGGGCTGCGCTTGTGGATTGGCCTGAGGGTGCGGCGTACTACAGGCGGCAGCCAACACAACGACGCCGCAAATCGACAGGACTTTCCGCATCACCACCTCCCCGAGAATAGTGGTGACATGTTAACTGCGCCGCTGGTCGCGGGCAATGCCTGGGAGTCCTACTTCGGACCGTTCTCGTGCGGAGCGAACCCATGACTCAGCACCCCAAAGTCGATCTCGGGCAGCCAGTCGCGTATCGACTCTCGATGCTCGATATTCGGTCCGCCAATTCGTCGTCCTGTGCGCAGGTTTTCCATACGAAGCCGGACGCCTAGCTCCACGAGGTAATCGGCATAGTGCAGGTTCGTCGAATTGGACGCCAAGCAGACTGCCGAGCGGTACGGTAAGAATTTGAGCTCCTCGATCGACAACTCGCTTGTCGATCCCCGACTCTTCGTCCATGCCGCGTTCCATGGCCTCAACGTCTTGCGCGACCCTTTCTGCATCCTCAACTGCACCTACCTTGACAACTTCGAGTGTTGCGACATTCGTTTACGCTTTCCGCACCAGTAGACCACGTTGTTGATGGGACCGTGACCGCGAGTGACGGACTAGCGCGGGCCGGCTAGACCGATCCGGTAGGAAAATCCCAGGTAATGAGTTCCGCCAAATCCCCGAGCACGTATCACCTGTGAGGTCATAGCCGCCCCTCGCCGGCTGCTCGGTCCAGTACACGTTGGTCGCGTCGAGTGCCGTGCCAACGGTCGAACGCGTATCGACGTTGGCCGCGCTTGTGGACCATAGCGAGCAGGTATCGGTTGAATCCCACGTTGAGCGAACGTGCTTTCGTTTGCGCGCTTGGTTGACTGCACCCCGCGCTGATGTATCGATTGAACGTTTACTGCGTTCGTGCATCGTCTGAATGCATTCGTTGAGTGCGGTCGTTCGCCCGCGTAGGGTGTCAAGCTACGGGAGTGTCGCACACCCCCGTGAACGCCTCGCGCAACGATGCGAGACAATCTCATGCAACTCGTGTCGGCGCCGTTCTCAACCATGGGAGACCGACGATGCAGCTACGCAAGCACGCCCTGCTGTTGAATTCTGGTCTGTTGTTGAATTGTGCCGCATTCGTTATGGGGTTCGTGCATGTCCTGCCGGTGCACGCCACCGGCGTCAAGGCCGACGAGAACACCGTGTATCGACCGACCGGCAAGGGTTGGGGCGAGATCGACCCGACGCCAGGTGCGGCCGAGCGAGCACAGGGTCTTCGGCCTGGCGGCGGCACCGGCATCTATTATCACGGCGGGCCCTTGCTGAACAGGTCGACCGGCGCCAACGTGTACACGATCTGGTACGGCGACTGGAGCGGCAACACCGCCACCTCGATCCTGCCGAACCTGCTGTCCCACATCGGAGGCTCGCCCTACTTCAACATCAACACGACTTACTACGACGGGTCGGCGCTCCACGTCACTAACGTCGTGAACTCGCTCGGGTCGACCAACGACGCCTATTCGCAGGGCTCGGTGCTGTCCGACAATGGGGTGGAGGCGGTGGTGTCGCAGGCGATCTCGAGCGGCGCGTTGCCGACAGACAGCAACGGCGTCTACTTCGTGCTGACGTCGGCCGATGTGGTCGAATCGTCCGGCTTCTGCACGCAGTACTGCGGCTGGCATACCAGCGCGGCGATCGCGGGGGCGGATATCAAATTCGCGTTCGTCGGCAACCCGGACCAGTGTCCGGCCGCCTGCGAGGCGCAAAGCACGAGCCCCAACAATAACGCGGGCGCCGACGGGATGGCCAGTGTGATCGCACATGAGCTCGAGGAAGCGGTGACCGATCCAGACCTGAACGCGTGGTACGACAACCAGGGCTACGAGAATGCCGACAAGTGCGCGTGGACGTTCGGGTCGACGTCGACCGCATCGAACGGATCGCAGTACAACATGACGCTCGGCGCAAACCAGTACTTGATCCAGCAGAACTGGGTCAACGCCGGTTCAGGGGGCTGTGCACTGTCGTTCTGACCATGCCTGCTGGCCCGGCCCGCCGCGGATATCGGGCGCTGGTTTCCGCGGCGCTGAAATCTGCCTGGTGTGTCGCCATGCTATCCGGTGTACCACGGCCGGCGGTCGCGCAATCCGACGCCGGCCCGGCGCGCGCACCCACCGTCACGCGGCTAGTCATCGCGTTCGGCGACCTGGAGAGCCGCCTTGACGGCGCGCTGCGCGCGCACGATGCTGGGGCCCTCGATCGCCTGCTAGCAGCCAATTTCGAGCTGCGCAACGCGGCGCGGCCGGGGGCGCCGGTTCCACGCGCCGAATTCATCGAACAGATGCAAACGCGGGCTAATTCGGTCGCCCGGATCGAACAGATGGCCGTGCATGATCTGGGCGAAACGGCGCTCGTCAGTTTCGCGATGCGCTACGGCGCGGGGGCGCCTGCCCTGTTCGTGGTCGACGTGTGGGGAAGGAGCGACAGCGACTGGCGGCTGCGCGTGCGCTATGCCGGCCCTGGCGGAGCCCAGGCGGCGCAGCTCGACCTGCCGGTGCCCGACGCCGGCGGCACCCTGCCCAAGAAATACTGAGCAGGAGCGCGCAGGTATAGGTTAAATCCCAGGTAGCGTCGGCCTCTTGTGTCTACAAGAGGCCAGCTTCGCGCCATCCAGAGGCAATCTGCCGCTTCAGTTCTTAGCCGACCCTGCGTCAGGTGACCGATCGCTTCGTGTGCACGCGGGGAGCGTGGAGTGCGCCGATAATCCGTTCGAGGCAAAAGTGTTACCTATGCCCTCGGAATAAATCGTCACCTATCCGCTCAGAACGGACCCGGTGAAGGGTGGCGGAGAGGGTGGGATTCGAACCCACGGTACGGTAAAACCGTACACCGGATTTCGAATCCGGCGCATTCGACCACTCTGCCACCTCTCCGCGATGGGGCGCGGAGTGTAACAAACCGCCATCAGCGGTTCAGAGCGTAGCGTTCTGGAGGGTTGGCGTTCGTTGGATTCGTCCTCGGAGCAAGCGACACTTGTACCGCCTGCGCGACAGCGCCGGCGACGTCGTCCTGCACCGTGAGCGAGTCGTCGAGCGCGCGGTCGTAGCTACCGGACCAGACGACGAAGCCTCCATCGGCCTGCACCAGTCGGGCGTTGATCCGCACTCGCCCTCCGGCATGCTGCACGCTGCCCTCCAATACATGGGTGGCACTCAGCGCTCGCCCGATCTCGGCGGTGGACGATTGACCGGTTTGCAGGTGCGACGAAGACGTGCTCGCAGCCACGTGCAGCTGCGGCACCTTTGACAGCAGGTCCCGGATCGTCTCGGCGACTCCCGCTGCGATGTACCCCTTGTCGCCGTTCTCGCTCATGTCGGCGAACGGCAGAACGACGATCGACTGTGCGCTGCTGCTTGCGCTCGCCGCGCGTATTGCGGGTACCTGCGGCACTCCTGCCCAGGCGAACGTGAACGCCACCGTTGCCAAAGCCGCTGCGATCGCCCCAGCACCCATTGCATGCCGCAGAACAAAGCGACCAGCGCGGTGGATTGCGCGCTCCTTTCGCGCCTGCACCGATTCACCCACCAGGTAGCGCGAAAGATCGTCTGCCAATTCCGCCACCGAGCGATAGCGATGCCGCGCTTGCCGCGACAGCGCCTTGAGCACGATCGCGTCCAGGTCCCCGCACAATTGGTGCACCAGGCGGCGCAGCGAGGTTGCGCGCGCCCACTCGGCGTCGGGGCTGACCTGGGCGCTGGGGCTTGCGACCCGGATCGTGTCGATCTGCTGCTCGATTTGCGTAATGGATGCCGAGTGCGGGAACCGGTACGGCCGGCAACCGGTCAGCAGCTCGTACAGAACGATTCCGAGCGAGTAGATGTCGCTCGTCGGTTCGGCGCAGTCGCCGCGTAACAGCTCCGGGCTGGCGTAGTCGAGCGTCAGCGCACGGCCGTATGTCCGGGTCAGATCGGTGGTTCGCCCCTTCGGCCCGCCCAGGAGGCTGGCAACCCCGAAATCCAGCAACCGCACTTGGCCTTGCTGCGTCACCAGGATGTTCGATGGCTTCAGGTCCCGATGGACGACGTGGCGCGCGTGGGCGTACTGGACCGCGTCGAGCACCTGCAGGAAGAGCTTGATCCGCTCCCGCAGTTTCAGCCGGCGATTGTCACACCACTCGATCAAGGCTTCGCCCGATACGTACTCCATCGCCAAGTACGGCAGGCCTTCCGCGGTCAGTCCGGCGTCGTACATGCGTGCGATATTGATGTGTTCCAGGCCCGCTAGGATGTCACGTTCCTGACCGAAGCGGTCCACCAGGTCCGGCCGCCGCGCGGTGCGCAGCGGAACTTTCACCGCAACCTGGCGCGTGAAAGCGCCGTCGGCGCGCCGCGCCAGCCACACCTCGGCCATTCCTCCGGCACCGAGCGGCTCTACCAGCTCGTACGGGCCGATGCGCTCACCGGGTTTCAACGATGCGGGCACCGCCTGCGTCTCGCCCGCTGCTCGGCGCAGCCGCGGCAGCGTGTCCACTTTGATCGACGCGCGGTCGCTGCCCGTGCTGGGAAACAGCGACTGGCGTAGCGCCGGCACCAGCTCGGCGTGCTTTGCGCCGATGCGCTCGAGCCAGCCTCGCCTTTGAGGCACATCCATCGGCAGCGCCTCGTCCAGCAGCTCGCTCATGCGCGCCATCTCGACGGCTGACAGCGGCATCATTGCTCCCGCCTTTGTGCGGCGAACCGTTAACCGCCGAGCTCGGCGCTCGGAACGCGAAGGCGCGCCTCAGGCTGGTGGCGGTAGGCTTCCGCCAGCGCGCGCCTTTCCTGCGCCTGCGCGATTTCGGTCATCTGGCGGTTGGATTCGAAGTAGCGCGCGCCAGCGATGACCGTCGGCAGCGCCAAAGCGATCGCGAACAGCCAGTCGTCTCTGCATCCAGGTCTTTGGAAGTTCATTTTGGGGCCTCGCTTGTTTGGCATTGCGCGTCCACAGTACTAAGGAGCGCCCGCGAACTCTGTGAACTAGTTCACTTGGCGGCGTCCCGTGCACGCGACGGGTATCCGGTGGATAATTCGCAGTCAGGAGAGCCAGGCGCCGCAAGAGCGCCCGCCCGTGCGGAACCTGTCCGCTCGATGCGTCCCATGCGAAGCGAATGGACCCCCGTGCGTCAGCGCGAATCGTTCGGGTCTTTTAAGGGCTAACCAGTGAGCGAGCTGATGATCGACGCTCTGGCGGGCGTCTCCCTTTTTGCCGGCCTGAAGCGCGCCGAGCTCGCGCCGCTCGCTGCTGCGACCGTCCCGCGCGGCCACCCTGCCCACGCGATCATCGTGCGCGAGGGGGACCGCGCAGAATCCCTTCAGATCGTGCTTTCGGGCCAGATCAAGGTGTTCGTCTCGGGTGATGACGGCAGAGAGGTCGTTCTCACCACGATGGGGCCGGGCAGCTACTTCGGAGAGATGATGCTGGACGACGAGCTACGGTCCGCCTCGATCATGACTCTTGAACCGTGCCGGGTTGCGGTCGTGTCGCGCGACGTATTCCGCGACTTCCTGGCGCACCACCCGGACGCCTCGCTGGCGCTGATCCGCAACCTGATCGGCCGGATTCGGGCCATGAACGAGCGGTTTCGCGACCTTGCGTTGCTCGATGCCTATGGCCGCGTGAGCAAACTGTTGCAGTCGGTTGCGCGCGACGCCGGTGGTTACCGGGTCGTCGATGGTCTAACCCAGCAGGACATCGGCGACCGGGTTGGAGCATCGCGTGAGATGATCAACCGCGTGATCAAGGAGCTCGAAGCCGACGGCCATATCCGCCGCGAAGGCCGCCGCATTGTGATTCTTCGCGCGCCTCCGCCCGGGCGCTAGCCGGGTTCGCCTTCCCTTAGAGCCCTGCCGATGCGGCGCCCTTTGGAGGGACTCGTTTGGGGCCTCGCGATCGGCCTGGCGGGGGTCCTGGCGACCTGGCTGCCGGGCATCGCCGAGCTGCAGCAGGATGCCGAGTTGCGCTGGCTGTTTCGTCTGCGCGGTCCGCTTCCGCCGCCGCCCGAGGTGGTCATCGTCGCGATCGACGAGCAGACCGCGCGTAGTCTTGGAGTTCCCAGCAGACCCGCCCAGTGGCCGCGTAACCTGCACGCGCGCCTGATCGATCGCCTCGCACACGGCGGCGCGCGCGTGATCTGCTTCGATCTGACCTTCGATACCCCGAGCTCGGCTGCGGAAAACGACACCGAGCTTGCCGGCGCGATCCGCCGCGCCGGCAACGTCGTGCTGACCGATTTTTTGAGAAGCGACTCGGCCGAGCCGGCCACGAAGGCAGCCCGGACAAGCGACGACATCCGGATCGAGAGAGTCGATCCTCCGATACCGATTTTCGTGCAGGCAGCGCTGGCGCACGCACCTTTTCCGCTGCCCAGGCAGGCGAGAGTCGACGCGTACTGGACTTTCAAGACGGGCGCTGGAGATCGGCCGACGCTGCCCGTAGTCGCGTTCCAGATCTACGCCTTCGAAGCGTACAAGCCCTTCGTGCAGATGCTCGGCCTCGCCTCCCCCGGCACCGAACTACCGACTCCTGCGACAGCGTCCGACCTGTTCTCGGCGCACGGCGCCGCAGACGAGAACAACGCTTTGCGCAGCGTGTTCCTGAGCGACCCGGCCGTCGGCAGAAGGATGGCAAAACAACTTGCCGCAGCCGCCGAGGACGAACAGTCTCCTTCAACGAAACGCTTGATCGGCTCGCTGCTGAGTCTGTACCGCGGCGGTGAAACTGCATATCTGAACTTTCGCGGGCCGGCCCGGACGATCGCCACTGTGCCGTACGAGGACGTCTTGCGCGTGTCCGACGTCGAGTTCAAGCAGCGTTTCCCGTTCGATGGCAAGGCGGTGTTCGTCGGCTTCTCGGCCTCGTCGCAGCCGGGGCAGGATCGGATCCGCGACGATTACGAGACGGTCTTCTCGGACGCCAGCGGCTTGAATCTCAGCGGAGTCGAGATCGCGGCGACCGCGTTTGCCGATCTGCTGAACGACCGCGCGGTGCACCCGGTTCCGCCGCCTTGGCGCTTCGCAATCCTGCTTCTGTGGGGTGCGGCGCTGAGCACCGGCTGCCGCCTGCTTCGCCCGGCTGCCGCGGGAGCGCTGGTCATCGTGCTGGCGCCTACCTACCTCGCGCTCGCCGTGCACGAATTCGCCCACGCCGCCCTGTGGCTGCCGCTGGCCGTACCGCTGGGTTTTCAGGCTCCCCTCGCTCTGTTCCGCGGGGTTCTGCTGAACTATCGAGACGCCAGGAGGGAGCGCAAGCGAATCCGCGAAGCAGTCAGCCAGTACCTTCCCGTGCACGTCGTCGACAAACTGGTCGAACAGATCAATCCGATCACTTCGGCGGACCGCCTCGTGCATGGCGCGTGCCTGGCCACCGATGTTGAGAGGTACACAGCGCTGGCCGAAAAGATGGATCCAGCCGACCTGACCCGGCTGATGAACCGGTATTACGCGGAACTGTTCGGTCCGGTCGAGCGCCTCGGCGGTTTCGTCAGCAACCTGGCGGGCGACGCGATGCTTGCGATCTGGGTCGCTTCCGCTTCCGGCGCCGCCGCGGGCCGACAGGCATGCCTTGCGGCAGTGGACATCGGCGAGGCGCTGGAGCGCTTCAACCTCGCCGCCACCGACAGGCCCGCACTGCACACGCGACTGGGCCTGCATTCGGGGCCGATGGTGCTGGGAAGCATCGGCGCCGCCGGCCACTACCAGTACGAGGCGATGGGCGACATGGTGAACACGGCGACCCGCATCCAGGGGCTCGGCAAACACGTCGGCGCGCGCATCCTCGCCTCCGAATCGACCGCAGCTGCACTGGAGGGCATCCTGACGCGACCGCTCGGCAGCTTTCTTCTCGCCGGAAAGTCCACTGCGGTGCCGATCGTCGAACTGCTCGGCCGCGCACAGGACGTGACGGTGCTGATGGCGCCGCTATGCCGCAGCTTCGAGGAGGCGCTCGATGACTATCGCTCGCGCCGCTGGCGCGAGGCGGCGGACCGCTTCGCCGAGATCCTGCGGCTGTTTCCGCAGGATGGTCCATCACGCTTCTACTTGCAGCGATGCGAAGGCTATCTGCTGGGATCAGCAGTCGAGCCCTGGTTTCCGATCGTTCGCGTGGACCAGAAGTGAGGCGACGGAGGTTCCGCCATCACTGAGAGGACGTCTTGACCGCAGTCTTGCATGCATTGCACGTGTTCTTCACGACGCAGCAAGATGAAATCTTAATTCGGCACAGCGGGTTGTTTTGGGCATGCATTGCACGTGTTCTTCACCACGCAGCAAGATGAAATCTTAATTCGGCACAGCGGGTTGTATTGGCATGGGCAGGTAGCCGCAGCAGCTTGTGGCTTGCGGACCTGCTGTAGGGTCACGTCGTCAACAAGCGCCTCGGTAAGAGCCACGGAAGCTACCTCCACCGGCAGGTACACTA
>JAFAIM010000074.1 GCA_019236735.1 Burkholderiaceae bacterium
GCTGTTCAGCAGCCCCTTGCGGCGATGCCGCGCGCTGGCCGAAGCGCTACACCGTCAACCTCGTTTCGACGCGCGGCTGCAGGAGCTGAACTTCGGCGACTGGGAGGGCAAGCCGTGGGACGAGATCCCGCGGGAACAGATCGACGCATGGGCGGCGGCGCCATGGACCTTCGCTCCCCCCAACGGCGAATCGGTCGAACGTTTGCGCAGCCGGGTCGATGCCTTTCTATCGGACCGCGGATGGCCGGATGGAGAAGATATCGCGGTCGTCACGCACAACGGCGTGATGCAGATGATGTCGACCATAGTCACCGGTTCGCTGGATCCACCCAACCTGACTGCGAGCTTCACCTATGGCGAGCTGCATGTGCTCGATTCGCTTATGCCTGCGGGGCTCAGCCGAACGGACTGCTGACTTTTCATGATCGCGGCAGCACCATTGGCCGGCGTGCCAGCGCGGCGTGCCGCGCGCCTGGCATCCAATTTGATGGGAAGGCTTCTTGTCTCGGGTGGTGTATGGGAATTCAATGGCGCATCGCTGCGTGGCTGGGTCTGGCCTGCATCCTGTCTGTTGCCGCGTGCAATGGGAACAGCGACCATGCACCGGGTTCAGGGACGGGAAGCACCTCGGGGCCTGGAGGCGGATCCGGCAGCGGTGCCGGCTCCTCCAGTCCGCTCGACGTCGCCACGTACCACTACGACACTTCCCGCACCGGAACGAACTCCCAGGAGACGTCGCTGACGTTGAGCAACGTCAACAGCGTGACGTTCGGCAAGCAGGGCGAATACACGGTCGATGCCGCAGTCGATGCCCAGCCACTGTACCTCTCGCAGGTTCCGATGAGCGCCAGCAGCACGCACAACATGCTGTATGTGGCGACCGAGAACGACACCGTCTACGCGTTGGATGCCGACTCGATCTCGGCGACGACGGCAACGGTGCTTTGGAAAGTCAATCTTGCACCCAGCGGCGAAGCGGCTGTCCCTTTGGCCAATCTGTCCTGCGGGAACAACACTCTGAGCGGAGTCATGGGAACGCCGGTGATCGACCGGGGGCGCAACGCCCTGTACGTCGTGGCGTTTACGGGTGATGCGGCTGGCAACTTCTATTTTCGCTTGCATGCCTTGAATCTCGTTTCCGGGGCCGAGCTGTTCGGCGGACCCAGGATGATCACGGCGAGCTTCCCCGGAACGGGCGGCAACGTGCAGGGAGCCAACGTGGTTTTCAGCGCCGCGGTCCAGCAGCAACGCCCTGCCTTGCTCGAGGGCAACAATCAGATCTACATCTCCTGGGGTGGTCGGTACGGCGATTGCGGCAATTATTCGTCTTGGGTGATGGCATATGCTGCCGATACGCTGCAACAGACCAGCGTCATCGACCTCGTGCCAAAGGACTATGGCGCCGGCATCTGGATGTCCGGTGCGGGCCCCACGATGGATGCTTCGAATGACGTGTACGTGGTGACCGGCAATGCCTTCGTCCAGAACGGAGACGGCACGCCTGCTACCGGCAGCTACGCCAACTCGCTGGTGCGCTTGAACGGCACAAGCGCGTTGCAGGTGAAAGACTACTTCGCGCCCTCCAACGATGTCGCGCTCAACAATGGCGACATCGATCTTGGATCCGGCGGATTCCTGGCGCTACCGGACCGGACCGACTCGAGCGGAACAGTGCATCACCTCGGCGTTGTTGCGGGAAAGGACAGCAACATCTACGTCTTCAATCGAGACCTGCTGGGCGGCTATTCGACCGCGTCCGACGCCAATTTGCAGGTCATTACCGGGCAATTGGGAGGAAACGAGTTCCACTCGATACCCGCCTACTTCAACGGGTTCGTGTATTTCGCGATCGGCGGCGACGCGCTGAAATCCTATGCCATCACGGCGTCAGCGACGCTGGCGAGCACGCCGTCAGCGCAGAGCGCTCAGAGCTTCGGCGAAGCCAGTCCTGTGGTGAGCGCCAACGGAACGAGCAACGGCATCGTGTGGGTCGTCGACGGCGGCGCGGCAGTGCTGTATGCGTTTAACGCGGCCGATGCTTCGCTGCTCTACAGCTCCAATCAGGCCTCCGGCGGCCGCGACAACTTCTCGGCCAGCGCTCGCTCCAAGACGCCGATTGTGACCAACGGTCACGTGTACCTCGGGACCTCGACTTCGATTGTCCGTTTTGGTCTGTTGCCGTAGCCGATCACTTGGTAGCGCAATGGCGAAATAGCGGCGCGACGCCATCGGAGTAGATTGGGTCTGCGGCACGCGGCGGGCACGGTGGGCTGAGAGGCGGCGCGCAGCGCGACGTCGCGTTTCGACGGCTGATGCGAGGAGGGCGCCATGTCCCTGAAGCTGACGGTGGATGCGTTGTTGCAGCAGGCGGTGGATGCGGGCGATGTCCCCGGCGTCGTGGCGATCGCCGCCGATCCTGAACGGATCCTCTACGAGGGTGCATTCGGCAAGCGGGTGCTCGGTCAACCTGCGCCGATGACGCTGGACACGGTGGGCTGGATCGCATCGATGACCAAGGCGATCACCAGCGCAGCGGCACTGCAGCTGGTCGAGCGTGGAAAACTCGACCTGCACAGTCCGGTCAGCCGCTGGCTGCCCGAGATCGAATCGATCCGGGTACTCGAGGGATTCGACGCCTCTGGCAGGCCGCGCACGCGCGCTCCCAGCCGACCGGTTACTCTGGCGCACCTTCTGACGCACACGTCGGGATTCAGCTACGAGTTCTGGAACGAATCGATCCTGCAGTACCAGAAGGCCACCGAGACGCCCGGGATCGTCGAGAGCCGCATCGCCAGTCTGCGAACGCCGCTGATGTTCGATCCGGGCGAACGCTGGGCGTACGGGATCGGGATCGACTGGGCCGGGCGCGCCATCGAGGCGGTCAGCGGCAAAAGGCTCGGCGCCATTTTGCAGGAGAACGTGTTGGGACCGCTCGGCATGAGCGACACGGCGTTCAAAATCAGCGCGTCGATGCGCGATCGCCTGGCGAAGATCCACCACCGCGCCGCCGACAAAAAGCTCGTTGCCGGCGACGTCGAGCTGCCGCAGGATCCGGAAATTGAGCTGGGCGGCGCCGGTTTGTACGGAACGATGGTCGACTACTTGAAATTCGTGCAGATGATCCTGAATCGCGGCAAGGCGCGGGGCGTGCAGGTGCTGCGGGAGCAGAGCGTCGACTTGATGTCGCGCAACCAGACCGGCCCGATCCGGGTCGGGCCGCTGAAGAGCGCGATGCCGCTGCTGTCGAACGACGCCGAATTCTTCCCGGGGCTGGAGAAGCACCACACCTACGGATTCCAGATCACCGCCGAGCGCGCCCCCAGCGGCCTTCCGGCCGGAAGCTTGACGTGGGCCGGATTGGCGAACTCGTTTTACTGGATCGATCCGTCCAAGAAACTCGCAGGCGTGTACCTGACCCAGATACTTCCGTTTGCCGACGCCGGAGCCTTTACGCCCTTCCTCGAATTCCAAGGGGCTTTGTACCGGACGCTCTCGTAGCTGTGCAGACTACCCTGGGCGACCTCGAAGCGCTGGATCGGGCCGATCCGTTGCGCGGGCTGCGCGAGGCGTTCGTACTGCCCGATGGCGTCGTGTACCTGGACGGCAACTCGCTCGGTGCTCTGCCGCGCAAGACGCTGGCGCACCTGCAACATGTGGTGATGCGGCAATGGGGCGAGGGCCTGGTTCGCAGCTGGACCGCGTACGAGTGGATCGATGCGCCGCAGCGCGTTGGCGACAAAATCGCGAGGCTGATCGGTGCCGCCGCGGGCGAGGTTGTCGTGACCGATTCGACCTCGGTCAATCTTTTCAAGTTGCTCGCGGCGGCGTGCCGGTTGCGGCCCGATCGCCCGGTGATTCTGTCGGAGCCGGGCAACTTCCCCAACGACTTGTACGTCGCGCAGGGCCTGCGGGACCTGGGCGCAGACCACATCGAGTTGCGCCTGGTGCCGGCCGGCGAGATCGGAGCCTCGATCGACAAACGCGTCGCAGTGGTGCTGCTCACGCACGTGAATTACAAGTCGGCGGCCATGCACGACATGGCGCGCATCACCGCGCGCGCGCACGCGCACGGTGCGCTCACGTTATGGGATCTGAGCCACAGCGCCGGGGCCATTGCGGTGGATCTGAACGTTGCGCAGGCCGACTTCGCGGTCGGCTGCGGCTACAAGTACCTCAATGGCGGCCCGGGCGCTCCCGCCTACCTGTTCGTCGCGCGGCGCCACCAGGCTTCGGCGGTATCGCCGATCACCGGCTGGCTCGGGCATGCGCGGCCTTTCGATTTCGTCGATGACTACGCGCCTGCGCCAGGAATTTCGCGTTTCCTGGCCGGCACCCATCCGATCCTGGCAATCGCGGCGCTCGAGGTTGGGGTGGACCTGATGCTCGCCACCGATCCGCAACTGCGCCTGGACAAGTCGCGCAGGCTGAGCGAGCTGTTCGTTGCGCTGGTCGAATCGCGCTGCGCCGGGCTGGGGCTGGAGCTGGCGTCACCGCGCGACCCGCACGCACGGGGCAGCCACGTCGTGTTGCGCCATCCACAGTCGCATGCGGTGATGCACGCGCTGATCGATCGCGGCGTGATCGGTGATTTCCGCGCATCCGATCTGATGCGCTTCGGTTTCGCGCCGCTGTACAACCGCTACATGGACCTGTGGCACGCGGTCGAGATTTTGCGC
>JAFAIM010000031.1 GCA_019236735.1 Burkholderiaceae bacterium
TGGGCTTGACCTGGGAGGAATATCGCATACCGATTCTCGGTGGACTGAATAAGGACCAAATATAGTCGTTCTCGAATCGCTTCGCAACCGCAACAACGATTCCGATACGCCTTCAATGGCGATCGCAAGTATTCCCCGGCCCGAAACTGGGCTCGCGCCATCTGAACTACGTCGACTACCACAACTACTCGGACGGCTCCATATCCGACATGCAGGTCGAGGCGAGGTACATGCGCCAGCTGTTTCCCGATCTGGCGGTGGGAGGTTTCAGGAGAGCGTCTTGCGCGCGGCGCCCAGGATCAGATCGACCACCCCATCCGGCGCCGTGATCATCGGACTGTGATCGACCGCTTCCGAGCGGACGGTCGCTCCCATCCGATTGGCCATGAAGCCCAAGGTCTTCGGGTTGATCATGCGGTCCTCCTCGGCCAGCAGGAACCAGGACGGCTTGCCCCTCCAAGCGGGCCGCGGAGCCACCTCTTCGATGCACCGGGTCGAAATCGGGCGCTGTATGGCCGCCATGATGCTGGTCTGGTCGGCCGACGCGTTGTGCGCAACCGCGCGCGCAAACCCGTCGTCGGGCATCCACATGAAGCCATGCGGGTCGGGGCTCAACTTGGGCGCCTTGGGATGCGGCGGCTCGCGAAAGAACATCTGGGCCACGGTCTCGCCCTCGTCCGGCGCCAGCGCCGCAATGAAAACCAGCCCCTTGACCTTCTCCTCGCGCACAGCACCGATCACGGCACCCCCGTAAGCGTGGCCCGCCAACAGCACCGGGCCGCTGGTTCGCTCGAGCGCACCGCTCAAGGCGGCCACGTCGTCGGTCAGCGAAGTGAGCGGAATCGGGGCACAGATAACCTTCAGGCCGTGCCGCTGCAGCGGCACGATCACGTGGTTCCAGCAAGACCCGTCGGCCCAGGCTCCATGCACCAGGACGACGGTGGCGTTGTGAAGAAAGGCAGCCATCGGTATTCCCTTCTGTCGGTGATACGTGTCGCTGTCGGTTTCCAGTTTCGTAACCGTCTACCTACTGCGGTCCAGGTTACGATCGAGACAGTAACTTGTCAACGGACTTATGAGTGGTTATCAATTAGCTGTCATGCAGCAGTCACGATAACCTGATTGTTAGCTATTGACAGGTTATCGTTCGATGTTTAGATTACGTAACCTTGTTAATCGCCTTAAATGGGTTACTAGGTCAACTCGCACCGAGCAGCGCCCACCAGGAGACCACCACCATGATTCGTTACCGCTCCGTCGACGTCGACGGCCTGAATATCTTCTTCCGCGAAGCGGGCGAGCCGGCGAAGCCGACGCTGCTGCTGCTGCACGGTTTTCCGACTTCCTCCCACATGTTTCGCAACCTGCTCCCGCTGCTGGCAGACCGCTATCACTTGGTGGCGCCGGATCTGCCCGGATTCGGCTTCTCCGATTCACCGGAGCGGGCGAGCTTCGCCTACACCTTCGATCACCTGGCGAAGATCATCGATCGCTTCACCGAGATGGTCGGGTTGACCCGTTACGCGATCTACGTCTTCGACTATGGAGCACCGGTGGGCTTCCGCCTGGCGTTCGCACACCCGGAGCGGGTGACGGCGCTGGTGTCGCAGAACGGCAATGCGTATGTAGAGGGACTGAGCGAGGGGTGGAACCCGATCCAGAAATACTGGAAGGTGCCCACTGAGGCCAACCGGGCCGCGTTGCGCGAGTTCCTCACGCCACAGGCCACCCGCTGGCAGTACACGCACGGCGTCGCCGACGAGTTACGGGTGGCCCCCGAGTCCTACACGCTGGATTCAGCGCTGCTGGCACGCCCCGGCAACGACGAGATCCAGCTCGACCTTTTCAAGGATTACGCCAGCAACGTTGCGCTGTATCCGAAATTCCAGGATTACTTCCGCACGCACCAGCCGCCGCTGCTCGCCGTGTGGGGCAGGAACGATCCGTTCTTCCTCCCGCCGGGCGCCGAAGCCTTCAAGCGCGACATCAGCAAGGCCGAGGTCCGGTTCTTCGATACGGGGCATTTCGCGCTGGAAACGCACGCTCGCGAGATCGCGACGGCCATCGGCGACTTCCTGGTCAGGAAGGTGGCCTGAGGTCTACTCCCGGGCGCGCTCGCGGTATGCGGCCTGCTTGGCGCGGTTGCCACATACCGCCATGCTGCACCACCTTCGCGCATGGCCCCGGGTTCGATCGAGAAAGACCAGCGTGCAGGTCGGTCCCTCGCACGCCTTCACGTAGGTGAAGTCTTCGGTGCAGACTAGGTCCGCCAGCGATCGCGCCAGCGGAAAGATCAGCGACTCGGGCGAGCGCCAGCGACGCTCGGCCCGCCAGGCAAGTCCGGACGCTGCGTTCGCGTCGTTTTCCTGTGGGTGGAGTCGATCACGCACGACGATCTGGCCGAACTCGTCGTCGCGCGCCAACAGTTCGTTAAGCGGCTCGAGCTGGCGCAGCGTGCCCGATTTCAGAGGCTTGCCAGCGTGCTTGGCGACGAACGGCTTGAACCAATTGCGCAGATCGCGCGCCTGTGCCGCGACGGTATCTAGTTCGCGGGCAGCGGCGCTCTTGCGCAAGGCGTCCCGCACGTGGCCAGGTACCAACCCAGCCTGCCTGAGCCACGCCAGCAGGTCCTCCCCGTTGGCGAGCCATTCGACCTCGACATCGACCGGAACCGCGAGCGTGTTCAGGAAGTCGAGTCCCGGATGGTCGGCGATGAGGATTGGCGGCGGGCGGTCTGTACTCATTGCGGGCGATTTCGGCGAAGGCCATTAACGGTGGCAACGCTAACCGCCTGAAAGCCGCTTGACAAGTTACTGTTATCAGGGGATAGATCTCAGATCACCAGAACGAGAGGAACGACCATGGGTTTGTCCTGGCAACAAGGCCCGCTGAGCGAGGTGTCGGTCGGTCGTTTTCTGACCCCCGAGCCGCTGGCCATGTCGGTTCCGTTCCGCCCTTTGTTCCGCCAGAAATCGTTGCGCCGGGGCGCACTTCTGGGGATTTCGGTTGCACTCGCTGGACTCTACGAGGGTCCGACGTGCGCATTGCTTGATACCGCAGGACGCCGGGCGCGAGCCCCCGCGCGCTGCCGTGCAGCCTTACCCTCTCTGGTTTGACCGTTGGTAACGCATGTGTTACCATCTGCGATGCTCGACGTACGCGAATACCTCGATGCAGATGGCCGATCCCCATTTGCCGAGTGGTTCGCCGATCTGGAAGCGACAGCCGCCGCCAAAGTTACGGTTGCACTGACGCGGATCAAGCAAGGAACTCTGTCCGCCTTCAAAGGTGTCGGCGCCGGGGTGCTCGAGTACCGCATCGACTTCGGTCCTGGCTATCGCGTCTATTTTGGCCTGGACGGTGACACGCTGGTGATTCTGCTGGGCGGCGGAACAAAGAAGCGGCAGCAGCGCGATATCGAAACGGCCAAACACCGGTGGGTCGATTACAAAGGACGCAACGACATTCGAGGTAGATCATGGCGCTGACGCGTAAGTTCAAGGAAACTGTACAGGCGCGCGTGCTGGCAGATCCCGCATTCCGGGAGGCGCTGCTTCGCGAAGGTATCGAGTCAATGCTCGCCGGTGATGTCGACACGGGCAAGCTGATCCTGGGCGACTACATCAAGGCGACCGTGGGATTCGAGGAGCTTGGCGCCGAAACAGGCACGTCAGCCAAAAGCCTAATTCGGATGTTCGGCGTTCGAGGGAACCCGCAGGCACGCAATTTCTTCGCCGTGCTCGTCCGTCTTCAGGAACGGGCCGGATTTAGGCTGCGAGTTACCGCCCTGCCCTACGCGAAAAAGCGGCTTCCGCCTCGCAGGGCCACCGCATCGAACCGAAAGCCGACTCCAAGCCATCGATCCGCTGCATGACTCCTGCCTCGAGCCTCGAGCTCGGCAGAGCGGAGCAGCTAATCCAGGTCGAGAGGCGTCGGGCGCGCTGGACGATCGAATGACGGATACGGCTTTCCATCCATCAAGCCATTCCACAGCACCTTGTTGTAGAGCTCGGGCGGTACGCGGTCGGCGTCGGAGAAGTCGAATCCACGCGTGGCCTTGGCCCACCACGCTGCATCGTGCTTCGGCGCAACTCGCGGACCCGCTGCGTACTGCACTCCGATATCGGCCGCCGACAGCTTTGTCGTTGCCAGCACCGTCGAGGCCACCGCATCGTAGTTCCACGCACCCGATGATTGAACGTCGAACACGTCGGCCATCGGCCGCGCATACGCGGTGTTCAGGTTGATGTGCGGCGCGCCCAGGATGTCTTCGATCGTCCGCAGCACGCTGACCTGGCTGTAACGGGCGCTCACCACCGCGCTGTGCTTCACGTACGGGCCGACGACGTAAGCGGTGGTGCGGTGCGAGTCGACGTGATCCGGACCGTCCTGCGAGTCATCTTCGGTGATGAAGATCAGCGTATCGGCTGCGTACGGGCTGTGCGCCACCGCCTCGACCAGCCTGCCTGCCGCCAGATCGTCGTCGGCCTGCTGCGTTTCGGGAGTGTCGACACCCGCCAGCGCCGTGTCGAACGCTCCGGTGTGATCGTGGCTGATTCGCACCAGCGAAAGCGCGGGCAAGTTTTTGTCGGAGACGAACCGATCGAACTCGCGCTTCCACTCGTGATAGCGCCACAAGTCCGGATAGTTCTGGTCGTAGCCGCGAAAGTACAGATCCGTGAGCGCGGTGAGCTTCGGCTCCAGCGGCGCCGCTAGAACGATTCCGGCCGAAAACGGGTCGGATACGGGCGAGGCACGCGTTCCGATGCTGCCGACGCTGTTCACCATGAAGCCGTAGTTGCGCACGCTCTTGCCCGCTTGCAGCACCGCATCGAAGATGTAGCCCATCTGCTCGCCAAACGGCGCGTCGGTGGCGGCATGATTGCCGGTGCCGGCCAGCAGGTTGGCAGCGCCTCCCGGCAGGCCTGCCGAGCCGGAGCTGAAGGCGCCACCGGTTGCGGCGTCGCGCTCGGCAACGCTCGCCAGCCCGACCGGAACGTTGCGGTTCGATCCTTCCGACTCGTACGACAGCCCGCGGTTGACTCCCGCGTAGTTGATCTGCTGCGTAATCGTCTCGGTGTTGGTGACTCGCCCAGCCATCGCCCACGACCAGCCGTCCATGCTGCCGTCACCAGGGTCGGTGAAGTTGTCCAGCGTGACGAAGTCGCGCGCGATCCGATGAAAATTCGGCGTGATCGCTTCGCCGAAGACGGTCAAAGACGAATCGCCGTTGGAGCCGTTATTAAGGTCGCCCAGGATCTGGTCGAACGTGCGGTTCTCCTTCACGATGTAAATGACGTGGTGGATTTTCTCGCGCAAAAATTCCATCACGCGCCGATCGGCCGGATCCAGCGCCAAGGCATAACCGTCGTTCAGAGCAACGCGGCGAGTAAGTTGCGCCAGTTCCGCGCGCTCGGGAACCGGCGCGCTGACCAGCGAGGCACGCTCCAACTGGAACTGGTATTGGTTCGCCCCCTTGGCTGCGGCGACGGCGGCGGCGTCAGCACCCGGGTACATGATCGCGCGTCCGGTATTGCCGTAGCGGTAATTGGGATTCGGCCCCGTCACGTTCTTGCCGTTGACGATATACATCCACGTTCCGTCGGCGCTGAAGGCGACGTCGTGCGGTTCGTAGGCGGTTGGAATCAGGCCGGCGGTGCGCTTCTGCACATCGGATGCTTTCAAGGGAATCACCGCGATCGAGTTGGCACCGGAGTTCACCGCGTACAACGTGCTTGCGTCCGGCGAGAGCGTCACCGCAAACGTCGCGGCACCGGTGCTGTGGGTTTCTGCCAGCACACCTTCCGGGGCTCGCGCATCGATCCGATTCACCACCGTGTTGGTGGCGGTGTCGACTACCGCCACTTCATCAGCGTTGTCCTGTGCCACATACAGCCTGGCCTGTTCCCGATCGAGAGTCATTCCCAGCGGGTTACCGCTCATCCGGATGCGGGTCATCAGGCGACCTGAGCTGGGCGAGGAGATGTCGACGACGACAACCTCGCGGTCTCGGTCCGACGAGATGTAAGCGGTTCCGCTGCCCTTGAGCGCGACCGCGAACGGGAAGGTGCCTCCCGCAGCGCCGCTCGTTCCTTCGTTGCCGGCGAAGTACGGCCGCAGATCGTGCTCGTAGCGCACCCGCTGCGTGCGGGTGTCGATCACGCTGATCGAATCGTTGTAGTTGTTGGCGACCACCAGCGTTGTGCCGTCGGCCGAGATATCCAATCCGGCTGCATTCGGCTGAACGTTCAGACCGAGGCCCTTGTTGGCGTGGTCGCTGCCGTGCCCCAACGCAATTTTTCCGGCCGGCGAAAGCGAAGGTGTGACTGCGCTGCGCGAATAGACATAGATCGCGTCGTCGTTACCGCCCGAGGTGTACAGCGTTTTGCCGTCCGGCGCCCAAACCAGGCCGACGTGAGCGTTGGCCTGCTGAATCACCTGTACGAGCTTCGGGCGCGACTTGGCGGCGCCCGCAATGTCATACAAGAAGATGTACTGCGTCGAGTTGGGCGTATCGAGCGAGCCATTTGGCTTGTACAGAGTGTTCTGGCCAGCGCAGATGACCGCGAGCAGCGCTCCGTCGGGGCTTACGCGAGCGCGCAGCGCCTCGCCCGCGACAAAGTTCGGATACGCCGGCAACCCGGGGTTCAGCGGCTGCTCCCGCGCGCCGCGTGGCGCCAGCGGCGTGATCAGCTGGCCGGTGGCGAGGCGCTGCGCGCCTGGCTGAACGCCGGAATCTTGCAATTGCGCGCATCCCGCGCTCGCCAGCGCCAACGCCGCAGCCAGCACGGGTGCAGCGAGCTGCGCAGTCCGATCGAACTGCGGCCCTGGCTGGTTCGTGGTCGCGCGCATCGGTTCGCCCTTGTCTCTAGAATGTTTACTCTATTGGGGCAGCGGTTCAGCAGAATGCCAGGCAGAGTACCCGGCCGCCGCCGCCGCTTCAATCGTTTCAATATTTCATCGATCCATGCTCGCGCCGCAAGGCGCCCGGAACCGCCATGCCGCACAACGAACGCTCCAAGCACGTCACCCAGGGTGTTGCTCGCTCGGCCAACCGCGCGATGTACTACGCGATGGGCTATCAAGACCGCGACTTCGACCGGCCGATGATCGGCGTTGCCAACGCACACTCGACGATCACGCCGTGCAACTCGGGACTGCAGCCGCTGGCGGACGCGGCGCTGGCCGAGATCGCTCGGTGCGATGCCAACTCGCAGATCTTCGGAGTTCCCACCGTCTCCGACGGAATCGGAATGGGAACCGAGGGGATGAAGTACTCGCTGGTGTCGCGCGAGGTGATCGCCGACGGCATCGAGACGTGCGTCAACGGCCAGTGGATGGACGGCTTCATCGCGATCGGCGGCTGCGACAAGAACATGCCTGGCGCGGTGATGGCGATCGCGCGCTGCAACGTGCCGGCGATCTTCGTCTATGGCGGCACCGTGAAGCCGGGTCACTACAAGGGCAAGGATCTGACGATCGTATCCGCCTTCGAGGCGGTGGGCGAGTTCACCGCTGGGCGCCTGAGCGAAGAGGACTTCAAGCAGATCGAGCGGCGCTGCATTCCCGGTTCCGGCTCGTGCGGTGGGATGTACACGGCCAATACGATGAGCTCCTCCTTTGAGGCGCTCGGAGTGAGCCTATTGTACTCATCGACGATGGCCAACCCCGACCCGGAGAAGGTCGAAAGCACCGCACATGCGGCACGAGTGCTGGTGGATGCGGTTCGCAACGGGCTGCGGCCGCGACAGATCATCACGCGTGAGGCGATCGAGAACGCCATCAGCGTCGTGATGGCAGTGGGCGGTTCGACCAACGCAGTGCTGCATTATCTGGCGATCGCAGACGCGGCGCGTGTTCCGTGGACGATCGACGACTTCGAGCGGATCCGCCGGCGTGTTCCGGTGTTGTGCGACATGAAGCCCTCGGGGCGCTTCGTCGCGACCGATCTGCATCGCGCAGGGGGAATTCCGCAGGTGATGAAGATCCTGCTCACCAACGGACTTCTACACGGCAAGTGCATGACGATCACGGGCCGCACGCTCGAGCTGGAACTCGAGAAGGTTCCGGCGCAGCCGCGAACTGACCAGGAAGTGATCCGGCCGATTGACAACCCGATGTACTCGCACGGGCACCTGGCGATATTGAAAGGGAATTTATCGACCGAAGGGTGCGTTGCCAAGATCACCGGGCTGAAGAAGATGTCGATCACCGGGCCGGCTCGGGTGTTCGACTCGGAAGATGCAGCGATGGAGGCCATCTTGGCCGACCGCATCCGTGCGGGCGACGTGATCGTGATCCGCTTCGAGGGGCCAAAGGGCGGCCCCGGAATGCGCGAGATGCTCTCACCCACCTCCGCGCTGATCGGCAAGGGGCTGGGCGACAGCGTAGGACTGATCACGGACGGCAGATTCTCGGGCGGCACCTGGGGAATGGTCGTGGGACACGTGGCGCCGGAGGCGTATGTCGGAGGGCTGCTCGCGCTGGTGCACGAGGGCGATTCGATCACGATCGACGCCGATCGGCTGCTGCTGCAGCTGAACGTGCCGGATCAGGAGATCGCTCGCCGGCGCGCCGCCTGGAAGCGGCCGGCGCCGCGCTACACGCGTGGGGTGCTCGCCAAGTTCGCTCGCGTCGTATCGAGCGCGAGCACCGGGGCGGTGACGGACCGGCAGTACGACGGCGAGTAGCTAGGCAGACAGGAGTGAAACCGCCGATGGGCGAGCTGCCGGATTACGCCAGACAAAATCGCTCCGCCTGGGACGGCTGGGCGGCCGACTACGTCAAGGATGGCGAGACCAACTGGCGCAGCGACGAGCCGAAATGGGGAATATGGGGCATACCGGAGTCGCAGGCGGGAATGTTTCCGGTACCGCTCGAGGGAAAGGACGCGATCGAGCTGGGCTGCGGCACCGCCTACGTATGCGCCTGGATGGCGCGGCGCGGGGCGCGCGTGGTCGGCATCGACAACTCCGAGCAGCAGCTTGCGACCGCGCGTAGGTTGCAACGCGAGCACCGGCTGGAATTTCCGCTGTTGCACGGTAACGCTGAAGCTCTTCCTTTCCCAGATGCGAGCTTCGATTTCGCGATTTCCGAATACGGCGCCTGCCTGTGGGCGGCTCCGTACCGCTGGATCCCGGAAGCGGGGCGTCTGCTGCGCCCCGGCGGGTGGCTGACGTTCATGACGAACTCCTGGCTGTTGCATCTGTGCTCGCCGGAAAGGTCCGACGAGGCAGTGGGCGAGCGCCTGCTGCGATCGGGCTTCGGCCCGCATCGCGTGCAGTTCGCCGACGACGACGGCATCGAGTTCCACCTCGCGCACGGCGAGCTGGTGCGGCTGCTCAGAAAATCCGGCTTCGAGATCGAAGACCTGGTCGAGCTGCGCCCGCCCGAGAACGCGACCACGCGTTATACGTTCGTCACGCTGGAATGGGCGCGAAAATGGCCGTGCGAGGAGGTGTGGAAGGTTCGCAAAACATGACTTGGGTCACTCCCGGCCAGCGGAACCGCTTGTGCAGGACTTAGGTCAATAGCCGGCCAGCCGGGCATCGGCGACCATGCGCTCCTCGAATTCATTTGGCGCATGCGCCTGGAGACAGCAATGCAAGCAAATCGGTCGGTACCCTGGGTCGGCGTCGTGTTCGCTTCGGCACTGAGCATCATTTCGCTGGCGGCGCACTCGGAGGATGGATGCAGCAAGGACACGGACTGCAAGGGCGATCGCGTCTGCAACGAAGCGCGCCAATGTGTCGATCCGAAGAGCACGGCCAGCAAAGTGAAAGAGTGGGTCGATGTGGCGAACGCCGCCTCGCAAGTCGCGAACTCGATCAAGGGTGCGCGCAGCAAGAACATCGACTCGAGCAATCTGTCGGCCGACAACTCGAACAATCCGCCCGCCGCTGCGGCCGAGCAGCCGGCTGCGCCGCCTGCCGAGAAAGCCCCCGGAGTCAACCAGGCGCCCGCGCCGGTCAATCGGAAGATCGCGTGGACGCCCCCGCCGGTGGCGGCGATGTGTGTGACATTCCTTGGGACGTGCAAGATGAGGCAGGCCATCCCGCAAGGTGCGCCTTGCGGCTGCGCGACCCCGAATGGTGGGATGATCGCAGGGACCGGCCGCTAGTCGTATCGGTCGTCTCGGCGTCAAGCCGCCATCCGCGCCAGCCACTTCGAAACGCCGGGCATTTCGCGAATCTGTCCGGCAAGGTGGCTGGTGCGCACCACCTCGTCGATCTGCGCCGACACTGCGATGTCGGCGATGCTCGGCGAGCCGCCCACCAGCCAGTCGCGCTCGCGCAGCAGCGTCTCCAGTTCGACCAGATGCCGGAAGAATTCCGTTTCGATCTGCTCGCACGTGCGCCCCGAAAATCCGTGCTCCTTGAGTTTCCTGCGCATCATCCGCAAGAAAATGCGTTGGAACAGCGGACGCTCCCACGCGGGCCGATCCTTGCATAACAGGTCCACGCTGCGCGACAGCGCGCCGTCATACTGGACCCGGAAGAAGACCTCGAAGTAGTACAGCGACTCGTCGGCCCAGTCTTCGAGAATGCGCGCCAGCGCCGCATCGCCCGGTTCGGCCGGCATCAGCGCAGGCAGCGGCTTGCGCTCCTCGAGGTAAGCGGCGATCGCCGTGCTGTCGGCGATCCGATCGCCGTCCCACTCGAGCACCGGCAGCTTGCGGGTGCGCGACAGTCGTGCCGCTTTCGGCGCGCGTAGGCCGTTGTAGTTGACTACGCGGTACTCGATTTTCTTGCGGCGCAGGATCTTGCGGACCTTGCCGCAGAACGGCGAAATCTCCCATTGGTGCAAGACCACCTTCGCCATGCCGGCCTCCGTTCCGGTGCGCTTGCCCATTGCAGCTTCAGCATAGCGAGAATCCAGCCGCCGATGGAAGACCGCTGCAGCAGCAGGTCGGTCTTGATCCCGGAAATGCGTCTACACAGTAGAGAAACTGGATCGACGATCCGCAACAACATCCTCGACAAAGCCGACACGTCCGGCGCCGGATACTCCTCATAGCGAGTCGAGGTACTGCACCAGATCGCTGCGCTGCTGGGCGCTCAAACCGAGGTTCATGCAGGCGTTGTAGTGGTCGACGACAGCGCCCAACGTTGCGAAGCGCCCGTCGTGATAGAAGCCGCCTTGGGAATGGCTCCATAAGCCCTTGAGCGGCGAGGTGCGGTAGCGCCCGTCCGGTGAGCGGCTCGCTTGAAAGTCGTCGACGCAGATGTCCGCCGGCGCGTGCATGTTCCAGCCCGGCTCGGTGTACAGCGGCGGCACATGGCAGCTGGCGCATTTGCCCTGCCCGGAAAAGACCGTCTGCCCGCGCTGCGCGGCGGCCAGATCGAAACTGCCTGCCGGGGGCTGCGGGGCAGGAATCGCGAGCTGATAGAACTGCAGCGCCGCCAGCTTGGAGGTGATCCGATCGGCATCGCCCGTCACGTTGCCGAAGCCGGCCGCGGCGGCGACCGGGAATTTCGAGGCATCGTTCAGCCGCGGATCGAAGAAAGTCCCCTGCCCGTGCATTTCGAGGTTGGCGACAAAGGCGTTCCAGTAGGTGACCGAACCCCACCCGGTCCACGTGTGCATGTTGACCCCAGCCAGCCCGAACGCGGGCGGAATCAGCACCGCTGACGTAGTCCCATCGGGACGAAACGCTTTGCCATCGAGCTCGAGCTCGGCATCGAAGCGCCCCGGCCCCCAACTGTTCAGAACTTTCAGAACGGTCGGAACGTCGACTCCGAGCAAAGTGGCGATCGGTGTCAGGTTCGGTGACAGCGCAACGATCGCTCCTACGTTCAGGTCCCGGTTGGCCCAACCGTCGAGGCGGTGGCCGATTCCCGGAGCAAGCGAATTGTCGACGCTCGAGTGGCACAGCGCGCATTGAATGCCGACCGAGCTCAGGTTCCCCTGGCTGTCGAAAAATCCGGTAACACCAACGACCGCGTTCAGCTGCAGTAGGCCCAGCGTCGTTGCGGGATCGTTCAGGTCGACCTTCCCATTTTTGATCGCAGCGACAAGTTGCGGCGGAAGCGAATCGACATCGACTTTCAAGCCCACCGCGAGCGCAGTCGCCGGGCTGACGCCTGGACCGACTCCCCCGAAACGGCTTCCCTCGATTGCGCGGTGCAACCCGAGCGTTCCGCCCCACCAGCTTTCATCGCCGAACGTCGCGTAGCGGAATGTCCGCTTGCCGTCGGACATCATCTGTTCCGTGTTGGCTTCGATCACCTGGTCGTTGGCAGGCAGGGCCGGGGAGTCTTCGGCGTCATCGGCCGCTGCAGCTAGCCGGACGAGACCGAAAGCGGAGCAGCAACACGCTACGAACGCCCCAAGCGCGAGCGCACGCCACCGCATGGGTTTGCCGAGTTGGGTTGCCATCGTCGTGCCTCCCTGCGAACAAGTTGTGCCAGCTGCCGAGCGCGGCTTGTCTAACCCGTCGTGCGAGCGCCAATTCGCGCCATCACGCGTTCGACCATCCCGTCGCAACGCTCCCCGGCAAAGTCGAACGCATCCCTGTAAGCCATATCGGCTGCCGCCGCGAGATTCTCACGAATCAGGCTCCTAGCGCGAAAAAACCGCGAACGCACCGTTGCCTCGGGGATCTGCAGAATCGACGCGATCTCTTCGACCGAGTACTCCTCGACCGCTCGCAGCATGAACACAGCGCGGTACATCTGCGGCAGCGCATCGATGCTGTCTTCGAGCAAGCTTCTCATCTCACCACGGCGCGCCATCGTCTCCGGCTCCGTATCCATTCGGCTCTCCGCCATCCGATCGATGTCCTCTTCCTCCGCGCCGGCAAACAGCGGAACGATCGAGCTGCGGCGCACCTGCGTGCGGCGCCGCTGCAGCGCCTCGTTCGCAACGATCCGCGCCAGCCAGGTCGACAGACTGGCGTCGCCTCGATAGTTCTCGATCGTGCGGTACGCCTTCAAGTACGCTTCCTGGACCGCATCCTCGGCTTCGGCGTCATCGCGCAAGATGGCGCGCGCAGTTCGAAAAAGAGTCCGGTTGTAGCGCCGCATCACGACTTCGAAGGCTGCTTGATTGCCGCGCGTGACCATCCCCGCAAGAGCTGCATCAGAAGCGTCGACATACCCCGACTGAAGTTGTGGCTTACCCATCTTCCCTTCCCTACCTTGTTTCGTCCGAACGTTTGGTGGCATTTGATGGAACGAGCGAGCGTCGCGTTCCCGTTTTGCCCGTTCTTTTTCGTGACTGCAAGATGGTGAGATACCTCGAATAAGATGTCCCTTTCAGGACGCGCATGCCGAAATGCAACCGTTCACGCTCATCCTGGCAAACACGGAAGCGCAGTTCGCCGCTGCACGCGAACTGTTTGTCGAATACTCCGAGCGGCTCGGTGTCGATCTGTGCTTTCAGGGATTCACCTTAGAGCTGGCCAAGCTGCCGTCGATGTATGGGGCACCCAGCGGAACGCTGATCCTGGCAAGCACAGCCGATGGCTACATTGGATGCGTGGGGATCCGGGCGCTGGATGCGGGCGATGTCGGTGATTGCGAAATGAAACGCTTGTACGTGCGCGAGGCGGCGCGCGGCAGCGGCCTGGGGCGGCGCTTGGTACAGCAGGCACTGAGCGCCGCGCGGCAAATGGGTTATCGCCGCGTCCTTCTCGACACCTTGCCGCAGATGGCCGCGGCGCGCGGGCTGTACGCATCGCTCGGGTTCCGCCAGATCGCCGCCTATTACGACAACCCGATCGAAGGGACGACCTACATGGCGCTGAGCTTGCAAGGAGCGCCTTTACCGCCCGACAAGTCCGCAACGTGCCGGCAGGTCGAAGCGATGGAAACGGTGGTGCGCGTGGTCCCGCCGCTGGGAGCGCAATAGCGGCGATATGTCAAAGGCTTATCAGACCACACGCATTTCCAACTGCTTACCGAGCGCCTGCAACGCAGCGGCAATACTGTCAATGCGCGTGCGATGACGAACATTGGTCAGACGCGTGATTTCCTGTGGTGTCGTGTGCAGCCTGCGTGCCAGATCAGCGGGGCGCACCCGCTGGCGAACCATTTCATTCAGTAGCAACACCTTGGCAGAAAGGCTTGCGGGAAGTTCGATCAGGTGCTCGCCGCGCCTTGCCTTGGAAGGCGCCGGCACTTCGCGACGATCATCGAAATAGAAATCGAGCGCGGTCTCGAGCGCATCGCGGGCGTGGATCATCGCATCTTCCACCGACTCGCCCTGCGTAATCGCTTCCGGAATGTCGCGGAAGGTCACAACGAATCCGCCCTCTTTGGCTGGCTTGAATTTCGCTGGATAACGGAACATCGCTATTGCCTTACTTCAGTCCAAGCTGTTAACAGTTATGCGTATGTTATCAGCATTTTTGCTTATATCAATGATGGGATCTTAACCGACACCCATATCGCCGCATAGACCGTCAACAGTAGGAGGGGGTGAAGAGGGACGGCGGCCAGACCGACCTGTTGGACGTCGAGTGGCTCAGCGCGGCAGCGGCGGCAAGGGCTCAACGCCTTCTGCCGCAGTCGCGGGCGTACGCGCAACGTTCAGCACCATCGAGACCGCGCCGAAATAGCCGAGCAGCCCGACCAGATCGATCAGGCCGCGCTCGCCCAGCTCGGACTTGCACGCCTCGTATGTCGGATCGCTGACCCCGTGATGGTCGAGCAGCTCGGTTGCGAATTCGTACACCACTTGCTCGTCGCGCTTCAGGCCCGGTGGGCGGCGCCCGTCGCGCAACGCATCGATCGTCTGGCGCGAGATGCCTTCGCGCAGCGCAAGCGGGACGTGCGCGCACCACTCGAATTGCTGCGTCCAGCGCCGCGCAACGATCAGCGTTGCCAGCTCGCGCAGCGCGGGCGCAAGCCCGCTTTCGAAGCGCAAATACTCGCCCACCTTCTGCAACGGCTGCATCAGCCGCGGGCTTCTGAGCAGCGCGATAAACGGACCGATCACCGCTTTCCTTGGGCCGGCGATCAGCTCGGCCGCTGCGACACGCTGTAACTCATCCATTTTGTCGGGATCGATCGGCGGCATCCGCTCTTCGGATTCAATCATCTGCAGCTCCTTGTACGCCTCCTTCCTGCGCAACCGACGGCCGTGCGCTCGAGGCGCCGCGCTGAATCGCCAATGCGACGCCGCTGAGCAGCAGCAAGGCTCCCGCGACGATGCTCGGACGCAAGAGTGCCTCCTGGATCGTCTTTCCCGATGTCACCGCGAGCGGGCCGACGAGTTGACCGATCGCAAAGGCTGCAGTCATCGCTGCGATCAGACCTCCCGCGCCAACCCCTCCGATTCGCCGCGCCTCTTGCACGCAGGCCATCGTCGCAACCATGAAGGTGCCGCCGACCAGGACCGCCGAAACGCACAGCGCCGCAAGACCGTGCACAACGGACGGCAGCAGCACGCCTGAGCCCATCACGACAAAGCTTGCGGCTGCGACGGTGCGCGGCGAAAAATGGCCCGCGAAGCGCGGCACCGCGACTGTCGACACCGCGGCGGCCAGACCGAACACCGGCCATGCCATCGCGAACAGCGTCGGATCGGGAGCGAGCGCCCGCGCTGCGGCAGGAATGAACGTGGCCGGAAGGATGTAGCCGAATCCAAACACGCCGTAGCAGACGATCAGGATCCAAGCGCTGGTGTCCAGTTTTCCGAGGCCACCCGGGCTTCCCAGTTGCGCTGCCGGCTCTAGCCTTGCCAGCGGCCGCCAGCTCAACGCGGCAACTGCAGCGGCGAATGCGCCCAATGCCGCCCACGCCTGCGAGGTCGATGCGCCGACCCAGGGAACGAT
>JAFAIM010000086.1 GCA_019236735.1 Burkholderiaceae bacterium
TGTCGTGCTCGAGCTGCCACAGCTCGGCGATGGCGTGGTACGGAGTGAGCTCGCTGGTGGTGCCGCCGGGGACGGTGGCAACCTCGGGAGCCGGCAACCACATCGCGCTGGGTAGCGGCGACTGCAAGGCGTGCCACGCCGCCACGATTGCGGTGGGCGGCTTCAAGATCACGACGGCGCCGTCGCTGTCGGCGGCGGGACACGCGGCGGTAGCGACCGTGACGTGCGCCAGCTGTCACGGCACCGGATCGACGTGGTACGGAGCGCAGCCGCCTGCGCTGGTGACGCAACTGGCGACTCACATGCCGATCGGCAGCGCGGCGTGCTCGGCCTGTCACGGATCGAACTTCGTCGCCGGAGGGTTCCATATCTCGAGCACACCGTCGCTGTCGGTGGCCAATCACACGGTGGTGTCGAGCCTGACGTGCGTGAGCTGTCACGAGAACAATTCGACGGATCTGGCATTCCAGGGGCAAGGCTCGAACATCTATGTGCGTCCCGGTGCCACCGCTGCGGGACTCAGTCCGGTCGATGCCGCTCACGCCACCGGCACGCTGGCGGCACCGAACGACTGCAGGACCTGCCACACGACCACGCCACCCTTCAAAGGCAACGTTGTCCCGAGCAACCACATCCCGTTGCCGTCGAGCGGCGCGGGGGCCACCTGCAGCACCTGCCATACAGGCGGCTACGGAGTGGGCTTGTCGATCATGGTGCACTCGGCGGTGACGTCGGAGACTTGCACGACCTGCCACGGCGCGGGCAAGGGACCGTTTGCCGGCACCAGCCAGGGCGCGGGTGGCCAGCCGAAGCAACCGCCAGGAACGGTGGGGACCTCGGGTAGCGCCAACCACATCCCGGTCGGCAGCGCCGATTGCGGCACCGCCTGCCACGCGTCGAGCGACGCGATGACCGGCACCGGGTTCCACGTCTCGACGACGCCGGCGTTGTCGTCCGCCGGCCATACCGCGGTCGTGTCTTCGGTGTCGTGCGCGAGCTGCCACGGCTCCGGCAAAGCCTGGTTCGGAGTGACGATCAAGACACCGCCAGGAACTGTGGCGACGTTCCCGTGCACGGGCGCGGCGTGCGATCCGGGCAGTGCCAACCACGTTCCGATTCCGAGTGCCGACGGCTGCAACACCTGCCACGCGAACACGAACTACACGAGCTTTGCCGGCACGTCGATGAATCACGCGAGCATCACGAGCAGCTGCTCCGGCTGCCACAACCTGGGCAACGCCTTCTATGGCGTCACGATCAAAACGAATACGTTGAGTCCGCCGCACATCACGGTGCAGAACCCGTCCACGTGCGAGGCGTGCCACTCGGCGAGCAATTTCACGGCGTTCGGGCCGGGAACGGCGATGAACCCGACCACCCACCTGCAGGTGCCGACGTCGTTCGAGCCGTGCAGCACGTGTCACGAGAACGGCGATGCGAACAAGTTCTATGGCGTGACGATCGTCACGCGGCCGACGACTGCGCAGGATGCGAACCATCCGCAAACAGGCGACTGCGGACCATCCTGCCACACGACGACACCGCCGTTCACGGGCGGAGCGAAGCCGAGCAACCACATCCCGAGCAGCTCGACGTGCAGCAACTGCCATACCGGCACGTCGCCGTTCACGCCGGCTGGCACCGTCATGAATCACACCGACTCCGGCGTTGGCACCGGCGGCAGCCCGGTTGCATGCGCGACCTGCCACGGCTATGGAGCCGGTCCGTACTACGGCACCGCGCAGGGTCAGGCGGGAGGCCAGCCGCTGCAGCCGGGAGGGACGCTGAACGGACCAGCGGGGTCCACCCAGCACCTTCCGTTCGCCGCGCACACATGCAACACCTGCCACACGTCGACCGCGGTGCCAGGCGGCTTCGCTGGTGCGACGGTGCCGCATACGAATGCGCCGTTCATGACGTACACCAGGGGCACCGGCAAGAGCAACACGGGCACCTCGACGCCGAAGTGCGTCACCTGCCACGCGCCGAAGGGCGCAACGTGGCAGAACGCCAGCGGCTTCAGCACCGAGACGATGGGCAGCCACCAGGGCAGCACCACGACGGCCGATTGCATCGACTGCCACAGTCCGACGGGCGGCTTTGCTGCGGCGGCGGCCGCCGCCGCGAAGAGGCCCGTCGCGGCTGCGAAGAAGCCGCTCGGCGGACCGAGCGCAGGCACGCGGCCGGTGGTTCCGGGGCCGAGCGTTCGGCCGCTGGCGGGAGCAGCACAATTGCCTGGTGCGGGTACGTTCTCGCACATTGGTGTCGCGCAGGGAAGTTGCGCGACGTGCCACCGGCCCGGGGGCTCAGCGACTGCGATGCCGGGAGGACACCTGCCGACAAGTCTGGCGTGCGATTCTTGCCACCGTACGACGGCTTGGCTGCCGCCGACGTATACGCACGCAGGGGTGGGTCCGGGCCACTGTGCCAGCTGCCATGCGGGTGCCGGCACTTGGGCGACCGCGAAGCCGGCAGGGCACTTCCTGACCGGGCGCTCATGCGACCTGTGCCACCACACCACCGAAACGTGGCTGCCGGTGACCTACGACCACCTGAGCCCGCGCTACCGGCCGCTGCTTGGCCAGGCGGGCCCGGTGCGCTGCATCGACTGCCATACGACCAACACGGAAATGGTCGTGTCGCAGACGCCCAGGCAGGCCACGCGCAAGCCGCTTCCGGGCAGCAGCCGGAACCACTAGCGCTAGCACTAGCTGCGCGGGATTGAACGGCTGGTACCGCGCGCGGGCTAAGCTCTCCGGACGGGCGGGTTGGCGCGGAACCGCCCGCCGTCACCCGCTACAAAGAGAGATGCACGGGAATCTGGCAAGACGCGGTCGTCCGCTACGAAGAGGTGAACGGGAATCGGGCAAAATCGACATTTCGCCCGGGCCGGGCCGCCGTCCTGACCCGAATCCACGAACACCCGGCCCAATTTATCGATCCTGAACGGGGCGCAAAGCGATGATCGCTGAAATCGGCAGTTTTTCCCTGATGGTTGCGCTGGCGGTGGCTCTGGTGCTGGGCACGCTGCCGATCGTCGGTGCCCACCGCGGCAACGTCGCCTGGATGAACCTGGCGCGCCCAGCCGCGCGCGCGGTGTTTGTTTTCGTGCTGATCGCTGCTGCCTGCCTGGTGATCTCCTTCCTCCGCGACGATTTCTCGGTCCAGTACGTCGCATCCAATTCGACGCGCGAGTTGCCGGTGCGCTACAAGATCGCCGCATTCTGGGGCGGCCACGAAGGCTCGATGCTGCTGTGGCTGCTGATCCTGAGCTTCTGGATGCTCGCCGTCAGCTTCTTCAGCCGCCACCTGCCTCAGGCCATGGTGGCGCGAATCCTCGGCGTGATGGGGCTGATCGGCGTGGGCTTTCTTCTCTTCATCCTGCTGACGTCGAGCCCGTTCGAACGTTTGATCCCGGCGCCTGGCCAAGGCAGGGATCTGAATCCGCTGCTTCAGGACCCGGGGATGGTCGCGCACCCGCCGATGCTGTACATGGGCTATGTCGGCTTCTCCGTGGCGTTTTCATTCGCGATCGCCGCGCTGCTGGGAGGCAACCTGGATGCCACCTGGGCGCGCTGGTCGCGCCCGTGGACCACGGTGGCATGGTCGTTTCTGACGCTCGGAATCTGCCTGGGAAGCGCCTGGGCCTACTGGACGCTCGGCTGGGGTGGGTGGTGGTTCTGGGATCCAGTCGAGAACGCCTCCTTCATGCCCTGGCTGGCCGGCACGGCGCTGATGCATTCGCTCGCAGTGACCGAAAAACGCGGCGGCTTCAAGGTGTGGACCGTGCTGCTGGCGATCTTCGCGTTCTCGCTTTCACTGCTCGGGACCTTCCTGGTCCGTTCGGGCGTGCTGACGTCGGTTCACGCATTTGCGAATGATCCGCGCCGCGGCGTGTTCATCCTGCTGTTCCTGTCGATCGTAATCGGCGGCTCGCTCGCACTGTTTGCCTGGAGGGCGCCGAAAGTCGGCCTGGGCGAGCGTTTCGAACTGGCGTCGCGTGAGACGATGCTGCTGACGAACAACGTACTGTTCCTGTCGGCGGCAGGGGCGGTGCTGCTCGGCACGCTGTACCCACTGTTCCTGGACGCTCTGGGCCTGGACAAGATATCGGTGGGGCCACCGTACTTCGACACCGTGTTTGTTCCGCTGATGACTCCGGCGCTGTTCCTGATGGGAATCGGACCGCTGGCGCGGTGGAAACAGACCAGCCTGCCGGAGATCGGCGTGCGCCTCAAGTGGGCCTTCGGCGTGAGTCTTGTGACAGCGCTGCTGTTGCCGCTCGCGTTCGGACGCTGGTCCGGCCTGACCGCGTTCGGCTTGTGGCTGGCGGTGTGGATCTTCGCAGCTACCGCGGTGAACCTGTGGTCGCGCGTACGCCCGTTCGGTGGCCCCGGGCTGGCGGCGCGGCTGACAGCGCTGCCGCGCGGCTACCTCGGCATGCTGACGGCGCACGTGGGCGTCGCCATATTCATCACCGGCGTGACAGTGGTCAAGAGCTACGAATCCGAGAAGGACGTGCAGGTGGACGTCGGCGACACGGTCGCGATCGCTCCCTACACGTTCGAGTTCCGAGGCGTTACCGGTGGCGCCCGCGAAAACTACGTGTATCAGCGTGGCTTGTTCCAGGTTACCCGCAACGGCCACTTGGTGCGCACGATGACGCCGGAGAAACGACGCTTTCTGTCGCAGTCCGAAGCCTCGACAATCGCTGCGATCGACCTGATGCGCGGCCTGTACATTTCGCTCGGCGAGCCCGTCGGCAACACGGCCTGGGTCGTGCGCGTGTACTCCAAGCCGCTCGTCGCCTTGATCTGGGGCGGCTGCCTGGTGATGGCGATCGGCGGCGCGTTGGCGTTGAGTGACCGTCGCTACCGGTTGGCGCGGTCTGCGGACCGCGAGGCGACCACGCTGTCAGGCACTGTGCCCGCATAAGGAGATCGAACGTGCGCTACCTCCGGTACTTGATTCCCCTGGCAGCGTTTCTGGTGTTGACGGGCTTCCTGTTCAAGGGTCTGTGGATCGATCCGCAACTCGTTCCCTCACCGTTGATCGACAAGCCAGCGCCCGAGTTCCGATTGACGGTCGTCACCGATCCGACGAAGAGCGTCAGTCGCGACGACATGCTAGGCAAGGTGTGGTTGCTGAACGTTTGGGCGTCCTGGTGCATAACGTGCCGCGAGGAGCACCCTTTGCTGGTGGATTTGTCAAAGCAAGGGGTCGTTCCGATCTATGGCCTGGTCTACAAGGACACGAGGACCGACGCTTTGAGGACGCTGCAGCAGATGGGCGATCCTTACCAGGCTTCCGTCTTTGACCCGCAGGGCCGAACCGGCATCGATTACGGCGTCTATAAAGTCCCTGAGACGTTCGTGATCGACAAGACCGGAACCATCCGCTACAAGCAAATTGGGCCCATTACCCCCGAAGCGCTGCACGACACGATCCTGCCTCTGATCAGGAAGCTGAATGCGTAATAGCCTGCTGGTGTGCGGGCTCGTCCTTCTGGCGACTGCTTTCGCTGCTAGCGCGCGCGAAGCCACTCCTGTGGGCGAGGACCCGGCGATTGAGCACCGGATGATGGCGCTGGCCGCGGAGCTGCGGTGCTTGGTCTGCCAGAACCAGACGCTGGCAGATTCTCAGGCCGACTTGGCCGCGGACCTTCGCCAGGAGATCCGGGAACTGATGAAGAAGGGCCAATCCGACGAGCAGGTCAAGCAATATCTGGTGGCCCGTTACGGGGATTTTGTGCTGTATCGACCCCCGATGAAAACGGTGACCTGGCTGTTGTGGTTCGGGCCGGGACTTCTACTGGTCGGAGGGTTGGCAGCCCTGTACCTCGTGATTCTGCGCCGGCGCCGCCTCGCGGCCGCCGAACCGCTGAGCGCTGACCAGGAAAAGCGCGCGCTTGCTCTGTTGTCCGAGGACGGGGCTTCGAGTGGCACGTAACAGGCGATTTTCTCTCCGGCGATCCACGGCCTGCCCATGACGATTTTCGTGCTTTCTGCTGCGCTTCTGCTGGCGGTGGGCCTGTCCTTCCTTCTATGGCCTCTGCTGCATGGAAGCGGTCGCGCAACGGGGCGTGATCGCGCGATCGTCTCGCTGTATCGGGACCAGTTGCGTGAATTGGATTCGGATCGGGCGGCAGGCACGGTCAGCGACGATCAGTACGAAGCCGGGCGCCACGACGTGGAGCGGCGCCTGCTGGAGGATATCGCGCAGCCGGCGCCGGCATCGCAAATGACGCGCAGCAAGGGATGGACCGCGGCCGCGATCTCGCTGCTGATCGTGACTCTGCCGATTGGCCTGTACCTGAAACTCGGCACACCCGATGCGATCGTGCCGGGCGCGATGCAAGAGCAGGCATCGAGCGGCCAAGGCGAGGGAGCCGCCGGCGAGAACGCGCCGCACGCGATCACGCCGGAACAGGTGCAGGCGATGATCGACCAGCTGATCAAGCGTCTGCAGCAGAACCCGGACGATGGCGAGGGCTGGGCGATGGTGGCTCGCTCGTATAGCTACCTGCGCAAGTTCCCCGAGGCCGTCAAGGCGTACGAAAAAGCTTCGACCCTGGTGCCGAACGACTCGCACCTGCTGGCCGACTATGCCGACGCGCTCGCGATGACCCAGGGCAAGAGTTTGACGGGCGCGCCGATGAAGCTCGTGCAGCGAGCGCTGGCGATCGACCCGAAGGACGTCAAGGCGCTTGCGCTGGCGGGCAGCGAGGCGTTCGATCGGAAAGACTACTCGGCTGCGATCGGATACTGGGACCGAGCCATCAAGGCGGGGCCGCCGGACCCGCAGTTCGCCGAGCAGTTGCACGCCGGCATCGAGGAAGCGAGCCGGCTCGGCGGAAGTCCCGCGATGGCCGCGGCTCAGGCGGCCGAACCAGCCACCCCCCCTGCGATGGCTTCGGCGGCAACAGCCCCCGGCGGGGCCGTGCCGACAAAAACCGCCCCTGCAGAAGGCGGCTCGGTGAAGGGTAGGGTTGAGTTGTCGCCGGCGCTGGCGTCGCGGGCGTCACCGACCGACACTCTGTTCGTGTTCGCACGCGCCGCCCAGGGGCCAAGGATGCCGCTGGCGCTGATGAAGCGGCAGGTGAAAGACCTACCGCTGGAGTTTGCGCTGGATGACTCGATGGCGATGATGCCCAGTTTGAAGCTGTCGAACTACTCGTCGGTGGTGATCGGCGCGCGCGTATCCAAGGCCGGCGACGCAATGCCCGCCAGTGGCGATCTGCAAGGCTTCAGTGCCCCGGTCAAGGTGGGAGCCGCCGGGATCGACGTAAAGATCGACCAGGTCGTTCCGTAGGGGTTGAAGGCCGCTGGCGCCGTTCTGGCGGCAGCTGAAGGAGCTGAACCGGCCCTAAGTTAGGCCGCCGGTACGGCAGCGCCGGCGATCGGAGCCGCCCGCTCCTCGATCAATGCGTGGCGCATGCACCGATAAATTGCCAGCGGCTCAAAGCGCAGTCCGCCGCGGCCCTTCAGCCGGATCTTGATTTCGTCGGCGCCGGCCCGGACGGAAACGTCCTGCGGTTGCAAGGTGGGCTCGCCGCCGATGCCGCACGGGCCCCGGCTGCACTCGGTCAGCGCCTGCAGGACGCGCTGATGCCGGCCCGCCACGCCACTGACCTCGATGTAGACCTCGTCGCCCTGCTCCCTGACCTGCAACCGCATTTCCTTCTCCGGTATCCCAGACAGCCAGACAGCCTCAAACGGATGCAACGTGCGGAGTCGATTGTCGGATGACTTCAAGACTCCGAAATCGACCAAAAATCATGTCGATTGATCCATTATTCGGTAAAGCAGGCAGCATATTGAGAACGATCCGATCGGCGGGTGGAGGTATGTGCCGAGCGGTGTCGGATCGGCAACACACGAAATCGCCGTGAAAACTGCGCGCCTTGTTTGATCGTTCGAGGTAAGGGGGGCATCCGGCGCGTCTTTTGAGATCTGCGCCCGCTGACAAGATGGACTACGTCCTGGCGCTCGATCAAGGAACCACGAGCTCGCGCGCGATTCTGTTCGACCGCGCCGGCAGACCCGTTTCGACGGCTCAGCGGGAGCTGCGGCAGCACTACCCGCGGCCAGGCTGGGTCGAACACGATGCCGACGAGATCTGGTCCGGCCAGCTGCAGTGCGCGCGCGAAGCGCTGTCGCGAGCAGGCGCCGACCCGGGCCGGGTCGCGGCGATCGGCGTGACGAACCAGCGCGAAACGACCCTGATCTGGGAGCGCGCAACCGGACGCCCGATCGCCCGCGCGATCGTCTGGCAGGACCGGCGCACCGCGCCGATCTGCGAGCGTCTGCGGCAACTGGGCCACGAGGCGGAAGTGACCGTCCGTACCGGCCTGCTACTGGATCCTTATTTTTCGGCGACCAAGATCAGCTGGCTGCTCGATCACGTCCCCGGGGCAAGGCCTCGGGCGCTACGCGGGGAGCTTGCTTTCGGCACCGTCGACAGCTGGTTGATCTGGAATCTGACCGGTGAGCATGTGACCGACGTCGGCAACGCGTCGCGCACTTCGCTGTTCAACCTCACCTCGTTAAGCTGGGACGAGCACTTGCTGAAGGTCTTCGACGTTCCGCGCGAACTGCTGCCGCGCGTAACTGCGTCGAGTCAGGTCGTTGGCCGCGCGCGCGCCGAATGCTTGGGGGCGGCAATCCCGATCGCAGGCAACGCTGGCGACCAGCAGGCGGCCACGTTTGGCCAGGCTTGTTTTGCCTCCGGCATGGCGAAGAACACCTACGGCACGGGTTGCTTTCTGCTCGCCAACACGGGAGAAAGGCCCCACTCGTCCGCGAACCGCTTACTGGCCACGGTCGGCTGGCAGCTCGGGCAGGCTGCGCCCGCTACGTACCTGCTGGAAGGAAGCGTGTTCGTCGCAGGGGCTGTGGTGCAGTGGCTGCGCGACGGACTCGGGCTGATCCGCGATGCATCCGAGGTCGAGGCGCTCGCGCGACAGGTCGACGATTCCGCCGGCGTCTATCTCGTGCCGGCCTTTGCGGGCCTGGGAGCGCCGTACTGGGATTCCCGCGCCCGCGGCGCGATCGTAGGCCTGACCCGCGGCACTACCCGGGCGCACTTGGCTCGAGCGGCGCTCGAATCGATTGCCCTGCAATCGGCAGAGGTGCTGGCCGCCATGCAGGACGATTGCGGTGGTGAGATTACCGAACTTCGCGTTGATGGCGGGGCTTCCCGCAACGACCTGCTGATGCAGATCCAGGCCGATGTTCTCGGGATTGCGGTGGTTCGGCCCGCAGTTACCGAAACCACGGCCCTCGGTGCCGCTTTTCTGGCAGGGCTGGCGGTTGGTTTCTGGAGCGATCCGGGGCAGATCGAGGCGATGTGGGCGGTCGACCGCCGTTTCGAGCCGATGCTGCCGGAACAGCTGCGGCGGGAGCGTTTGGAGCAGTGGCGCCGTGCGGTCGAACGCTCGCGCAACTGGGCTGTGGGCGGTGATGGGCCCAACTGACTGGTGGCCTGTAACATCCAATTCGGCAGGGAAAGGCGCGCCTGGCCGAGTCGGATGCGCGAAGCGAGCCGAGACGAATATCAGGCGAGTATTCGCGAGGCGAGCGACAAAGCAGCCGGTCGGCGAGGCGCGCAAGGCACTGTCGAATTGGGTGTTACAGGCCACTAGACTGCGCATCATCATGCATTCCGAAGCCACGGCAGACGAACCGGCGCTGGCTGCATCGCTGCGTAGCCTCACCGCGGCCGACCGGTTGCTCGCGGCCTTGCAGCGCGCGGTCCAGACGGTGGCCGGGCGGTCGGTCGCGAGCCGGCCCTATCCGCCGCAGGCGTTGCCCGAGTCGCAAGTCGCTGCGCTGACCGACTCCGAACGGCGCCATGCGGCCGCTCTGATCCGGGTCGATCACGTCGGCGAAATCTGCGCACAGGCGCTGTACGAGGGGCAGTCACTCGGCGCTCGCCACGAGCCTGTTCGCGCTGCGCTTGAGCGCGCCTCGCGCGAGGAAATCGACCACCTGGCGTGGACGCGGCAGCGTTTGCAGGAGCTGCAGGGCCGCACGAGTTGGCTCAATCCATTGTGGTACGCGGGCTCTTTCGCGATCGGGCTGGCTGCTTCTCGGCTGGGGGATCGGCTGAGCCTGGGGTTCGTAGTCGAAACCGAGCGGCAGGTCGAGGACCACTTGCTCGGCCACCTGGAGCGGCTGCCGGCGAACGATCACCCCTCGCGCGCGATCGTCGCTCAGATGAAGGAAGACGAGCGACGCCACGGGCACGAGGCCGGCGAAATGGGCGGCGTCGACCTTCCTGGTCCGCTACGGCTGGCGATGCGCTTGGCCGCGCGCGTGATGACCGCGACGGCGTACTACATCTGACGCACGGCTGCCGGACCAGCGACCGACCGATTGCCTGCGCAAGAGTCAGTCCTCGACGATCTCGACCTCGATCGTCATCTGAGCCGTCTTCTCCAGCATCACCGAGGCCGAGCAGTACTTCTCGTGCGACAGTCGCACAGCGCGCTCCACCACGTCATGCTTGAGCCCGCGCCCGCGCACGATGAAGCGCATCTGAATGTGTGTGAACACCTTCGGGTCCGTTTCCGCACGCTTGGCCTTCAAAGTGACGTCGCAACCGCGCACATCGTGGCGGCCGCGCTTCAAAATCAGGACGACGTCGTAGGCAGTGCAGCCGCCCGTTCCGGCGAGCAACAGTTCCATCGGTCGCGCCGCCAGATTGCGGCCGCCTCCGTCGGGTGCACCGTCCATGGCGACCAGGTGTCCGCTACCCGTCTCCGCCACGAACGTCATCCCTGACGTCATCCCTGATGGCCCGCCCCAGCGCACCGTGCATTCCATTTCCTGTCTCCCCAGGTCGACCGGGCGGCTTGGCGCCGCTCACGGGAACCAGGTAAAATGTAAAGCTTTTCTGAGCCCGTTCCGCTGAGCCCGTTCCGTGTTGACGGTCCCGGATGGGTATTGAGGATGGGTACGAAGACATTTTCCGCCAAGCCGCACGAAGTGCGGCGCGATTGGTATCTGGTCGATGCCGACGAAAAGGTGCTGGGGCGCCTGGCGTCGCAGATCGCGCTGCGCTTGCGCGGCAAGCACAAACCCGAGTACACCCCGCACGTCGACACGGGTGACTACATCGTTGTGGTCAACGCCGCCAAGCTGCGCGTGACCGGCGACAAAGCCACGGGCAAGGTCTATTACCGCCACTCGAGCTATCCCGGCGGCGTGTATCAGACCACTTTCGCAAAAATGCAGCAGCGGTTTCCGGGACGCGCCTTGCAGAAAGCGGTCAAAGGCATGCTACCGAAAGGTCCGCTCGGCTACGCGATGATCAAGAAGCTCAAGATCTACCCGGGCGGAGAGCACCCGCATGCGGCGCAGCAGCCCAAGGCGCTGGTGGTGTAACCGGGCGACAATGATTGGGCACGGAGCTGAGGGTCGGCAATGATCGGCAAATACAACTACGGAACCGGACGCCGCAAAAGCTCCGTTGCGCGCGTGTTCCTGACGCGCGGCAAGGGCGACATCACCGTGAACGGCCGCGCGGTCGACGAGTTCTTCCACCGCGAAACGGGGCGAATGATCGCGCGGCAACCCCTCGCGCTGACCAACCACCTCACCACGTTCGACATCCAGATCAACGTATGCGGAGGCGGCGAATCGGGACAGGCGGGAGCGGTGCGCCACGGCATCACCCGCGCGTTGATCGACTACGATGAGACGCTGAAACCGGTCCTGTCCAAAGCCGGCCTCGTCACCCGCGATGCGCGCGAGGTCGAGCGCAAAAAAGTGGGCCTGCGCAAGGCACGCCGCCGCAAGCAATTCTCCAAGCGCTAAGCAGGGAAAGCTGCTGCGCGGGCCGATTTGTGCCCTGCGGTGCTCGCTGCTCGTTCGTATCGTCTGCCGCTGCTCGGGTGCAACTCGGCCCTGCTCGCGACGCTTTCCGCTGCTACTCAAGCGCGAGACCGCTCGCGCGACTTGGTTAGTTCAGCAGGACGAGCGCCTTTTCGCACGATGGCAAAGCGCTCTGGTCGGCCTCCCGCCGCCTATACTGATTAGCTTTGAAACGGCGGGGTCTCGCAAAGCCGAGGTGGGGACACCAACCCTGCCCGGGCGTTGCGGGGTTGGAAATGGCCGGATAAAAGTACGAATAGAAGCCATTCGAGCCGGTGCCGCGCGCAGTCTAATTTCCGGATTGTTGGACAGAAACCTCCGACGCAGGCCACTTGCGGATGAGCGCATCCAGATCGGATGGAACGATACGAGTCGGCATTGTCGGGGGCACTGGCTACACGGGCGCGGAACTGCTGCGCCTGCTGGCTCAGCATCCGGCAGTTCAGCTGGTCTCGATCACCTCGCGGGGCATGGCGGGAACGGCCGTCGACCGCCTGTTCCCGTCGCTTCGCGGCCGCGTCGGGCTGACGTTTGTCGAGCCGGCGGCCGCGCACCTGGAACGGTGCGACGCCGTCTTCTTTGCCACTCCCCACGGCGTAGCGATGTCGCAGGCGCGGGAGCTGCTGGCCTCGGGGGTGCGGATCATCGATTTGGCCGCCGATTTTCGCTTGCGCGACGCTGCCGAATTCGAGCGCTGGTACAAGATTCCGCACGCCTGCCCGGAGCTGCTGGCGGAGGCGGTTTACGCGCTTCCCGAAGCCGCGCGCGAGGCGATCAAACGGGCCCGCTTGATCGCGATGCCGGGTTGCTATCCGACCAGCGTGCTGCTCGGGCTTCTGCCGCTGGCGAAACTGCAGGCGGAGCGCAGCGGCGGTAGCGGCCGCGGGCATGCGGGCGATCCGGTGGTCGACTGGGGCGGCCTGATCGCCGATTGCAAATCGGGGGTCAGTGGAGCTGGCCGCAAAGTCGAGATCGAGTATCTTGCTGGCGAGGTATCGGAGAACTTCCGGGCCTATGGGCTGGGGGGCCACCGCCACCATCCTGAGATCGAGCAGCAGCTGCAGCAGGCAGTGGGGCGGCCGGTACGCGTGACCTTCGTACCCCACCTGGTGCCGATGATCCGGGGCATCCACGCGACGCTGTACGTTCGCCTGCAGGCCGCAGCGGGCGAAGACCTGCAGCGGCTGTACGAACGTTTCTATCGCGACGAGCCTTTCGTCGACGTGATGCCGCCCGGAAGTCACCCGGACACCCGCTCGGTGCGCGGCTCCAATATCGCGCGCATCGCATTGCATCGTCCGGCCGAAGACCTGGCGATCGTGCTCGTGGTGGAAGACAACCTGGTCAAGGGTGCCGCCGGGCAGGCGGTGCAGGCGATGAACATCGCGTTCGGTCGGCCGGAAAGCGAAGGCCTGACCCACATTCCTTTGTTGCCGTAGCGGGCAGCCTGCGATGCGCCTGAAGCTGCTGATGCGCAACATGTCGGTGAGCGCACCGCGCGTGACGGTGCGCTCCACGCTGCCGTGGCCGCTGCGGGCGCTGCTCGCCTTTATCACGGTGGCGCTCGCGATGGCCGCGGGCGTTGTCGTGTACGAGTACGGGCGCGATTTCGCAGGGCCGGATCGGCGCGATCTGGTGGAGCATAACGAGCAGTTGGCCGATCAGCTGCACCAGACCGCTGCCGAGCGCGACCGCACGTCGGCTTTGGCCAACGCGTATGAAGGCGAGTTGAAAGTCGAGCGCGCGGCGCAAGAGCAGCTCGCGCAGCAAGTGCGCTCGCTGGAGGACGAGAACACGCGGCTGAAAGAGGACCTCGCTTTTTACGACAGCCTGCTGCCGGCGGGTAAGGGAGACAAGGGGGTCGTGATCCGAAGCTTCCGCTTGCAAGCCGAGGACGAGACGCAGCGGATGCGCTTCCGCCTGCTGATCCAGCAGAGCGGCAAGGCGGACCGTGACTTCGTCGGATCGGTGCAAATGGAGGTGCGCTTCACTCGCGACGGCGGCAGTTTCATTTACGAATTGCCGGAGGCGGACGCCTCGGCCGAGCGTGGCAAGGCGTTCGAACTTTCGTTCCGGCACTACCAGCGCCTGGAGGGCTCGTTTACGCTGCCCGCCGGTGCGGTGGCGCGGTCGGTACTGGTGCGCGTGCTTGCGTCCGGCGAGACGCAGACACAACAGAGTTTTACCCTTTGAATCCGCGATTTCGCGGCGAAATCACGGAAGTCACGCAAGCTACGGAGGCGACATGTTCGGCAAGAAGGCAATCGCGCAGGAGATCGGCAGCCTGATCGGTGCAGGAACGACGGTGATCGGTGACGTGAATTTCACCGGAGGCCTGCGCGTGGACGGAGTCGTGCGCGGCGCGGTCCGCTGCACCGACACGGAAAGGGGCGGTATGTTGGTTGTCAGCGAGCACGGTTCAATCGAGGGTGAGGTGCGCGCCAGCCACATCGTGGTTTCCGGCAAAATCCAGGGCCCGGTGCACGCAGCGGTCCTGATCGAACTGCAGCCCAAGGCGCGTGTCCAAGGCGACGTGCAGTACCACGCACTCGAGATGCATCACGGCGCAATCGTCGAGGGGTTAATGGTCCACATCCCGTCCGACGCTCGCGGAGCGGCTGCGAAACCCGTCCCCGCGCCCCCCAGAGTGGAACCGACCGCTGGCAAGATCGCCGGACGGCCGGTGTGACAGGACAGGCCGATCAGGACAGGCTGACCGAAACGCGCGATAATTGCCGAAATCAAGCTTTCGGGAGCACCGAACCATGAGCGCCGCTGTTGAAACCCCAAGCCCGCAGGCGAACGCCGTTGAAACGCCGGGCCCACTGGTCTTCTCCGACGCAGCCGCCGCGAAGGTGAAGCAGCTGATCGACGAAGAAGGCAATCCGGAATTGAAGCTGCGCGTGTTCGTTCAGGGGGGCGGCTGCTCGGGCTTCCAGTACGGCTTCACGTTCGACGAGGTCGTGAACGACGACGACACGGCGATGCAGCGCAACGGTGTGACGCTGCTGATCGATTCGATGAGCTATCAGTATCTGGTCGGCGCCGAGATCGACTACAAGGAAGACATCGAGGGTGCGCAGTTCGTGATCAAGAACCCGAACGCGACCACCACCTGCGGCTGCGGCTCTTCCTTCTCCGCGTAACCTTCCCCCTGCCGCCGCCGTGCGGGGGTGGGGATCCACGCAAAAAAACGGGCGCCTCGGCGCCCGTTTTGCATGGGGTGCATAACCCGCCATCAGAAACGGTGCACGATTCCCAGGTCGTACCCGCGCGTGCCTACTCCCGTCTGGTTCGAGGCGGTGCCAGCGTCATCCGAGCCGGCGGTCGGCGTCGGGTAGATCGTGCAATGGCCTTTGTCGCGCTGGGTAATGGTCGCGAAGTCCGCGTAGAAGTTGGTCCTCTTGCTCAGGAAGTGCGTTCCGCCGATGCCAAACTTGCGGCAGCTGTTCTCCGCAGCGCTTCGGTCGTCGTAGTCGACGTACGAGGCGCGGATCTTGTCGTTCTCCGTGACGGGAACCACTACGCCGACGAAATACTCGGCCATGTCGCAGTTAATGCCACCCGTGCAGGACGGGTTTTCATCGGTATCGGTCTTCGTGTGGTCATACATTCCCGAGAGCCTGACCACGCCGAAGTCGTACGCCAAGCCGGCCTGGTAGACCTGGATCTTCGCGGAGACCGGGCTGTTATGAATGTCTATATGCTCGTAGTTGAGCGTGACCGACAGCGGCCCCTGCACATAGTTCGGCTGGACGATCCAGTCCCTGAGGTCGCCGCTGTTGTACGCCGCCTCTGGTCCGATCAGGTTGGCCGAGTAGGCCACCACCGCGAACAGGCCCTGAACGTTCGGCGTGATGTACACAATCGCATTGTCGCCGCGCGTCACCTGTCCGGACAGGGACGCCGCGTTGGCCACCCCGCCTTGCTCGAACGGATCGTATTTGCCGTACACGCCATAGCGCGCGCCGTCGACGCGGCCACCGATCACGGTACCCCAGTCACCGGTCAGGCCGACCCACGAATGGCGGCGGAACAGCGCACCGGACTCCGGCACCGCGCCATTGGCCGTCCCGATGCTGTTGTCACCCGTGTTGGCGAGGAAGCCCGCCTCGAGCTCGAAGATCGCCTTGGTGCCGTTGCCCAGGTCCTCCGACCCCTTGAAGCCGAGCCGGCTCGGCACCGAAACGCCACTGGCGAATTCCTGCTTGGGACATCCCGCCGTCGCCGCGCCCTTCTCCGCTGGGGTGTCTGTTGCTTTGGCCTTGCAGTTTCCTGCACTGGGGTCGTCACCTTTCTGCAAGCCGCTGTCCCCATTGCGGATCAGGTAGCCGTAGTCGACCACGCCATAGATCGTGACGTTCGAATCAGCAAAGGCCGGTGCGGCGGCCAATCCGGCTCCGGCGATCGCCAACGCAATCACTGTTTTTTGCATAGATTCTTCCTCTCGGTTGGATGGTGGAGCTATGCCGATGAGGCCCGCCCCGCTCTCGTCTTCTCGACTGCTTTTTGGATGGGAGAAGCTGCGGGAAATTCTCTCAGAGGAGTTCTTAGGAATGAAGAAAACCGGCTGACTTCTTCGCGTCCCGAGGCGTTTTTGTTGCTTTTTTTCAACAGCCCCGCCGAGGGGGAGGCGGAACGAGTTCTGTTCGGGGGCGCCCGCCGGCGCCGTCCATCCCAGCGCCCAGGCGCCCCGCTGCAGAGCGGGACAGGAACGACCCGAGTCTGGCCCTAGCCCGCGGGATACAGCGCGCCGAGAACGCGACCGCCGCGTGCGCCAGTGACGGCCGGCAGTGAGCTCGGGCGTCCCTGCACATGCTCGCGCGCCAGCCACGCGAATGCGAACGCTTCGACATGATCCGGCGCAACGCCGAAGTGCTCGGTCGAAGCGACGACCCGCGGCGCGCATTCCTCCCCGAGCAACCGCATCAGCGTGGCGTTGAACGCGCCGCCCCCGCACACCAGCACGTCGGTGGCGGCGGCAACGTGGCGCGCGATCGCTTGGCCGATTGTCACGGCGGTCAGGCGCGTCAGCGTCGCCTGCACGTCGCGCGGCTCAAGGGGGAACTGCGGCGAGCGCTGCGCGAGGCTGTGCGACAGCCACTGCCGATTGAAAAGCTCGCGCCCGGTGCTCTTGGGAGGCGGCAGCGAGAAATACGGCTCCTGCAGCAGCGTCTCGAGCAGAGGAGCATTGGATTGCCCACCCGCCGCCCAGGCGCCGTCGCGATCGAACGGCTGCTGCAGGTGCTCGGCAGCCCACGCATCGAGCAGCACATTGCCCGGCCCGCAGTCGAAACCGGTCACCGCCTCCGCGCTCGCGGCCGGCGGAAGCCCGGTCACGTTGGCGATTCCGCCGATATTGACGACCGCGCGCGGCG
>JAFAIM010000081.1 GCA_019236735.1 Burkholderiaceae bacterium
CGCGCAGTTTTTCGCGCAGCTCGCCGACGAGCTGCTCGCTACCGTCCACTCGGTGCAACGCCTGACGCCGACGATCGTCGAGGTGATCGTGCGAGCGCCGGCGGCGGCGCGCAAGTTCCGTCCGGGCCAGTTCTACCGGCTGCAGAATCTCGAAACGCTCTCGCGGGTGATCGAAGGGACACGACTGCACACCGAGGGTTTGGCGATGACCGGTGCCTGGGTCGAGCCGGAACAGGGGCTGGTGTCCTGCATCGTGCTGGAGATGGGCGGCTCCTCCGACCTTGTCGCAGACCTGGCGCCGGGCGAGCCGGTGATCCTGATGGGGCCGACCGGCACCCCGACCCACATCGCCGGCGGCGAGACGGTGCTGCTGGCCGGCGGAGGTTTGGGCAACGCGGTGCTCTTCTCGATCGGGCAGGCATTCCGCGCGCATGGTTCGCGCGTGCTGTATTTCGCCGGCTATAAAAAGGCGATTGACCGCTACAAGGTCGAAGAGATCGAGCAGGCCGCAGACCTGGTGGTGTGGTGCTGCGACGAGGCACCCGGATTTGCGCCGACACGCTCGCAAGACCGCGCATTCGTCGGCAACATCGTGCAGGCGATCGAGGCGTACGCGACCGGACGCCTCGGCGAAGTGGCGATCCGCGCCGAGGAGGTCGACCGCATCATCGCGATCGGCTCGGATCGGATGATGGCGGGTGTGGCCAAGGCGCGCCACGATGTGCTCAAGCGGCACCTGAAGCCGGGCCACTGCGCGATCGGATCGATCAACTCGCCGATGCAGTGCATGATGAAGGAGATCTGCGCCCAGTGCCTGCAGCAGCATCGCGATCCGCGCACCGGCGCGACCTCGGTCGTGTACTCCTGCTTCAACCAGGACCAACCGCTCGACGCGGTCGACTTCGGATCGCTGAACGAGCGGCTGAAGCAGAATTCGCTGCAGGAGAAGGTCACGGCGCAGTGGCTGCAGCACTGCGCGCAGCTTGCCGAGTAAGGGCCCGATGTTGAATCGCATCTTCGCCTTCGGCCTCGTTGGGCTCCTCACGTCGTCTTTCGCGGTCGAAAGCGGCCAATGTGAGCGCCCCGAAGAGATCAGCTTCAACTTCCGCGACCTAGAAATCAAGATGGCATTCGCGATCCTTGCGGACTTCGCCAAATACAGGCTCGTGATCGAACCTTCGATTAGCGGTTCCGAAGCGATGACTTTCGTTTGCCGGCGCTGGGACGTCGTGGCGCGAGAGCTGGCGGCGCGCCACAATTTGCGGGTGGAGATCAGAGACGGGGCGATGTACGTCTCGAAGCAATAGACCGAGCGCATGGATGGCCACACGAGTCAGCGGTAAGTCTGGAGCAAAAGCAGCGGCAAAACCCGCTTCGCGCCGGACGCGGGTGCGTGGAAAGCTCGCACCGCGCAAAGAGCAACGCGGGCTGTCTGCCATCGAGATCGTTCTCGATCGGGACGCGCCGGAAGTTGCCGCGCTGGCGCAACAGGTCGCAGCTCGCGGCGGCGCGCCGATCGGCGCCTATCGCGAGCCGTTTTCCGGACGCCCACTGCTGCTCGCTGCGTTGCCGGTGGATGCCGTGCAGCCGACCCCGTTTCAGCGCGACCTATCGCCCACCCACACCCAGCGTCTCGCCGCCAAGATCGAGGAGTCCGCATCCTTCCTCGACCCGCTGATCGTCGTCCGCGGCGAGGACGGCGGCTTGTGGACGCCGAACGGCCGCCACCGGCTTGCGGCGGCGAAGGTGTTGGGGCTGAAGCAAATCACGGCGCTGGTTTCGCCCGATGAGACGCTTGCGTTCCGGATCCTCGCGCTCAACACCGAAAAGGCGCACAACCTGAAGGACCGCGCGCTCGAAGTGATCCGAATGGCGCGCTCTTTGGCGGCGCGCGAGCCCAGGAGCAAGGAGTCGGAATTCGCTGCTCAGTTCGAAGCACCCGAGCTGCTGACATTGGGGATCGTCTACGAACGCAACGCCCGTTTCGGAGGCGGCGCGTACGGCTCGTTCCTGAAAAAACTCGACCGCTTCGGCGAGCGCACGCTGCCGGCAAGCCTGCGCGAGCGCGAGGGCTACGCGTCGCGGATCGAGCAGATCGACGCCGAAGTAACCCGGATCGTGAAGGCGTTGCAGGAACGCGGATTTCGCTCGCCGTACCTGCGCAGCTACGTGGTGGCGCGCGTCAACCCGGTGCGCTTCGTGCGCGCCAAGCAGGGTAAAAAGGGGAGGGCAGAAAGGCAGGCGGCCCCGGTCATGCCGCTTGCCCAGGCGCTGACGCGAATGGCGGCTGCTGCGCACCGGTTCGATGTCGGCTCTGTTTCCAACGCCGATCTGGCGTTGGTTGCAGCAGTCTCTGCCGAGCCGGATTGATCGGGCGCGCGCCTGCGCCGCGCCTACTTCTTCAGGATCGCCATCGCGATCCGGGCGCAGCGCCTCGCGAAGTCCTGATCGACCTTGCGCGCAAGCGACTCTTCGAACTTCGGTACGAGCTCGATCAGCTCCTCGGCCGAGCTGCACCGTTCCACTTTTAGCACGAAGAAATACGCCCGCACTCCGAGATGGTCGGTGATCGTCTCGTTCAGGAAGCGCTGTCCGTCGCTGTAGCGCTCCAGATCCGACCGCGGTTCCGCAACGCCCGATGACGTACGATGCTCGCCAGTCGGTTGGCCGAACGCGACCGTCTCGGTACCTACCGGCAGTGCGATTGCCTCGATGAAACCGGAATCGATCAGCTCGTCGAAGTCCGCCTCGCCGATCCCGATGCCGCTGGTCAGCGAAAGAACCAGCGCTCCGGAGCGATTGCCATCGGTGAGGATCAGCGCCGGTCGGACACGCCGATCGACCGTACGGTTCGCTGTCGTGATCTCCTCAACACCCCTCGCGGTTTTCCGGTAGATCGCCTTTCTGTCCAAGGGCGCCTCAGTTCCGCTGCACGCTTCGGGCCGGCGGTCACGGTGCTACGGCTGCACGATTTCCCGCTCGATCTCGGCAAACGTGTGCGCGGCCGTCACACCTGGGGCGGCGGTGCCCAGCAGCATGTGGATGCGGGCCGCAGAAAACAGCCCCCGCACGTGGTGCGTCCCGCTGCCCGACATTCGCTCCGCTACCACCAGGTAGCGCTGGCCGATATCCGACAGCAGCGAAGCGACATCTCCGATCGTCAGGCGCTCGACTGCCGAAAAATCGATCACCTGCCATTGCGCCATCGGCTCCATGATGTTCTCGACCATCACGTCGCGCCAAGCGCCGGTCCCCAGCGAACGGTCGAGCGACTGCAGGTAGCGGATCGGTTTTTCGCCCTGGATATCGTACGACGTTACGGAGCCGACCAGCGCTCCCTTGTCGTCGACGACAAAAGCGAAGCGAGCACCCGAAAGCTTCATCTGCTGCAGACAGAGCTCGATCGAGGTCGACGCCGGCGTGGTGATCATCGGACCGTTGCGGAAGTCGGTCATCGCCTGACACGCCGGATCGCTCGGGCGGGCGTAGTTGTTCAGCGAGCCCGGCATCGCCAGGCTGCCCTTCACAGGTTCGAGCAAGGATTTGAGCAGCTCGTGGCGGTTCATCGGTTCGCTTCCTCCCGGTCTCGCTTTGCGAATTCTGCCGTAAAACTTCACGTCCGGATGAATGCGGCGAGCAGGGGATCGGCCCGCAATCGGGCCAGTTCCTCCTCGGACGGCAATTGCGGGCGATCGCGTTCGTGGCGGACCAGGCACAGGAAGCCAAGGGCGCCGCTGTCGCTTGCCCGAAACTGATGCCAGGTCAGTGGTGGCACGGACACCAGATCGTGCTCCTCCAGGGAGTAGACGCGATCTCCCACCAGGCAGTGACCGCTTCCGTTCAAAACCATCACCGCGTGTGTATGAGCGTGTCGCTCCAGCGTCGTGTGTCCGCCTGGCGCCACCTCGAAATAGCGCCACTGTGCGCCGCCGGCATCTTCAAACAGGACCTGTCGCGTGACCCCCGAAAATGGTGCCTCTCCTTCGCGCTTGTACTGCAGCAATTCGACGCCGGTCCAGCGCCCGAAGGAGGTTGCCTTGCGCAGTACGGAATCGCTCATTCGGTCACTCCCGTCGCCGCCCTGCGCAGCGCAGCCGCGGCATGGACGCGTTCAACGAACGCCGCCGCGCGCTGGAACACCGAATCGCCTGGTGCCGCCGCGCCCATCAGCAGGTTGCCGCCGATCAGCAGCATGGCGTCGGTGCCAAATTCTGCGACCATCTCGTCGACTCGCTCGATCGACATACCGCCGGCAGGCACTGGCAGGATCGGTGCCATCGCACCGAGTGGCTCGCGAGCGCGCTGCGCAATCGCACGGCAGGTGGCGCGATCGTACGAGAAGCGGCCACCGAAATTCGGAAAAATCGTTGCGTCGGCGCCGAACATCCGGAAAAGCCGCCCCAACAGCAGCGCCGGTGCGATCCGCACCCTGCCGGCAAGTGCCGGGTGCGCGAGGATCGGTACGCCCGCTTCCTCTCGCACCAGCTCCACCAGCGATGGAACGCCGCACAGCATCGGGCACACGAGCACCGCGCCGACGCCCTCGCCGCGCACCACCTGCAGCTGCTGGCGCAGACGCCGCGGGCCACCCGAAAGCGTGGGTGCATACAGCGCGCGCTCGGGCCGCCGGTGCTCGCCACCTGCGCGCTCGATCGCGCGCTGAACCAAGGCTACGCGCTGCGAGAACGGCGCATAGTCCTGATCGGCGATCCCGTGATCGTCCTTGATCACGTCGATCCCGGCACTCGCGAGCGTGCCGGCAAGTTCGGCCAACTCCGGCGGGGAAAGCCCCTGCGGCTTCAACGCTGTACAGGTGAGCGGCCGGGCATGCTCATATTGCAGCCCGAGCGACTGTCGCCACCCGTGTACGCCGAAGCGCGGGCCGGGCAGGGCCTGCAGCAGCTCCGGTGGCGGCTCGAAATCGACCAGTTCGACCTCGGACTGCAGCGAGCAGTTGCCGAACAGCATGTTCAGCGTCTGCCCCGCTTCCAGCCCGGTGGTGCGTGTCGCCAGCGACAGCGCGACCTCGAACCCGTCAGGATCGCCAGCCGTGGGCGGTCGGATCGCCTCGACACGGGCCACGATGTGTTCGCGCACGAACGGCTGAGCAACCGCCTCCAGCGGCATCTCGATGCTCTGTTCGAGCGCGAGCGCCCGCGCGCGGGCGTGCACCTCGTTCGCAGGCACGCGCAGTTTGTAGGTGACGAGAAATCGTCCGGATGCGGTCGCAACCATTCGCGTATCGTACGAAGCTTTGCAACATGTGCAAGTCGAATAGTCGATTGGTCGGCGCCAGCATGATCCGGCGGAATCCCTGGCAATCGCTGTGGGCAACCCTGTGGGTGGTCGTCGTCGCCGCGCGCGCGCAAGCGCCATCTTCGGTGTACCTGGAGGATCTGACCTCGCCGGAGTTGCGCGCACAGGTTCAAGCGGGCAAGACGGTGGTGCTGATTCCGATCGGCGGGACCGAGCAAAATGGGCCGGCGATGACGCTCGGAAAACACAACGAGCGGGCGCGCGTTCTGGCAGGCAAGATCGCGCGCGAGCTCGGCAATGCGCTGGTCGCGCCCGTGATTGCTTATGTTCCGGAGGGGACCATCGAGCCGCCATCCGGCCATATGCGATTTGCCGGGACGATCTCGATCCCGGACGACGCGTTCGAGCGCACCCTGGAATCGGCCGCCCGGAGCCTGCGTGTGCACGGTTTTCGCCACGTGGTTCTGCTGGGAGACCACGGCGGCTACCAGCGCGATTTGCACCAAGCTGCGGAAAACATCAACCACCAGTGGGCCGGTTCCGGGGCACACGTGCAGGCGCTCACCGAGTACTACCGGGCGGCGACCGAGGGCTTTGCTGTGCTGCTGAGGGAACGCGGCTTTCGCGACGACGAGATCGGCACACACGCTGCGCTTGCCGACACGTCCCTGATGCTGGCGATCGATCCCGGTGCGGTGCGGACCGAAGTGCTGAAAGGGCGCGAGCCACTCGGGCCCGAGCAGGGCGTGCTCGGGGGGGATCCGCACCGCGCATCGGCGCAACTGGGTGAGCTGGGGGTCGACCTGATCGTTTCCCGTTCCGTGACTGCGATTCGCGCCGAAGTGGCGCGTGATCACTGAGCGCCTGACTTCCTGACTGCTGATTGCCGGAAACCATGCTGGACGAGACCTTGCTGAAGAAGCTCCGAATCATCGTTGCCGGTGCCGCAACTTGCGTGCCGGTGTTCGCTGCCGCGCAAGCGACGGCGCCCGCGATCGACGTCGTTGCCGGAATGCCGCCCGTGATCGACCCGCACGATCTGTACTCGGAAGCCGGTGCCGGCAAGCTGAGCGCAGCCGTTGCAGATGCGCTGGCGCGCGTATACGTGCCGAACCTGCGGTCCAACAACGTCTATGTCATCGATCCCGCCATCGGCAAGGTGGTCGATCGTTTCCCGGTTGGCACCAACCCACAGCACATCGTGCCGTCGTGGGATCTGCAGACGCTGTGGGTGACCAACAACGCCGAGGGACGCACGACCGGAAGCCTGACGCCGATCGATCCGAGGACCGGCAAGCCCGGTAAGCCGATCGCGGTTGACGACCCCTACAACATGTATTTCACACCGGATGGCCGCGAGGCGATCGTCGTAGCGGAGGCGCATGAGCGGCTCGACTTCCGTGATCCGCATTCGATGGCGCTGCACTCGTCCTTGCACGTGCCAGGCTGCAAGGGAATCAATCACGCCGATTTCGCCATCGACGGCCGCTACGCCATTTTCACTTGCGAATTCGTCGGCGCGCTGGCCAAGATCGACCTGGTGCAGCGCCGGGTGGTCAAGGTGCTCAAACTTTCCAAGGGCGGGATGCCGCAAGATATCCGGGTCACTCCGGACGGCAAGCACTTCCTGGCAGCGGACATGATGGCCGACGGCGTGTTCGTCGTCGATGGCGCGGCGTTCCGGGAAGAGGGCTTCATCGCAACCGGCATCGGAACGCATGGGCTGTACCCGAGTCGCGACGGCACGCACCTGTACGTGGCCAACCGCGGATCGAACCAGATACACGGCAAGCGGCACGGCCCCGGCAGCGTTTCGGTGATCGACTTCGCAACGTTGAAGGTCGAGCAGACCTGGCCGATTCCCGGCGGCGGCAGCCCCGACATGGGCAATGTCAGCGCGGACGGGCGCGAGCTATGGCTGTCCGGTCGCTATGACGACGTCGTGTACGTGTTCGACACCGCCTCCGGCGCTGTCAGCCAGATCGCAGTGGGCCAGGAGCCGCACGGGCTGACCGTGTGGCCGCAACCGGGCCGCTATTCGCTTGGGCACACCGGCAACATGCGTTAGCGCCTCAGGATGCGACGATGGCCCAACGCTCATGGTCGCGCCATCTGCCGAAGATCTTCAGGTAGCGCGGCGAGAAACCTTCTTTTTTAAACCCGCAGGCTTGAACGAGAGCGATCGAAGGGCGATTTCCCGGTTGAATGTTCGCCTCCAGGCGGTGCAGCTTCAGCGTCCGAAAGCAATACCGGACGACGGCCTGCAGACCCTCTCGCATCAACCCCTGTTGATCGTGGCCCGCGAAAGCGTAGTAACCAAGGTAGGCGCTGTGAAACGACCCGCGCACGGCATTCGAGACATTGATCACACCTACCAGAGCGCCATTTTCCCGCCGGCAGACGAGGAAGCCCCAGTTTGCCTGCCCATCCAGCCGCCGCAGATACTCGCGGTAATGCGCTGCCGTATGTGGCGCTCGAATCCACGGCCAGTGCAGCCTCTCGCTGCGACCGACCGCGGCAAGGAAGTCTTTCTGATCCGATTTGCTGGGAGGTCGCAGAACGATTCGCGATTGCATTTTGGGCGGTGATCGAAACCCTACCCGGCGACGGCTTCAGGCAGACGCTTTTTAAGCGCTACCGTTGCAGCTTCGCAGCCTGCCTGTAACAGAAGAAATCGGTTGTTACAACCTCGCCCCTTACGACTGCCGGGCATATACTCCATTCGAGGAAGGAACCGGACCTATGCGTCGCCTGAGCGGGTCGGCCGCGGCGGTAGTGGTTGCGCTGATGGGCGCGGCGGTGTTGCCGCCGAGCGCGGCGGCCGCAATTTACGGCTGGGTCGACGCTTCCGGTTCGATGACCTACAGCAATCTGCCGCCGCCGAACGATGCGCGGGTCGTGGTGGAAATCGAGGACATCGCACCACCCACCCCGCAGGCGCAAGCCGCCGCCGACGCCGCGCACCAAGCGGAAATGCGCGCGCTCCAGGAAAGGCTGCACCAGCTGGAATCGGAACGTCGCTACGTGCCCGACTACGCAGCGCCATCGCCTCCGCCTTATCCTGTTCCGGCACCGACGTATGGGCCTCCGCCTCAGTACGCGTCGACCTACGCGCCCGATTGCGATCCCGATGTCTACGATTGCTACGGGTGGGCTGGGCCGCCGGTGTACTTCACGACGATCGCGCCGCCGCGCGGTTTTCGCCGTCACGACCGCGATGGTTTCCACCATGGCAGCCGCTTCCCGCGGCCGGTTGGCGGGACGCGCTTCGCAAGTGGGTCGCACGCAGCCAGCTTCAGCGCCGGCGGAGGGCGGTCGGCGCACTTCTAGTACCTAAGCTTCGAAGTCCTCCAGCCAGTACTCGTTGGGCCGGCGCGACTGCGCTGCTCCGCGCGGCCGTTCGGCTTCAAGCCGGCGCAGCTCGACGCGGCGGATCTTGCCCGAGATGGTTTTGGGCAGATCGTAGAACTCGAGAGCGCGGATCCTCTGGAAAGCCGCGAGTCGGCCGCGTGCGAACTGCAGGATCGAGTGCGCAAGCTCGCGGTCGGGCGCGAAGCCGGAGCGCAACGCGACGAATGCTTTGGGGAACGACAGCCGGATCGAGTCCGGACTCGGGACAACAGCGGCCTCGGCTACCGCCGGGTGCTCGATCAGCACGCTCTCGAGCTCGAACGGGCTGATGCGGTAATCGGATGATTTGAACACGTCGTCGGCGCGCCCCACGTAGGTAATGGTTCCATCGGCATCCATGCTTGCGACGTCGCCCGTGCGATAGCGGCCTGCGCGCGTGACATCCTGCGTCTTGGCCTCGTCTCCCTCGTAACCGAGCATCAGGCCGGCCGGGCGTGGGTCGAGCGTGAGGGCGACTTCGCCTTCCTGTGCCGGGCTGCCGTCGGGGCCGAGCAGTTGCACGTCGAATCCTGGCAGGGGCCGGCCCATCGATCCGGGCTTGACTGTCTGCCCCGGCGAATTTCCAACCACAGCACTGGTCTCGGTCTGACCGAATCCGTCACGGATCGTAATGCCCCAGGCGCGACGCACCTGCTCGATCACCTCGGGGTTCAGGGGTTCCCCCGCGGCAACGAGTTCGCGTAGCGGAACCTTATAGGACGCCAGATCCTCCTGGATCAGCATTCGCCACACCGTTGGCGGCGCACAGAGCGATGTGACGCCGCAGTCGCAGATGGTCTGCAAGACACGGCGCGCGTTGAAACGCGCGAAGTTACCGACAAACACAGTGGCGCCGGCGTTCCAGGGCGCGAAGAAACAGCTCCAGGCGTGCTTGGCCCAGCCGGGCGAGCTGATGTTCCAGTGCACGTCCCCGGCTTTCAGGCCTATCCAGTACATCGTCGACAGATGCCCGACCGGATAGCTCTGGTGGGTGTGCAGTACGAGCTTGGGGCGAGCTGTCGTACCCGAAGTGAAGTACAGCAACAGCGGGTCGCCTGCCCGCGTCGGCCCGTCGGCAACGAAACGGGGGCTGGCCGACTGCGCATCTTCCAGCCGGAGCCAGCCGGGCTGCGCGTCGCCCGCGCAGATGCGAGTGAGCGAAGGGGCAAGGTCAGAGAACTTGTGTGCCTCGCTCGAGACGACCACCGCGTGGCGGATGGCGCCGCGCTCGATTCGATCCCGCAGATCGTCGACGGTGAGCTGCGTCGTGCTCGGGACGATCACAGCACCGAGCTTGATACTCGCGAGCATGACGTCCCAGATCGCGGGTTGGTTCGGCAGCATCACGAGAACGCGGTCGCCCCGCCGCACACCGGCTTGGCGCAGGAAGTTGGCGACCCGATCGGAGCGCTCCGACATTTGGGCGAAACTGAATCGGTGCGTGCTGCCGTCCTCCTCGACGATCCACAGCGCCAGGCTCGAATTGGAGCGCGCCTGGACGTCGAAAAAATCCAGTGCCCAGTTGAAGTTCGTCAGTTGCGGCCAGCGGAACTCGCGCCGGGCTGCCGTATAGTCCTCCCGCAGGCGCTGCAGCAGGTCGCGCGCCTCGATGAACGGATGGGTCATGGCTCGATCCTTCGGAGCAGGAGCAGCAATCGTGACCGCGAAGCTCAACCAAAGCTATGTGCATGGCGCCAGTGGGGTTCCCCTGATCGGGGAGACGATCGGGCGCCATTTGGATCGTACCGTGGCCCGCTGGGCCGATCAGGACGCTCTGATCGTGCGGCACCAGGCAGTACGCTGGACCTACGCGGAGTTCCAGCGGCGAGTCGACGCGCTGGCGCGCGGGTTGCTTGCGCTCGGCCTCGAGCCCGGCGACCGCGTGGGGATCTGGTCGCCGAATAACTCCGAATGGGCGACCACGCAGTTCGCCACGGCGAAGGCCGGATTGATTCTCGTCAACATCAACCCCGCCTACCGGGTATCTGAGCTCGAATACGCGATCAACAAAGTTGGCTGCAAAGCGCTGATCATGGCCTCTGCGTTCAAGTCGAGCGACTACTGCGGGATGCTGCGACAGCTGGCACCGGAGGTTGAAAGCGCCGCTCCCGGTCGACTGCAGGCGCAACAACTGGCCTCGCTTCGCACCGTGATCCTCACCGGTCCGCGCCCGCAGCGTGGATTTCTCCCGTACGATGAGCTGCTCACTGCAGGCGGCGCCGAGCAGTCGAAGAAGCTGGCCGGGATCGAGCCGCAATTGCAGTTCGACGACCCGATCAATATCCAGTTCACCAGCGGCACCACCGGCGCGCCGAAAGGCGCAACGTTGACGCACCACAACATCCTGAACAATGGATTCTTCATCGGCGAGGCGATGCGCCTGACTGAGCGCGACCGAGTCTGCATTCCGGTGCCGCTGTATCACTGCTTCGGCATGGTGCTCGGCAACCTGGCGTGCATCACGCATGGCGCTGCGATGGTGTATCCGTCCGAGGGTTTCGAGCCACTCGCCGCGTTGCAAGCTGTTCAGGACGAACGTTGCACGGCGTTGTACGGTGTTCCGACGATGTTCATCGCCGAGCTGGCGTTGCCCGAGTTCCGCTCGTTCGACCTGGCTTCGCTGCGAACCGGAATCATGGCCGGCTCGCCCTGCCCGATCGAGGTGATGAGGCGCTGCATTAGCGAGATGCACATGTCAGAGGTCACGATTGCTTACGGGATGACGGAAACCAGCCCGGTGAGTTTCCAGACCTCGAACGACGACCCAATCGAGCGCCGTGTCGCCACGGTTGGCCGCATCCACCCCCATGTCGAAGTGAAGATCGTCGACACGGCCGACCGGATCGTCCCGCCCAATACGCCCGGCGAGCTGTGCACGCGCGGCTACTCGGTGATGCTCGGCTATTGGGGTGACGCCGAGCGCACGGCCGAAGCGGTCGATCCGGCGGGCTGGATGCACACCGGGGACTTGGCTACGCTGGACGAGGACGGCTATTGCAACATCGTCGGCCGGCTGAAGGACATGGTGATCCGGGGCGGCGAGAACATCTATCCGCGCGAGATCGAAGAGTTCTTATTCGGGCACCCGAAGGTCGAGGCGGTCCAGGTGGTCGGGGTGCCGGACCCGAAGTACGGTGAAGAGTTGTGCGCCTGGATCAAGCTGAAGGCCGGAACGCAGGCGCAGGCCGACGAGATCCGCGACTATTGCCGCGAACGGATCGCCCACTATAAGATTCCCAGGCACATCCGCTTCGTCGAGGGCTTCCCGATGACGGTGACCGGGAAGGTGCAGAAGTACCTGATTCGCGAGCAAATGATGCGCGAGCTCGGGCTGACGGAGCAGAAGACGGCGTGAGGTGGCCAAATGTCCAAGTCGCACGACCAGAAGAAAGACAAGAAGAAGCCCGCCCAGAAGTCCGCTAAGGAAAAGCGGCAGGAAAAGCGCGAAAAGAAGCGCCAATCGGTGATCCCATGACTTTGTAAGGACATTGAACCGTTTGGCGCCTGGCCGGCATTAACGCCGAATGCAGGGGAAAGCTGGGATGCCAAGCGGCAGCGAAGCCGGGGCGCCGGACAAGGGCGATGCCAAATCGCCTGCGGCGACCACAAGGAAGCCGGCGCCGGCCGATGAGGCCGCGTTGCTGCGCCACATCGCGGCCGGCGATCGCCAGGCGTTCGAGGCCCTGTATCGCTGCTACTTCCCGCGCCTGACCCGCTTTCTCGAACGCGTGATGCGGCGCCCGCACACGGTCGAGGAGGTGCTGAACGACACGATGCTCGTGGTATGGCGCAAGGCGGACACGTTCAACGCCCAGTCCAAGGTCTCCACATGGATCTTTTCGATCGCGTACCGCAAGGCGCTGAAAGCGATCAAGCGCTTCGACGACCCGATGGAGCCCGATGAGGAGCGCGTCGAATCGACGCAGCCGGGGCCGGAAGGGGAGTTGATGCACCGCCAGCGCAGCGCGCTACTGCAGCAACAAATCGCCCGGATGTCGGCCGAGCACCGGACCGTGATCGAGCTGACCTACTACCACGGGTGCGCATACAAGGAGATCGCGCAAATCATGGGCTGCCCGGTGGATACAGTGAAGACCCGGATGTTCCATGCGCGCCGGCGGCTGCGGCAGTTTCTTTCGGATCGAAGGCAGGAACTCTGATGGCCGGTCGCGTGTTGAGCTTCTTCAAATCACCGCACCAAGGGGTGCAGGAGCTGCTGCCCTGGTTCCTGAACGGCTCGCTCGAAGCCGATGAGGCCGCTGGAGTCGAAAAGCACCTGCAATCGTGCCCGAGCTGCCGCGAAGAGCTCCAATGCCTGCGAGCGATCCGCGACGAGTACCTCGAAACGGAATCTGTGCCGCAGGCCGAAGCCGCGTTGGCACGATTGCGCCCGCGCCTGGACGAGACGGCGTCGGCGCTTCCTCCGCTGCGCCGTGCCGGTGGTCGGTCCACGCCGTCATCGGCGGCTGCCTCGCGATCCAGGCGCGGGTTGGCGGTGCAGCTGCCCATCCCGGACTGGGTGAAGTTCGCGCTCGCCGCACAGTTCGTACTGATCTTTGCGCTCGGCTGGGTGGTCCTGCAGCCGATGAAAATGGACTCGCCGTATCGAGCGCTGGCTAATCCCGGTGGACTGGACCGGCCTGTCGGCAGTGCGGTCGTCGTGTTCGACCCGAACGCCCCTCAGCGGGAGGTCACTCGCATCCTGCGCGCGAGCGGCGGGCGGGTGGTCGACGGGCCGACGGTGTCGAACGGTTACGTGCTGGCCGTTCCAGGCCCTGAGCTGGATACGGCGCTGGCGCGGTTGCGCGCCGAGCCGACTGTGGTGCTGGCTGAACCGCTGCAGCTGGAAAGGCCGCGGTGAGACGCGCCTGCACGCTGCTGCTGCTCCTGCCGCTTGTGCTTGCGACGCTTTGCCGCGCGCAGTCGCCGGAGGCTGGAGCCCGGCCGCGCGACGATGAACGGCACATCCTGGTCATGGTCCGGATCGCGCCGACGCATTTTCGGGCCGACGGAAACTATGGCGGCGGGTACGAGGCCCAGGCAGGGCGAGCCGCACGTCACCGGGTTGCGGCCGAAATCGCTTCCACGCATGGCCTCGTGATCGAGTCCGAGTGGCCGATGGCGTCGCTCGGGGTCGACTGCTTCCTGATGAAAGCGCCTGAAAGCCGTCCGCTGCAGGCGGTGCTCGAGGCGCTCGCGCACGACTCCCGCACGGCCTGGGCGCAACCGCTGTCCGAGTTTCACTCGCTGGCGCACAACGACGCGCTGTACTCGCTGCAACCGTCTGCCGCGGCCTGGCATCTGGCCGAATTGCACATGCTCGCTACCGGCCGCAACGTCGCTGTGGCGCAATTGGACACCGGAGTCGAGTTGACCCACCCGGATCTGACCGGGCAGATTTCCGTCGCAGAAAACTTCGTCGACTCCTCCGCTTTCGCCGCCGAGGCGCATGGCACGGCAGTGGCGGGGATCATTGCGGCACGCGCCGACAACGGCATCGGCATCGCGGGTATTGCGCCCGGCGCCCGCTTGATGGCGCTGCGCGCCTGTTGGCAGGCAGACTCGGCGGCCGTATGCAACAGCTTTACACTGGGGAAGGCGTTTCAGTTCGCGCTGGAACACGGAGCCGTGGTGATCAACATGAGCGTGACAGGCCCGCGGGACAAGCTTCTGCAGCTGTTGCTGGATGCCGCTATGGAGCGAGGTGTCACCGTGGTCGCTGCCGTCGACCCGGAAGCCGTCGATGGCGGATTTCCGGCGGCCTACCCGGGAGTGATCGCTGTTTCGACGGACGGCAGCGCCGATGACAGCGACCCTGCCGGCACGGTAGCCGCCCCCGGAAAGGATGTGCCGACGACGCTGCCGGTCGACCGCTGGGGATTTGTCGACGGGACCTCCTTTGCGGCCGCGCACGTGTCGGGATTGATCGCGCTGATGCGCCAGCTCAGGCCTTCGCTCAGTCCGGCGCAGACGCGCGAACTGCTGCAACCCGGCCCGGTCGTGCGTGCCGGAGCGCGGCATGGCGCTCATGGCATCGACGCTTGCGCGGTGATCACTCGCGTCTCGGGCGCTTGCCCGTGTAGCTGCGCCGCAACCGCTTCCGACCAAAGTTTCCTGTTGCGTTGAGCTCCTGCCGTGCTGCGGTGGGCTCTGGCGCTGTTGACCGCCCTTGCGGCCAGCGGATCGCTTGCGCAGGTATCCGGCACCGCCTCGATCGCCTCGGATGACCGCTTCCGCGGAGTTTCGCTGACGCACGGGCGGCCGGCGGCGCAGATGGAAGTGACGTACGACGACGCCAGCGGCTGGTATGCCGGAGCGTTCGGCTCGAACGTGGAGTTCGATCCGGCCGACGGTCAGCAGGCGCAGATCTCAGGCTACGGGGGCTACGCGCTGCGACTGCAGCGCGGATGGAGCGCGGATGCGGGCGCGGCGTATTCGACCTTTTCGAAGGACAGTGATTACCGCTACCTGGAACTGCACGCCGGCGTGTCCAACGAGGCCGCAAGCGCGCGCCTGTATTACTCGCCGAACTATTTCGGCGGCAGCATCCACACGCTATACGCAGAGCTGAACGGCTCCTATCGGATCTCCGAGCGGTTCCGGTTGATCGGGCACGCGGGCCTGCTGCAGGCCTTCTCCGGAGCCACCGACCGGACGGGAGGCACCCATCCGCACGCCGACTTTCTGGCGGGAGCGGAAATTCAGATCGCCGCGCTGCGGCTGCAACTGGGGCGCGTCTTTGCCGACGGCGCCAACAGCATCTACCCGGTGGTGTCCGACCAGGCCCATGGCGTACTGGTGGCACGCCTTTCCTGGTCTTTCTGAATCTGATCTTTCTGCTTCCGGTTTTGTTCCGTAAGTCGCCAGATCCGGGCGAGGGCACCCCGCGGCTTGGGGATGCGACTACTGGAATGCGCACTGTGCTGACGTGCGGGTGAACCAGGCCACTGGCGGGGAGAACTCACCGCTATGACGCCGGTCTTGCGGCGGAGAAGGGTGCAACCCAAGGAGTGCGACGATGAAGAGCATCGAATGCTTCGTGCCCGCAGCGCGGTCGGCGCACGGGCGGCTGATCGCGGTCGTGGCGGTCGTTCTTGGCGCGGCGATGTTGTCCGCCTGCGGTGGCGGAGGCTATGGCGGCGGCAGCAGCGGTGGCAGCATGGCAGGTGGCGCCCTGACCATGCCCGCGATCACCTCGGCCACCGTAATGCCCAGCCAGATGGTCATGCCCAACACGATGGTGACGTTCACGGTGAAGGCCACCGGATACGCGCCGCTGTCGTACCAATGGATGTTCAACAGCAGCAATATCGCCGGCGCCACGATGGTGACCTACACGATCGCCTCTGCCAGCGCCGCCAACAGCGGCACCTACGCCGTTACGGTGACCAATTTGTATGGGACGAAGACGAGCAGCCCCATCATGCTGACCGTCATGTAGCGCGGCTTTCTGTCTCCCCGGGGGTGTCTTTGCTGGCACACTCCCCGGTGTGAACCTGACGATCCCGCTGCCGGACGAGGTCGAGCGCGCCTACGCGGACCTAGCGGGTTGCGCGGACGATTGGAGCCGGATCGACGCCACTGCGCGTCTGATCCTTGCGATCTTCGATGATTTCCATCGAGTCCTGTGCGAGTACCCGTACCGCGCGATGCGCGCGTTCGAAGCGATCGATCCGCAGGCGTCCGTCCGCATCAGCAAGGAGAGGCTTGGGCTGTACAGCCGGTACATCACGCAGCACGGGCCGAGAATCCGCGCCGCGTTTCCGGCGCTGGTCGACAACCCCAGCCTCTGGGATCACGTCGATCGCTTGTTTTGCGCGATGATCATCGACCGCTACGAGGCCGACACCGCGTTTAGTTTCGCCCATTCGATCCGACGCAACATCTGTCACGAGCTGTGGCGGCCGGTCGCCTATTCGTTTCCCCCGCCGAGCAAACACCGCGCGCTGTCGATGGCGTCGGTCTTTCGCCGTCTGCCGGTACAAGGACATATCGACGGGGCGTTGGTGGCCGCCGCCCTGCGCATTCCCGGCTTCTCGGTCCCATTCCAGGATCTGCGCAGCGATTGCGAGCGGATCGTTGAACAGGTCAATTTCCTGCTCGACAACGACGCGCTGGACGCCGCGCTGCCGGTGGCGCTCGACATCGTGGAGGCCGGGTTTTTCCGCGAGCGCATGGCGTTCGTCGTGGGTCGATGGGTTTTGAGCGACTCCAGCTTGGTGCCATTCGTGGTCGCCCTGGTCAATTCCGAGCGCGGCATTGCGGTCGACGCGGTGTTGCACCGGGTTGCGGACGTGCACAACCTTTTTAGCTCCACGTTGGCGAACTTCCATGTGACGACGCAGCTGTACTACCAGACCTGCGTGTTCCTGTTCAGCCTGATGCCGAGAAGGCCGCTCGGTCACCACTATTCGACGATCGGCTACAACCACGTCGGCAAGGTCGCGATTCTCAACGAAGTGATCGAGCAGCTTCGCCAATCCGGTCAGAAATTCCAGCGTTCGCCCGGGCACGCCGGCACCGTCGCGCTCGGCTTCACGTTCGAGTCGTGCTCGTATCACTTGAAAGTGATCCGCGACCGGCCCACGACCTCATACAAGTGGGGCGAGTTTCCGGGGGTGCCTGCGGTGCTGGACAAGTACCGCGTGGTGCACGAGATCAACCGGGCCGGCAGCATGCTCGACAACGTGTTGTACTACAACCTAAGACTGGAGCGGGACATGTTCGACCCCGCGCTGCTGGAGGATATCTGTCGCGAGGCTGGCGGCAGCGTAAATGTCGACGGCGAGAGCGTGTTCATCCGCTCACTGATCGCACAGCTCAAGATCGTTCCTCTGCCGGTGTACCTGGAGACCGCGGATGAAAGCGAGATCCGCAGCGTGATCACCAGCCTGGGTAACTGCATCCGCAACAATGCCGCCACCAACATCTTCAACAAGGACCTGGACTCGCGCAACTACGGAGTGGGGCGCTACGGCAGGGTGTTTCTGTTCGATTACGACGCGGTCGAGCGGCTCACCGATGTGAAGATCCGCACCAACTTGGATCGCGAACCCGGCGAGGAAGACATCCCGGACTGGTTCTTCGAGGGCGGCATCGTGTTCCTGCCGGAGGAGATCGAATATGGGCTGCAGTTGAAAAACGAGCTGGCGCGCCGCACCTTCCACAAGGTCAACGCCGACCTGATGACGGTCGCCTACTGGCGGCAGATCCAGGAGCGGCTGATGCGCGACGAGGTGCCTGAGCTGCAGATGTATCCGGAAAGCTGCAAGCTGCGTGCGCCCGAGGCCGCGGTCAGATGAACAGGCTTGCCGCGGTCAGATGAACAGGCTTACGTCGGCTTTCTGCGCCATCGGCAGGAAGGTCGTGGCGCCGCAGAAATCCGCCACCTCCGGGATGAAGTCGGAGCGCTGGTAACCGAACAGGTCCACCGTCATCTGACAGGCGATCAGCTTCACGCCGTTTTCGATGCATTCCGATCGCAGAGTGGCGATGTCCGCCACGCCAGTCGAGCGGATCGTGCGCTGCATTAGGTGAGTGGCGAGCGATTCGAACCCGGGCACGATCGACTGCACGGCGTTCGGAATGTTCCAGCGCAGTTGGCGGAACCATTTCGGTCCGAACGGCATTTTCATCGGCATCGCGGGATTGCCGAGCGGGCTGATTCGCAGCGATGACAGATCGCTCCGAAGCAGGTTCAAGCCGTAGAACGTGAAAAAGACCGACACGTCCCAGCCGAGCGCTGCCCCGGTCGAAGCCAGGATGAACGGCGGATACGCCCAGTCCAGCGTTCCCTTGGTCGCGATGATCGTCATCGACGGCGGACCTTCGGGCTTGCGTCGTGCGAGCTCCTCCTGCACCTTCCGCGCGACGATCTCGTCGATTCGCGCCAGGATCGAGGGATCCAGCGCGGCCAGCTCTTCTGCGGCACCCATTTGTGCACTCCGTCGTTGCGATCCCGCCGCGAGCGAGGCAGCCCTGGCAGGTGGAACGGAGTGTAAAGCGGTCCCGAAGGCGTCCGGCCGGCCGGGCTCCTCCCGCGTCGGCGAGGCGGGCGCCTGCTCGAATTCGAGCAGGGCCGCCAGCACGACTCCGGCCGCAAAGCCGGCCAGCGCGGTCAGCGCGTCTCGCAATTTCAAAGCGATCCGCCGGCCTCGCCGACTTTTACCCAGTAGCCGACTTCGTTGTCGGTCGCGGCAGACTGAGCCGTTGGGTTCTGCGAAACAGGCGCAAGCGCGCCGCCCGCCGATGCCGCCGGCCCTTTTTCGACGAGCGCGATCAGCCAGATCATTCCCGCTGCGGCCGCGAAAAACCAGATCGCCTTTTTCCCCAGCCGCCGGTTCGCTTCGGCTGCACTGACTGCAGAGTTCATCGTGCATCTCCCACGACTGTGTCAGCGTGCTTCTGCGCCGCTTCCCACCGATCCAAATCCGCCGGCTTGACATAGTCGTAGTAGTACAGACCGTAAATCGGAGCAGTGCGCTGAATGAACTGGCGCAGCGCATCCGCGTTTCCTTCCTTTGCCAGATCGCATGCCCGCTGATCTTCCGGCGCCTGCGGCGCATCGCAGCGGTATTCGGCGCGCGCCGCTGCACAGGTGAGCGCGGCGAACGCCAACACAACGAGCGAGGTCCTGCGGGTTTGCTTCGACGTTTCCATGCCAGCCTCCATGGGGTTGTTGTACGCATGCTGCGGACAGAGCCGGAGCACGGCGCCACGTTAGGCAAGCGGGCGTGACGGAAGCGTTACCGCAATACAGGCTTGCGTGACTGGCCGCTCCGGCGCGCGAAACGCACACAAGGTGTCGTACGCATCGCGCGCCGGCCGGCACAGGACTTCACTTGCGCGCCCCGGCACGGGCGGCCTGCAGCTCTGTAGCGTCCGCGCCGCGCAGGGCGACGCGAAGCTGGCCGCTCTTGGCCGAACGCACATCGCCGCCGCGCCCCAAATCGGCAGCACCGGCCACGGCCGCGGCGATCGTGATGACAAACACCGTGACCATCAGCAAAGCAAAGCAGAAGTCGTTCAATCTCAAAGCAAAGTTCATCGTTCTCATTTTGTTTCCCCTTTTTTCAACACTTCGGTTGTGCCCGTGCGCGAGCATCCCAATGGATGCGGATGCGGTGTCTCGCTGCACGTGGCCGGTGCCGACCGCGCACATCCCGTCCCGCCAACACCGTTTTTGTCGCGAGGCGCTTGTGCACGGGCACAGCCGAAGCGGGCCAGAGGTAGCAAACAAAAAGGCCCGGATCCATAGGAGTCCGGGCCTCTGGGGAACCAGAGCGAGGAGGGCCTTAGGTGGACCCTTCCCCCGGACGCGAACGATCGGTGCCTGCGAACGCAGCCATGCCCCGACTGAGCGGATTGCAGTTAAGACTGCCCCAGAAGCTCACGACACCACCTTTCACGGGTTGCTCCACTGAAATTGCGCCGTTCACCGCTTTACGGATCACGACGCTTGCGCACTGTAAAGAATCTTTACTCCGAAGTCAACCCTCGCCACAATACGGTTTGCCTCTGTTGCATCGACCGCACAGTCTCGTGAGCAACCGAACCATCGCGCGAAGGCGCAACGCGCTCGTCCTGTTTCACACTTTCGCGGAGCGTGCGCTCGCTGTGGGAGCTGCACCCAAAGGGCTTGAACAGGCCTTCGCGGCTTCGCTGCAAATCTCGCCCAGCATGTGGAGTCAGATCAAGTCGGCTCGCCCGATCGGCGACAAGCTGGCGCGCCAGTTTGAAGCTCTTTCAGGAAAGCCCAAGGGCTGGATGGACGAAAACCGCGAGGCGGCAGCGCTGATGCCGGCAGAAAAGGCGTTTCTGGAGCTTGCGCTACGAGCCTGGCGCGCGACCAACAGCGCGGGTCGCAAGAAACTTCACACTGATCTTGTCCGGGTCGTCGAGGCCGTCCCGCAGGTCCGGTAGTCGGCGGAGCCGATTTTGTGGCCACGAGGGCGAGCTGGCCACGTAGCTCACAAAGCGGAAGCCGGCTTACGATCGTATCTGTGGAAACAAGTCTGCTCTCGAAAGACCAAATTTGACCAGGAGAACTTCAATGATTCGCGCTATGGCCGCATTACTGGTCGCTGTCGTGTCTGCTGCTACCCTCGCACAAACTCCTACCAATCCGACCGTGAGGGTTCGAGGTACCGTCGAAAAGCTCGAGGGTCAGGTTTTGACCGTGAAAGCCCGCGACGGCCAGAGCGTGAGCGTCAAGCTCGCCGACAACTTCGTCGTCATGGGTGTCCAGAAAGCGAGCATCGCCGACATCGATAGCGGCAAGTTCATCGGAACCACGACCGTCGGGGAGCGCGACGGCGCGCTGATCGCGTTGGAAGTGCACGTCTTCCCCGAGAACATGCGCGGGACCGGGGAAGGGCACTATGACTGGGATTTGCGTCCTGACAGCAAGATGACGAACGCCAACGTGGCGAGCGTCGTGAACATGGGAAGCGATCGCGTGATGACTGTGCAATACAAGGGCGGCGAAAAGAAGATTCTCGTGACCGGCGACACGGTCGTCGTGTCGTATGTGCCGGTTGACAAAAGCGAGCTTACGCCGGGCGCGCACGTATTCATCGGGACGCAGAAGCAGCCCGATGGCAGCTTGAGCGCTGCGCGCGTCAATGTGGGGCTGCACGGCCAAGTGCCCCCGATGTAGCCTGGTCCGCAATCGGCCCGGAAGCGGATCAGCCTGCAAAGACGGATGAAATTCTCGAAGCCGACATTCGATCCTGGCTCGGCTGCCGTCGGGAGATATAGCTTGGACAGGGTAAGAACGGAATCCGCTGTCGCCTTCTACTCTAGTTTGACGTCCGTGACGGATGAGTAGTTGCTTTTGTGGACGCAAGGCATCCGCTTATATCGGCTGTGCCAGAGCGGCGGAGGTGTGTTCGCCTGAAGCATGCTCCTTGCGATCTGTTGTCTCGCGCTCCTAGCGGGTTGTCAAGAGATGGCAAACGATGCGTTCGGT
>JAFAIM010000084.1 GCA_019236735.1 Burkholderiaceae bacterium
CGGTAAGGTCGCAGAACGCGTGGGGTGGGCTGATCCGCGCGTTTCGCCCTTACGCGACGACGTCGACGCTTTGCGGTGGTACATGGCACACCCGATCGACCCTGCAATGCGAATCATATCCAGTTGTGAGTCCTTGCAGCGGTTTCGCAAAGACATGCGTGTCCAGGCCCAGTTGGGTGAAGCAGGTCGGTACCGGCGCGAGTTGCTGGAAAGCGGTGTGACCATTGCGGAAGCGGCGCGCCGGTGGCGGCTCGAACAGGCACAAAAGGCCGAACACGTCGCGCCGGCGCAGTGATCGCGCGTCTGCTGCAGAGGCGGTCGGCCGCGCCGCTATGTTAGAGAAACAGTCCTAACCCGGCAGCAGCGAGTACATGAAGAAGTCCCCCGGTCGTCCGCGGACCATGCGGTAACTGCGGAGCTTGCCCTCAAATTCGAAGCCGCACTTTTGCAGAACCCTCTGAGAACGTCTGTTCGTATCAAGCGTGGCCGCCTGAATCCGGACGAACTCCTTGACGCTAAAGCCCCAGGCCGTAACGCTGCGACATACGCTGCTCGCAATGCCTCTATTCCAAAAGTGCGGGTTCAAATCGAACGCGAGCTCAGCGGTCTTGTGCGGGATGGAGATCGAGTGGTAGCCGAACGTGCCCACGAGACTGTTCCCTTCCTGCTCTATCAGTGCAAGCCGGATGGCAGTACCGGGTTCTTCCGACAGGTACCACTGGGCCAATTCCGTCAAATCACCGAGACCGGAAAGATTCCAGCTCGTGTGTTCAACGACTTCCGGTATCGATAGGTATTCGTACCAGGAGTCGACGTCTGCCAAGGAAATCGGACGCAGCGCAAGACCGGGAAGACCGGTTGCCGGTATGGAGGGGAACTTCGCGCTGGACACTGATTCCTACCCTCTTGATTGCCATTCGATCATGATCAGCGCCGCGCGAGCAGTCTGAGCCCGATCGCCCGGATCTGGCCACGCTCGACCAGCGATGCTTCCCAGTCGAAGATGCGGGAGGCCACCTCGTCCCGGCTTGCGTTCTCGACCAGGTCCTGGCAGAAATAACGGAATAGGTAGCAGCAGGTGTGGCGCTGCAGCGAAGGAAAGCGCTCCGCCAGCACCGACCACATCCGTCGCCCGGTGTGCAGCGGCGGATCGTGCCGGTGTCCTTCGATCCAGTCCTCGAGACGGTCCTGGCCCTTTTGCTCGGTGAACGGCCGCATCAGACCGGCCGCACCTAGGATCTCGGCGAGGCGGTACAACCATTCAACGGTCGGCGGGTCCATGGCTTCGTAGTCGAAGTCTTCGACGACCAGCGTGCCCTCGGGTTTGAGCAGTTCGAAAGCGAGTGCAGCGGCCCTTTCCAGCGGCGCGATGTGGTGCAACGAGCGCGTGAACAGGATGGCGTCGAACGATTCGGCCGGCGCGAACTCGACGAAGTCTTGAAGCTGTGCGGCGACCCCAAGTGAGCGCGCCTTTTCGACGGCCTCCTCCGAAATGTCGATCGCCAGCACGTGGTGACCGTCCTGCTGCAGTCGTGCTGCAAGCTCACCGCCGCCGCAACCGACTTCGAGCACCCGACTTCGCGGCGGCAGCAAGCCGCCGACGAAGTCGTGCGTGTAGTGCAGGGGAATCTCGAGGGTCTTCATCGGCTTATCTGCCGTTTTCAAATCGATCCGGAACACCAGGAGCACGGGAACGTACGCTACGCCGCCGATTCCAACGGAATCTCCCATCCCGGAAAGACGAACGCGGCAGGATGGCACTTCAATGCGCCAACCACAAGCCGACTCCCCTCTCCGCTCCCTAATCCTAGCCTCCTCCCACGCGTGGCGCGGGAGAAGGAACTGTCCGGCTCCCCTCTCCCGCGCTTCACCGCGGGAGAGGCTCGGGGGTGAGGGTGAGGGCCGTTGTGCTCTGCCGCGAGCGGTATCGTCAATCAGCTTCCTGGGGTGAACCATCCTGGGCTTCACCTACCAGCATTCGATTGACGTGATCTCGATGCACCGGAATGCGCGTTCCCTGCGCGCTCGCACAACCGATGCCGAACGGCGTCTCTGGTACTTCTTGCGATCGCGCCGAATGCTCGGTGTGAAGTTTCGGCGGCAGCATCCAATCGGACCGTACATCGTCGATTTCGCCTGCCTAGAATGCCGGTTGATCATTGAAGTCGATGGCGGCCAACACCAGGAACAGGCGGAAGCCGATCGCCGCCGCGACCAAGAGCTCAGTTCTCAGGGATTCCTCGTCCTACGCTTCTGGAACGGCGAGGTGCTTCGTATGACGAGCGACGTTCTCGAAAAAATTTGGACCGCCGCGCAAACGCGGCGACCCTCACCCCTGACCCCTCTCCCGCTGCGCGGGAGAGGGGAGTTTGATCGCATCAAGCGCCTCCCGACGAAAGGCGGACGGTAGACTTGAGCAAAACACGCGAATCCGAAATCTTCGCATGACATCGCCAACCTCTTTGTGGCGCAACCGTAACTACATGCTCCTCTGGAGCGGTCAGGTCGTTTCGACGCTCGGCTCCTCCGCTTCGCAAATTGTTTACCCCCTGCTCATTCTCGCGCTGACCTCATCTCCGGCCGCGGCGGGAATCGCGGCAAGTGTGCGGGCGCTGCCGTACCTGCTGTTTTCGCTTCCGGTCGGTGCGTTGGTCGATCGTTGGAACCGCCGCCGCGTAATGATTTGGGCCGACGTCGGGCGTGCGCTAGCGGTTGCCAGCCTTCCGGCAGCGCTGGCCTTCCATGCGCTATCGCTCGCACAGATCTACGCGGTCTGCTTCGTCGAAGGGACCTTGTTCGTTTTTTTCAACCTGGCCGAGGTGGCGACTCTCTCGAAAGTCGTTCCGGTTGCTCAGTTTCCGCAGGCGACCGCACAAAACGAAGCCGCGTTTGGCGCCGCCAACATCCTCGGGCCGTCGCTCGGTGCCGCTCTGTTCCAAGCGATCGGCCGCGGCGCCCCATTCGTCGCAAATGCAATTTCCTTTGTGGCTTCCGCGGCTTCGGTGGCACTCCTTCGCGGCGATCTTCAGCCGGCGGAGCAGGCGCCGCGTCGGAAGTTGAGCGTCGAGATCACGGAGGGCCTTCGCTGGATGTGGAACGCTCCGCTGGTACGCACGATGGCGTTTTTAACGGGTGGCTTGAATCTGGTCGGCGCTGCAACGCCGCTCATCGTCATCGTCATCGGAAAGCATCTCGGGGCAACTGCAGCCCAGATCGGCGTGATCTTCAGCATCGAGGCAGTCGGCGGTGTCATTGGATCGATCATCGGCGGAACCATCCAGCGCCGCTTTTCGTTCCCTCAGGTTATTCTGTCCGCAGTATGGATAAACGCTGCGCTGTTCGCACTGTACGGAGCGGCTTCGAACGTCTTGGTTCTTGGCCTCATCGCCAGTCTGATCTGTACCGTGGGGCCAATCTACAACGTGGTGCAGTTCAGCTATCGCTTGGCGCTGATCCCTAATGAATTGCAGGGCCGGGTGAACAGCGCGTTCCGCCTGCTCGCTTTCGGGTTCAATCCAATCGGCGCGGCATTGTCGGGATGGCTACTGGAATATGCCGGCACCGGCGCGGCGGTGGCCGCGTTCACGCTCTGCTGTCTCGGCCTGGCGCTCGTCGCGAACTTGAATCGCCACGTGCGCCAAGCGCGCTCATTCAAGCAGCTGGCATCGGTCCCCGAGCCGGATTGAATCCGAGCGGGTCTCGGCTTTCAATGGGCCGGCTCGGATGCCGGCGAGGCCAGCGGTTGGCCCTTCTCGACAACATAAACCCCGACGAGATTGACTGGGGTCGTTCCTTCGTTTCGAGCGCTGTGCACCGTGCCCGCGGGAATCACAAAGCCTTCGCCCGCCCTGACTTTGCGCGGCGGCTGTCCAGCCAACATCAGCACCAGCTCTCCACTCGTGACGTAACTGACTTCGTCGCCGGGGTGCGTGTGCCAAGCTGCCGTGGCGCCGGGAGCAATTTCGACACGCGCGACCACCGCCTCCCGCCCCGGCACCGAGACGTCGGCCTTCGTGACAATCGTGCGTGTCAGACCGCTGGTCTGAGCGAAAATAGCGCCGGTCACGCACAGAAATGCAGCAGCAACTGTCCAAACGCGGTTCGGCATCTTCTTCTCCTTCATCTTCGGCTTGGAATTCACGACTCAGGCCCGCAGGCCTGCACCCTCTGCTGCGGAAACTCCTTCCGGGTCAGCTCTTCCAGCTGGCGCACCGAAGCCGGATCAACGCCTCGAATCAGCACGCGGGTCGACTGCGCCGTGGTCGGGGCATCGGTGATGCGTGCGCCGGTCACACCACGCCTTTCCAGCAGCGCCACCTGTTTGCGAGCCAGCTCGCGGTCGCGGAACGAACCTACGCCGATCGCAAAGCGCAAACCTCCTTCGCGCACCACCAGGAGATCCGGCAGCCCCTGTTCGCGCAACTGTCGCACGCGCTCTTCGGCGGCGGCAAGCGTTTTTTCGGGGGGCAGATACACCAGGTACCAGCCGGGGCGCTCCCGAGTCTGCTCGCTGGCGCGATCCGAGAGTTTCAAAATCGCCAGCCTCTCGCGCAGGCGCAAAAGCTCGGCTTGGCTGGCGAATTCGCCGATCTGCACACAGGGGCCGACCGGTTCCTGGCTCTGGGCCGTAGCCGCCGCGGCCGCCGAGGCGGCAGCGGCCGCCTTCTGATCGCGCGCGCGCTTCTCGACCTGCTTGGCCTCTTCGTCGGTTAACACCCGAATGCGATCGGCGGCGATCTGCTTTTCCAGCCGAAACGGCTCGCGCCCGCCCAGGTGATCGCCGAACACGCCGTGCAGCCAGCCGAACAGCGCCAGATTCAGCAGCAGTAAGCCAAGAAAAACTCTTCTCATCGGTACCTTTGGACCCGCAGCCACAGCCCGCGCAGCACCAGATGCTCCTCGACCGCGATTCCGGCGACCGCATCGGACACGCGAAGGCGCGAAGCCAGATCTTCCGCACCACCGCCGGCCAGCACCAGCTGCGGTAGCGTCCGGCCTTGCGCCAGCGCGCGGGTGCGGCGTTCGATCAGGCCCGCCATCGCATCGGCGACCCCGGTCGCAATCGCATCAAACGTGTTGTCCGGCATCTCGACCGCCTGCCCGGTCTTGGCGGGCAGGCGCGCAGTGCCGCGCGCAAGACTGTCGGCCATCAGCGCGCGGCCGGGCGCGATCACGCCGCCCAGGAAGCGTCCGCTCGCGTCGACCGAGTCGACTGTCAACGCCGTACCAGCGCAAACGACAACGACCGGATTACGCGGAAACGACTGGCGCGCCGCGATCATCGCGAACCAGCGGTCCGGCCCGAGCTGCCGTGGTTCGCGGTAGCCGTTCACGAGCGTGACTCCGCCGAATTCGAAGCGCGCCTCCGACTGCAGCCACACCGGTTGCTCGGACGTCAGCGCAGCCACTGCAGCGGCGATCGCGTCCGTCACGGCGCCCGACGCCACGCTGCATCCGATTGCCCGCAAGTCTGTACTCGTCGGCAGCGCCGCCAGCTGCGGCTCGAGCGCGGCAGTCAGATCGCGCGCGAAGCCGGCCTCCAGCGCGACTGCGCCGCGCGCCGATGGATCGGGCCTCTCTGACCCGGCCAGCGCCCATTTCACTGCGCTGTTGCCCGCGTCGAGCAGCAGCCACTTCATCCCTGGGACGAACGCAGCGAAAGTTCGCCGCTGGCAACCGCCTGTACTCCACTGTCGGTCGATAGCAACAGGCGGCCAGCCTCATCGACGCCCAAAGGGACACCGCTGAAGGCAGGCAAGCCTGCCTGCATCAGCATGACCTGTCGCCCGACGGCTGCAGACAGTCCCTCAAAGCGGGGGCGGAACGGAACGAAGCCTTCGCGTTCGAAGCGTTCGATCGCCTCGAGCACCGCTCGCGCCAGATGCGCGATCCATTCTTCTCGCTCCAGCGCCAGGCGCCGCTCCGGTACGCGTTCGTCCAATGCTGCTGCCGGCTGATCGATCGATACCCGTGTTTCCGGATCCAGACATAGATTCACGCCGACACCCACGACGAGACTGGCGCGCCCCTGCGCGTCGAACGCCAGCTCGGTCAGGATGCCGCCGAGCTTGCGACCGAGGAGCAACAGGTCGTTCGGCCATTTCAGTTTGGCCTCGATTCCGCGCTGCCTCAGGGTTTCGGCCACGACGATTCCACATGCCAGTGTGACCGCCGATGCCGCCGCTGGGTCCCCGTCCCATGCCCGCATCACGGAAAACAGCAGCGCGCGCCCGCGCGCGTCGTGCCAGCGACGGCCATGCCGCCCACGGCCGGCGAGTTGGTGCATCGCTACCCGCACGGTGGGGTTTCGTGGCGCAGCCAGGCGCGCCCGATCGAGCAGATCATCGTTGGTCGATCCGGTCTGCTCGACAACTTCCACGTGCACCGGATCGGCCCATCCGAGCGCGCGCTCGACTGCGTCGCGCGACGGCGGCGCGCCGAACGCTTCGGCGCCCGAAAGGCCGCCCGCCGTAAGCTGTCCGGACGCGCGGCCGGTTTTGGGATTGGGCATGGGCGTCGTGCCTTTTGAAGACCGTTCCGAACCCGGTGAACCCGAACGCGCGGCGACTGTACCACCGAAGCGCTTGCGGCCCGCCACGCTTCGATCCGACAATCCGGCAAGAGCTCAGCCCGAGCTGGGCGAGCGCATCCGGTGTAGACGATGGAAGCCGACTTCGAGCGCAACGCGCGCGTGCCCCTGCCGACCACACCACCGGGGTCGCGGCTGGCACGCTGGGCCTGGGCTGCGTGGCTGGCGCTGATCGTCTACGGAAGCCTGACGCCGTGGAGCGGGTGGCGCGACGCCGGTGTAGGTGCGTTTTCCTACCTCAACGCGCCGTGGCCGCGTCACGTGACGGATTTCGACGCGGTCGTGAACGTGTTGGCATATCTGCCTCTGGGCTGGCTGTCTGCGCTCGCGATGTATCCGCGGCTGCGCGGCTTGCGCGCCGTCCTCGCCGCAGCAGCGTTTGGGCTCGCCCTATCGACAGCGATGGAGGCGCTCCAGACGTTCCTGCCGGCTCGCGTGGCTTCCAACGTAGACCTGCTGACCAACGGTACGGGGACCGTGCTGGGAGCGAGCCTTGCAGCTCCGTTTGCCGAGCGATGGATCGGCGGCGGCGCACTCGCAGGAATTTCGCAACGGTGGATCGAGAGCGACGTAGCCCCCGCTCTGGTCCTGCTGGCGCTGTGGCCGCTTGCCCAGATCGATCCGGGTCCAATGTTGTTCGGCAACGGCCACGCGGTCGCCGTTCCGCCCGGCATCGGCACGATCGTCGCCACTCAGCAGTCCGCGCCGCTGCTACCAAGGCTCGCTCCGGCCGCTTTCATGCTGACCGAGAGCCTGGTGACGCTGGCGGGCTTGTTGGGGGTCGGCCTGGCTCTGTTTTCGATCCTGCGACCGCAGGCGCCGCGCTACGCACTTGCGGGCGCCCTGTGCGCGATCGGACTGGTGGCCAAGACTCTTATATACGGAGCAGTATTCGGCAGCGAATACGCTCTGGTGTGGGCGACTCCGGGAGCCTTGATCGGCTTGACGGTCGGCGGCGTGCTGATGCTGCTGTCGGCCGGCCTGCGGCCGCTTGTGCTCGCCCGCGCATCGCTCGGCTGCCTATTCTTCTTGATCGTCGCCGTCAACGTCGTTCCGCGCAATCCGTATCATGCGGCATGGATCGAACAATGGAAGCCGGGAAAGCTGCTCCATTTCAGCGCGGCCGCGGCATGGCTGTCGGCTGCATGGCCCTATGCGATGCTGGCGTGGCTCGTATACGGACTGGTAGCGCGGCGCGGTGCGCAGCCGCACAGCACTGAGCCTTAAGGAGGTATGCCCTTGCCCTTCGGGTTCTTCGGAGAGACGTAACGGCACCTGTTGGAAGGGACAATGCAGGGGTACTACAAGCACCACGTCTTCTTTTGCCTGAATCGGCGCGAAGCGGGCGAGAACTGCTGCGCCAACCACGACGCCGAGGCGATGCAGGCGTATGCCAAGGAGCGGATCAAGACGCTGCGCCGCGCCGGGCAAGGAAAAGTGCGGATCAACAAAGCAGGCTGCCTGGATCGGTGCGATCTCGGTCCCTGCCTGGTCGTGTATCCCGAGGGTGTCTGGTACACGTACCTGGACAAGAAGGATATCGACGAGATCATCGACTCACACCTCGTGAATGGGCGCATCGTCGAGCGGCTGCGCCTGCCGTGAGGTCCGAGCGGCGCCTGATCGCCGGGCCGGCCGGCCAAATCGAGGTGGTCCTTGACTGGCCCGACGAAAGCCCGCCGCTGGGCGTGGCGCACATCGCGCATCCGCACCCGCTGTACGGCGGTCGCCTCGATAACAAGGTGGTCTCAACGCTCTCACGTGCTTTTGCGTCGCTCGGCTGGCTCTCGGTTCGATCGAACTTTCGCGGCGTCGGCGCCACCGAAGGAGAGCACGATGACGGCCGCGGGGAGCTCGAGGACGTGATGCATCTGGTCGAACAGGTAGTATGGGTGCCGCATGGGGCGGCCATGCCGCTTGCACTCGCCGGCTTTTCCTTCGGCAGCTTCGTCGTTGCAAATGCGGCCGACCGACTCCGAAAGCAGGGAAAGCCCGCCAGACACCTGATCCTCGTGGGTGCGGCGGCGGGAAAGTGGCCGATGCCGGAGGTGGACACGGGTGCCCTCCTGATCCACGGAGAGCAGGATGAAACGATCCCGCTCTCCGACGTGTTCGCGTGGGCCAGGAATTGCGAGATACCCATCGTGGTGATCCCCGGCGCAGATCATTTCTTTCACCGCAAACTGACGCTGCTGAAGACGATCGTGATCCGGTATCTGCTTGGAGCCGAAGCACAAGAAAGCCGATGAGCGATGACAGCCTGTGTTATCTGAATGGAGAATTCGCGCCGTTGGCGAGCGCGCGTGTTCCGGTGCTGGACCGCGGCTTCATCTTCGGCGATGGCGTCTACGAAGTGGTGCCCATCTACCGCAAGAAGCCGTTTCGCTTCGAGCAGCACCTGGCTCGACTGCGTCGCAGCCTGGCGGAGACGCGCATCGAGAATCCGCACTCCCCCGCCGAATGGCGCGCGATCGTCGAAAGGCTGGTTGGCGCGGCCGCGGGACAGGATCTGATCGTGTACATCCAGGTCACTCGCGGAGTCGCCAAACGCGATTTCGCGTTTCCGGCGGCAGTTGCGCCCACGGTGTTTGCGATGGTCTCGCCGCTGACGCGGCCGAGCACGGCCCAGCGGGAGCAGGGACTGCGTGCAATATCAACGCCGGACCTGCGCTGGCTGCGATGCGACATCAAGTCGGTGTCGCTGCTCGGAGCAGTGCTGGCGCGTCAGCAGGCTGCCGAGCGCGGGCTCGACGAGGTGGTACAGCACCGCGATGGCCGTCTCACCGAGGGGTCGGCCAGCAACATCTGGCTGGTCAAAGGCGGACTCGTGCTGGCGCCGCCGCGCGACCACTTGATCCTGGAAGGTATCCGCTACGGCTTCATCCAGGAGCTCTGCGCGCAGGCATCGATTCCATTCGAAGTGCGCATCCTGTCGATGCGCGAGGCGCGCGAGGCCGACGAGCTGATGCTCAGCGCCGCCACTCGCGAAGTGCTGCCCATCGTCGAGCTCGACGGCCGCCCGGTCGGCGACGGGCGCCCCGGACCGGTGTATCGCCAGCTGCGTCGCGGTTACGACGCCGCGATCGCGGCGCTGTAGGATCCAATCCGATGGTTGAGCCGGAAAGCCTGATCCAGTATCCGATCGATTTTCCGATCAAGATCGTCGGACTCAACGAAGAGGGGTTCGAGGCGGCGATCACGCAAGTGCTCCGCACACACGCACCGGATTTCGATCTGACCTCGATCCAGGTGCGCGAATCGCGCGCCGGCAAGTATTTATCGATCAGTGCGACGATCACCGCCCGTTCGCGCACGCAACTCGATGCGCTCTACACGGAACTGACGCGCCATCCGCTCGTGCGTGTGGTTCTTTGAAGTGCGGCCAATTTTGTAAGCTGGGCAGGGCGCCCACTTCACGCGCGGCGTTCGGCGGCCTCGGTCATGTCCGCCACGCGCGCTTCCAGGTCCGCCGGATCCTCGGACGAGGCCCGCGCGACGTCGGCCTCGATCAGGCCGCCCGCAACCAGCTCGGCGAGCGAGTGGTTCAGCAGATGCGACAGGGGCGCGCGCCGGTCGATCTCGCCGCGGATCTGCAGCCACTTGGCGTCGCGGATCATCGCGCGCAGTTTCGGGTTCACCGTCATGATCTCGTGCGCCAGGTGGCGGCGCTTGCCGTCGCGGCTCGGCAACAGCGTCTGGCTGATCACTGCGGCCAGAAACGCGGCGGTATCGCTCAACGCTTGATGGCGAAATTCGATCGGGTATAAATCCTGGATCCGCTGCAGCGTCTTGGCTGCAGAACTGGTGTGCAGGGTCGCATACACCAGGTGACCGGAGCTGGCTGCGCGGAAGGCCGCCTGCAGCGTCGCCAGGTTGCGGATCTCGCCGATTACGATCACGTCCGGGTCCTGCTGCAGCGTATGCTCGACCGCCAGTTCAAACGTCGGGACGTCGAATCCGACTTCGCGTTGCTGAATCAGGCACCGGCGTGACTCGAATCGGTATTCCACCGGCTCTTCGATCGTCACGACCCGCATGTTGGACTGGCCGTTTAGGTATTCGATCAACGCAGCTAGCGTCGTTGATTTTCCTGCGCCGGTTTCGCCGGTGATCAGCACAAGGCCTCGCTTCAGCAGCGCCAGTTCGCCCACTTCGTCCGGCAGGCCCAGTTCAGCAAAGCTGGGCGCTGCCGGCCGCAAACGTCGCAAAGCGAGGCTGAACAGGCCGCCGCGCCCGCTCGCGGTAAGCCCTCCAAAGCGCGTGATCGCCAACCGGAATGCAACTCCCTGGATCGACGTCACCGACAGGCGCGTTTGCCCGCCACCTGCAGCCACACGCGCCAGGATGTCCTGCGCATCCAGTCCGAGGTCACGCAGGAGATCCTCGATATCGGACGCCTTCACCGGCGTCTCATAGCCGCGCACGCTGCGCAGCCCATCCGGCAGTCTGAGCGCGGGCGGAACGCCGCAATCGATGTGAATGTCGCTGACGGCGAAGTCCCGCTCTTCGGCGACGTGAATTAACAAGTCGAACAGACGCATCCCCGGTCCTCACCCTGGCTCGCGCATAGTCGTACTCGACCCACGTGCGCGGCGGTTCACTCGAGCGGCGGCCCTGGGCGCATCGTAAGCTGTAAGCCCGACGGCGCGCCCAGGGCCACCCTACCAGGGAGTCGGGTCTGAGGACAAGCCGGGTCTTTCATGACAAGCCCGACCCTTTTTGCCAGCCTGGCTACCCGTAACGGCGAATTCGGTGGATGCGCGATCGATGCCCCTTTTCCCGACTACCGAGGGTTTCGGATCGCCGCTGTCAGCGCAGCGAGCGAGGTGGTGCCGGCTGCGAGGAGTTTCAGGCCGCGGTCCCAGATCGTGGCGCCGTCAGGGAGCAGCGCGCGCTCCAGCTCGAGCGGATCGGCATCGGTTGCAAGCAGCCCACGCGCTCGCGCATCGATCTCCAGCACCTCACACGCCAATTTTCGCCCGCTGTACCCCGTGCGGTTGCAAGCGGTGCAGCCATTTGGCGCCGCACGGCGAGGCTGCCCAGGTTGCTCACCCAGCCACGTGTTGCGTGCCGCGGCGAGCGCTCGACGCACCGCATCGTCCTCGTCTGGAATGGCGCACTGGGGGCACAATCGCGCCAGCAACCGTTGGGCGATGATCAGCGAGAGGCCATCGATGATCTGCGCCGCGCTCAGTCCGAGGCGCCGCAGCTCAGCCACGGCCGCGCAAGCGCGCCCGAGCGCCATTTTGGAAAACACCCGATTCCCGCCTTGAGCCGCCCGGATTGCGAATTGCGCAGCGCGAGGGGAGCAAATCCGTCGTACCAGGATTACCCCGGCTGCGCGCAGGTCGCGGCACCGCAGATCCGACGCTGCATCGAGCTCCCGCAGCATCGCGCGCAGCGCGGTGCGCCGGCCAGAGCCGACCGGCCCGATCACCAGCACGAGACCATCGGGAGCACCGATCGCGTAGCGGATCGCTTCCAGGTCGCAGGCCTCGTAACCGAGCTCGGCCAGGGGCAAGCCCGGTTCGTCGCGCAGGTCCGCCGGCGCCGAGTTAGCGGCGAAGGCGGGCCGTGCCTTTAACACCGTGGAGCAGGATTCGCGTGTCTTACGGCCGGATCGGATCAGGATTCGGCGCCCGCCAGGAACACCCGCTCGGCAATTCGCAGGCAGGCCCGATGCACGTCACCGTGCCAGGGCTGACGCTGCGGGCCGATCCGCCCCGAGTCGTTCATCGACGCCGAGAGCTCCGCCACGACGTTGCCGAAGAACAGGACCGGCCTGCACACGACTGCTGCGCGCTCGGAAGGCGCTGCGGGGAAGGACTGGAATGCGGCTAATACTGCCACCGCGATCGCGCTCCAGAATGCCAAGCGAGTGATTCTCATCAAGTCACCTCACAGTTGCCGCTCGCGCATGGCCGTACTCGACCCACGTGCGTGCCGGCCCCAAATCTTTGTGCAGCGAGCCGCGGTCCGGGTACACCCCGAGGCCGCCGAACTGGAACAGGCGCGCCAGTTGCAGGTTTTCTTCGAAGGAAAGGCCCGGATAGATGTAATCGTCCGCCTCACCCGCAAAATGGACATTGGGCTCGACTCCGCCCACCAGCCGGTTGGTGTGCGGTGTGCGGAAGCCCGACAACAAGATCATCGGGCGCGGCGACCAGTGCCCCGCCACTGCACGCTGCATCGCGTAGTTCAGATGAAGCAGCGCGGGTGCAATCGGGCGCTGCGCGCCGGCGCGAAGGTCTCGATAGATCCGGTTGATCGCGCAGTAGCCGTCCGTTTGCAAAATTCCACCCGCCCAATAGACGGCGCGGATCGACTCTTGCGCTTCGGGGCGGGTGATCCATAGCTCGCGCGGCGGCGCCAGCACCCCGCTCACCCGGTGCGGCGGACGTACCGAGCTTGCGCAGGCTGGAGTCAGTCGGACCGCAATGGTGGCGGGAAGCGCTGCGCCGGCAAGCGCTGCGCGCAGCATGAAAGCGCGTCGTTCGGACTTCATCCGGATCCACGATAATCACGCTATCGCCGCGCCGCGCTACCGCCCCCAGCAGTCGCGCAGTCGCGTGTAGCCAGCCGAGCTTGCGCCGGCTCGAACCGATCTGCCCGCTTCCGACCGTGATGAATCACCCCGAACCGATCCGCCGACTGTTGGGCCGCGTCGCTTACGTTCCGACGTGGGAGGCGATGCGCGATTTCACGCTGCAGCGTGGGCCAGAAAGCTCGGACGAACTGTGGCTGGTCGAACACGAGCCCGTTTACACGCTAGGGCAGGCCGGCCGCCGCGAGCACCTGATCGACCCCGGCGCAACGCCGATCGTCGCCACCGACCGCGGCGGCCAGGTCACGTACCACGGACCGGGCCAGGCGGTTGTGTACACGCTGATCGATCTGCGGCGGCTCGGCATCACGGTGCGCACGCTGGTATTCCGGATCGAAGAGGCGGTGATCCAGATGCTCGAGCCTTTGGGGGTGATCGCGCAGCGGGTGCGCGGAGCTCCCGGCGTATACGTGCGCTACAGGGGCGGATCGGTGGGACGCAACTCGACCTCGACAGCCACGTTCGCAGACCTTGCCAAGATCGCCGCTCTGGGCGTGCGCATCCGCAAGGGCTGCAGCTACCACGGCGTAGCCCTGAACGTGGCGATGGATCTTGCGCCGTTCCAGGGAATCGATCCGTGCGGTTATGCCGGGCTTGCCGTCGTCGACTTGGCTACACTCGGGGTGAACCTTAGCTGGAGCGAAGCGGCTGGCCGCCTTTCGGATCGGCTGGCTGCCCACCTTATCCCGTGAGCGAAGCGAACGGCCCCCCGCGCGGCAGCGCGAATCGTTCGGGTCTTTTGAAGGGCTAACTTGTGAGCGAAAACGCGCCGTCGGCGACGCCTGCGGCAGCAGCGTCTGCCGGTAAGATCAAGGGAGCGGGTAAGACCCGCCTGATCCCGATCGTCGCGCGCACCGGCTCGGCGCCGTTGCCGAAGCCGAGCTGGATTCGCGTTCGCGCCGGGTCGAGCGCAACGCGCTTCTACGAGATCAAGGCGCTGCTGCGCGAGCACCAGCTGCACACGGTGTGCGAGGAGGCGAGCTGTCCGAACATCGGTGAGTGTTTCGGACACGGAACCGCAACCTTCATGATCATGGGCGACCGCTGCACGCGGCGGTGCCCATTTTGTGATGTCGCCCATGGGCGGCCCGAACCGCTCGATCCGAACGAACCCGCGCACCTTGCAAAATCGGTCGCAACGCTGGCACTGCGCTACGTTGTCGTCACATCGGTCGACCGGGACGATCTGCGCGACGGCGGTGCCCAGCATTTCGCCGATTGCATCGAGGCGATCCGCCGCACCTCGCCTTCCACCCGGATCGAGGTGCTGGTGCCGGATTTCCGCGGGCGCCTGGAGCGCGCGCTGCCGATCCTGCAGGCAACGCCACCCGACGTGATGAACCACAACCTGGAGACGGTGCCGCGGCTGTACCGCAGCGCTCGGCCCGGCGCGGACTACTCGCATTCGCTGCGGCTGTTGCGCGAGTTTCGCGAACTCGTTCCGGGTGTTCCGACCAAAAGCGGGCTAATGGTGGGTTTGGGTGAGACCGACGAGGAGATCCTCGCGGTGATGCGCGACCTGCGCGAGGCCGGTGTCGAAATGCTGACGCTCGGCCAGTACCTGGCGCCCAGCGTGCACCATCTCCCCGTACTGCGCTACGTGCCGCCGGAAACCTTCCGGATGTACGAACGGGAAGCGCGCGCTCTCGGATTCGCGCACGCTGCCTGCGCTCCGCTGGTACGGAGCTCCTACCACGCGGATCTGCAGGCGCAGGCGGCCGGGCACTCCTGACGACGAGGCCCCAACCGGGCCTGCCGCTCGCTCGATATCCATCTAATTAGATTATTATTGAATCTCCTGGATGGGAGATGAACATGTCCGACATGTCCTCCGCTGCGGGCCAGCTTCCACCCGAAGCCACCTTCGACCTGATGCTCGCCTTTTTGAAAGCACTCGCGAACGAAAGCCGCTTGCGAGTGGTGGGATTGCTGTTGCAGCGCGCCTACCACGTCAAGGAGCTGGCGACCGAGCTGCAATTGAAGGAACCGACGGTATGCCACCATCTCGCTTGCCTGGCGCAGGTGGGATTGGTCGAGATGTCGGCCAGAGGCAACGTGCACTATTACCGCCTGCGCGAGCGGGAACTGCGCCGCTTCGGCCGGCTGATCTTTCGCGAGCGCGGCGGCGCAATCACTTCAGCGACCCAACATCCGCAGGACTGGGCGTCGCGTGTGCTCGGAAACTATCTCGAAGGCGAGGCTCTGAAGACGATGCCGGCCAGCCGCAGAAAGCGCTGGGTGGTACTCAAATGGCTTGCGGACAAATTCGCTCCCGGCAAACGATATCGCGAAGCAGAGGTCAACCAGTTGATCCAACGACACTACTGGGACTCGGCCACCCTGCGCCGCGAGCTGATCGGCTATCGAATGCTCAACCGGTCGGAGGGCATCTATTGGCGCCAGTCCGAGGAGGAATGGTTGAGCGCCTGATGCCTGGGGAGAATTGCCATGCCTCGGCTAACCTGGGCTAGCGGATGCGCTCGTAGGCGTCACGGCGCGCCGAGCGGATGGACCGGCGCCTGCACCTGCACGATCTGCTGCTTGCCTTGAGAATCGATGAACGTCAGCTTCAGCGGAACGGTTTCGCCCGCCTGAAGCGGGTGCGCCAAGCCTTCGAGCATCACATGCTCGCCGCTGCCCTCGCGCATCTGAACTCTTGAACCGGCGGCGAGCGGGAGCGAGTCAAGCGAGCGCATCCGCATCACGTTCGCGCTCATCGTCATTTCGTGCACGCTGCAACGCGCCGCAACCGGCGAAGACACGGCGATCAGTCGCACTGCCGTGTCGCTCGCGAGCGTCATATAGGCGCCAGTGGCCGTCTGCCCCTCGATCGTGCCGCGCACCCAGGGGTTGCTGACCGTAACGTGTGCGATGGCCGCCTGCGAGCAGGCGAGCCATAGTGCCGCAAGGGCTGCGCAACCGCCCACCGGTCGGACACCTTTGTGAAGCGTGCGATGACTCATGCGCAGGCGGGCTTCAGCGCGGCCCGGGTGCCGCACCGCCCCGTCGGAGCATCCGTTCCACGTTCGCGGCCGCCCGCATCGCGGCCGCGGCAGGAACGGGGCGCAGCGCAGCAGCCGCCGTATAGACGTGCGCCGTCGACGACGTCAACGGACTGGGAGACTGCGTCGCGTACACGTGCGCACCGCTGCTGTTGGTTGCCGCATACAGCGGCAGCGGATTGCTGCCGACCAGCGCGAGACCCTGGTTGTCGCCGAGAAACAGCGCCTGGCCAAAATTGCTATCCGCCAGCGGCGCCTTGTTTAGATCGAACGGCGATTGCTGGCGCAACTCGTGCCAGGTCGCACCGCTATCCGAAGATTCACTCAGCCAGAAGCCTGTGCTCAGCACGGTGGAACCCGCCGTGTAGTTGCGCAGGTCGTAGTACGTGATCGCCAGCACGCTGCCCGGTAGGTAGCGCACGGTCGGGCTGAAGGCCGCCGCTGTTGTGGCGCCGTTGACTTGCTTCATCGCGCTCCAGGTCTTGCCGCCGTCGGTCGAGATCGACAGCGCGATGCCGTCGAACGAGCTGCTGGTAAACGACTGCTGCCACACGGCCGCCACCGCGCCGCTGGCCGGATCGACCGCGATCTGCGCCATCATCGAGCTGTCGCGGATCGGTGTCGGATTGTCCGCCGACGGGATCGGGTTCGTGGTACCCACTGACGTGATCGTTGCGACTGTGACCGGGGGTGAGGTTGACCAGGTGACCCCGCGATCGGTCGAACTGATTACCTGCAGCGTCGATTTCCCGGAGGCGAGCAACGTGAAGAAATCGAGCACGGTACCGCTGGGCAGGATGGCTATCTCGTTGTTGAACGCCTCGTTGCTCGCGCCCGGGTCGTACAGCACGCGCGCGGCGCCGGTTCCCGTGGTCGGCCACGTCGCGCCGCCATCCGACGATATCGCTAACCATGCCGGATTGCTGGCGTTGACGCCGGTGCTGAGCCGGTCCCATACCAGATAGACGTTGCCGCTGGCCGGATCGGCGGTGATCGAGTCGCGATCGTTGAAGAAATACGTGTTGCTGGCGTTCGAGGGATTGGTGTCCAGCATCACCGCCGCTGCCGGTGAACTCCACGTCACGCCACCGTCGGTCGAGCGCGACGCCAGCACCGCACTCACCGCATTCGGCGATGCCGTTCCGCTCGCGGTACCGACCGCGGAGAATGCGAGTGCGCTCGCGACCACCGCGCCGCTGCCGGCGAAGCTCACCCACGGATCGGACCCACGGTCGTAGGAATTCGATCCACTACTGCCGAAGCAGGCCGAAAATGGCAGCACCACCGGCGTGCTCCAGGTGGTTCCGCCGTCGCTTGAATGCGCTGTCGCGATCGCTTTCGCACCGAGGCCCCCGGGCACGCTGCCGCCGCCCGACCAGCGGTCCTGTTCCCACACGCCGACCACGTTCCCGCTGGGGATCACGGCGACCTGCGGCTGGATGCCCGAGCCGGACGTGGCCGTCTCTCCGCTGCCACTCGGCACGTTGCTGCACGGCGGTGTCGAAGCAGGGTTGGTGCTCGACACCTGGACCGACACCGGAGAGCCACCGCCGCCCGACGAGCCCGAGCTCTGACTAGTGAAGCCCCCTCCGCAGCCCGACAGGACCAAGCACGCGACCCATGCCGATGGGACAAGCCATACCGATGGGACAAGCGCGGGACCCCGAAGCCAAGTCGGGCCGGTCAAAATCGATCGTGAAAGGGTCATTGCCGCCGCACTCGAATGTGGAGCGCGATATTCTGGCATTTCCTGCGCGTCTGCCTGACCCCGCCCGATGCCATCGCCGGCATCGTCCGAACGGATGCAGGCCAAATTACGAGCCGGTGTCTTGCGCCTGCGCGTCGGAATCCACTTGCGGAGGCAATGGACAATCGAGCGCCGCGCACAGCGTGCGCAGGCAGCTTGCAGCCTGCCAGTTGGTCGATCCGTCTACGAAAGCGACCGCGACGCACGCCTTGATGAACTGCGGTTTCGCAAGCGGCGCAAGACCATTTAAGCGATGCAGCGCTTGTGAAATGCGCTCCAACCCGAGGCCATCGCGAGCGATCGGGTTGGGGTCGATTCCCTGCAGCAGCGCAGCGCCGGCCGTGTACGCCTTTGCCGGCGCCTGCGGCATCCGCACCGTCGCCACCAGTGAAAGCGCCTGGCGCGCTTCTTCGCCCAGATCTCGCAGCGAGGCGTATCGCGCCGGCAGCGCGGACTGCGCAGCCACGCCCAGCCGCGCCTCGAGCACCGTGTACAACAGAAACTCGGGAAGGGTCACGCGGCCGCCTGCCGCAATCATCGCACGTGCCAGCTCGACGAGTCGCTGGCGCGCCGCCGGCGGCAGCTTGCGCAAAGCCGGCATCGCCAGATCGACCAGCGGCAGCCGCCAGCCAGGGGGCATCTGCGCAGCGGCAGAGCGAACGCGCTCGACCTGCGCCGCCGCGTCGGCGCCGAATGCGCCGGCGACGACTGCCTCCTGCCGCTGCGCCATTGCCTGTTCCTGTTCGACCAGCAAGCCGAGAGCGAGCAGCTGCGCACCAGTCGCGTCGGACAATGACGCCCGCAGGCCGAGCGACTCGACCCGCTGCAGCAGGCGTTCCACGAAGGGTTGCGCCGCCGGCTGCGGTTTGCCGATCGCCGCGTGCAAGCCCGATGTCGCCGTGTCGGCTGCAATCAATCCGGTGACGGGACTGAGCGGATGCGCGGCCGATCGCGCGATCGCTTCGGCGGCTACCGCTTGGCCCTGCACAGCCGGCGGCGCTGCGGCCGGAGCAACTCCAGCCTGCGAAACCGCTTGCGCGGGTTGCGCCGATGCCGCCTGAGGCCCGGCCGGGAACGGCAAGGGCGCGAGCTCCGGGGCTTGCGAGCGATCGGGCTTGTTCCATGTCACGAGCTCAGGTGCGGGCACAAAGTCCATTGCGCGGCCATAGATGCGCCGGATTCGCTCCTGCAAGGGCGGGTGGGTGGCCATCCAGCCGTCGGCGAAACTTGCCCGCGCGGGCGCAAGGAACATATGCGAGAGCGTCTCGGCGTGCGGATGATCGATCCTGCCGCCGTCGCCATCCCCATCCTCCCCGGCCAAACCACCGATCTTGCGTAGCGCGCCGCCGATTCCGTCCGCGTTGCGGGTGAACTGCAAGCTGCTGGCGTCGGCAAGGTATTCGCGTTGGCGCGAGACGCCGGCTTTGATCAGCCGGCCAAACAGCACGCCGATCGAGCCGAGCGCCAGTACGACGATACCAACCACGAAAATGGCGGAGCGCGAATCGCGCCGTCCGCTGACGCTGATGCGGGGAGAATCGAATCCGGCCAGGAAGCGCCCGAACAGCGCGAGCATCAGCAGCCCCTGCAGCAATCCGATCAGTCGCAAGTTCAACGCCATGTCGCCGTTCAGGATGTGGCTGAACTCGTGACCGATTACCCCCTGCAGCTCATCGCGCGTCAGCCGCGTCAGGGCGCCATGCGTCACCGTGATCACCGCGTCGCGCGCGCCGAGTCCGGCGGCGAACGCGTTGATCGTGTCCTGTCGCTCGAGCACGTACGCACGCGGCGCTGCGATCCCCGAGGCCAGCGCCATTTCCTCGACGATATTGAGCAGTCGCCGTTCGAGCTGGTCCTGGCTCGACGGGTCGATCGCGCGCGCACCGATCATGCGCGCCACCGCTTCGCCGCCTTCACGCAACTGCTGCATTTGCAGCAGCGTGCCGCCCCCGATCAGCAGCACGACCACCACGGTCGTCGTGGACACGAAGTAATTGGGCAGCGCGTCCAGTCCCTGGCGCGCCCATGCGCCGTGGGGCGACAAGACGAACAGATAGAGTGCGCCCAGCGCCACGTTGACGGCAACCACGATCGCGATCACCGATGCGCCGAACAGGAAGATCAGGCGGCGGCTGGTGCGGCGCGCCTGGTCCTGCTGCTCGAAGAAGGTGGCATTCACCTGTCGCTGCCTCGGTGGGCCGCAGCGCCCGGGTGCAGTCTCGCTGCTGGGGCGCCTTTCGCCACCACGAGGGGCGAAGGTGGGGTTTCGCGAAGCGGCAGGTGGTTCAGAACTGCACCTTCACCGCTTTGCGCTCTTCGTCGCTTTCCGTGGCCTTCAACAGCTCGGCCGGCTGGAACGAAAATGCGCTTGCGATGAAGTTGGACGGGAACTGTTGCACTGCGTTGTTGTATGTCATCACCGCGTCATTGAACGCCTGCCGTGCGAACGCGATCCGGTTCTCGGTGCTGGTCAGCTCCTCCGTGAGCTGCATCATCGTCTGGTTCGCTTTCAGGTCGGGATAGGCCTCGGCCACCGCGAACAACCGCCCCAACGCCCCGCTCAACCCGCCCTCGGCTGCGGCCAACTGGCGCATCGCGTCCGGGTTGGACGGGTCGGTCGCCGCTGCCGCATGGGCCGACACGGCCGAATTGCGCGCCTGGACCACCGCTTCCAGCGTCTCGCGCTCGTGCGCGATGTATTTCTTGGCAGTTTCGACCAGGTTCGGGATCAGGTCGTAGCGGCGCTTTAACTGCACGTCGATCTGCGCGAACGCGTTCTTGAACTCGTTGCGCTGCGACACCAGGCGGTTGTACGCGGCGCCCCCCCACAGCAGGACCGCCAAGATGAGTGCGAGGAAAACGATCAGCCCCATTTGTCCTCCGAAATTTTCGACGCGTTTCGCCCATATAGGGTTGATCCGACGTCCTTTCAAGTCCTATGGTGCCCTTGTTTCTTGGCGCCGTTCGGTGAGGTCGCCAACCCTCTTCTTAATATTAAGGAGACCGTCGCAGCTAGATTGTGCGCTCGCACCAGGAAAAATCGTCCCTTTCCTACGGTTTGGCCTCGCTCTTCGCGCCGCTGGGCGAGGCCGCCTGGCTCTTCTTGATATCTGCGACCTCCCGATCGCTCACCAGGTCGAACAGCTTGACCACGCGGCGCACGCCGCTTACTCGGCTCGCCGCCGTCGCCGCCGCTTCGGCCTCGGATGCCGAAACCTTCCCGAGGAGATAAACGACACCCTGGTCAACGGTCGTTTTGATCACTCCCGTCGGCACGCCTTCGGCGCCGAGCAGCGTGGTCTTGACCTTGCCCGCCAAGTACGTGTCATCAGCGCGATCGCCGAGCGTCGCCAGGTTGCCCACCGTAATCTGGTTGTCGACCTCGCGCACGTGCTCGACCTTGGAGGCAACCTGCTCGGCGAGTGCGCGCTGCTCGGCGGTCTTCACCTGGCCGGCCAGCAGCACCCGATGGTCGTAGCTGGTCACGTCGACGTTCATCGCGCCTTTTGGGATGTTGTCGATCAGCGCTCGATTCACGCTCGATTCGATCTCGGTGTCTTCCAGCTGCGTTCCGGTCGAGCGCCGATCCGTCGCGACGACGGCGCCCCCGACCGCGGCGCCGCCGACCAGCGCTACGCAGCCTTCGAGCGCAGCGACCGAGAGCCCCGCCAACAGGACCCATCCGTGGATGCGTATGCGTTTCATTGCGTTTCCTCCTCGGCGCCAAAGGCGGCGCGCAGCCATTCGAATCGACCGGCCTCGGCAATCACGACATCGAACCGGCACGGCGGCCAGCGATCGCCGAAGTGGCGCTGCAGGTACAGCTGCGCGGCCAAGCGCACACGGCGCCGCTTGATCCGATCCACGCTCTCCGCGGCTCGTCCCCTGCGCGCGCGGCTTCGCACTTCGACGAACACGAGCACGGATCCGTCGCGCGCCACTACGTCCAGCTCGCCGACACGATAGCCCACCTGGCGCGCGATGATCCGCAATCCGTGCGCCTCCAGCATCTCGCAGGCGGCCTGCTCGGCAGCGTCGCCCCGCATCTGGCGCGCGCTGCGCGCGGTGCGAACTGGCATCGCAGAATTTGAACCTGGCCGCTGTCCCTTGGTGCGGGACCGCCAATTCTTCCGTTGGTTCCAGGTTTGTGAATAATGCGGTCCTGAAATGGATGATGCAGACTCCCGTAACCCGTGGGCCAGCCAGCCCCTGCTGGCTGCCGCTGGCCTGGACCGGCAGCAACTGCCGCGCGCATTGTATGTAGTGGCTACGCCGATCGGCAACGCGGCCGACATCACGTTACGGGCTCTCTGGGTGTTGCAAAGCGCCAATTGCATCGCAGCCGAAGATACGCGAGTGACCGCTCCGCTGCTGAAGCGTTACGGCATTGGAACTCGTCCGATCGCGTTGCACCGTCATAACGAACGTGCCGCCACCGACAAGATCCTCGCGCGCCTGGCGCAAGACGAGCGGGTCGCGCTGGTAAGCGACGCGGGAACTCCGGGAATCTCCGATCCCGGTGCCGTGCTGGTGAAAGCGGCGCTGTCGGCCGGTCATCGGGTGATCCCGGTGCCTGGGCCGAGCAGCCTGACCGCAGCGCTGTCGGTGGCAGGAGTGCAAGCGCCATTTTTCCGCGCGCTAGGGTTTCTGCCGCCGCGAGCGAAGGCGCGCCGCCGCCTGTTGCAGGAAGCGGCCGAGAGCGGCGATGCGTTCGTGCTGTTCGAAGCGCCGCACCGCATCGCGCAGACCGCAAGCGAACTGGCGTCGCTGCTGCACCCCGAGCGCCGCGTCGTGCTGGCGCGCGAGCTGACGAAGATCTTCGAGGCGATCGTGCAAACGACCGCAGTGGGCCTGCCGAGCGCGGTTACCGGCCAGCAGGAGCGCGGAGAATTCGTTGTGGTGGTGGACGCGGCACAGCACGCTGGCGCAGTTGCGGTCGGCCTGGACGAGGCGGGGCGGCGCTGGTTGCAGGCGCTCGCCGAGGAAGTGCCCGCAGCGCGGGCGGCAGCCATTGCGGCAAAGGCTACCGGTCTGGCGCGCGACGTTTTGTATCGAAGTCTGCTGGCTCGGCGGAACGATCAGCCGGTGTGACAGCGGAGTCCGTATCGACGATCTCGAACCACAACGCGTTCAGGATCCCGAAGGCGAGTGCGAGGCCCAGTCCGAGCAACCAGCTGAAATACCACATCGCGCGCTCCCTCAATAGTGGGACGCTCTGACATCCGCGGTTGAAATTTTTCCGCGCAGCACGCGGAACACCCAAGTCGTGTAGCCCAAGATGATCGGGACGAATATCAGTGCCGCCACCATCATGATGAACAGCGTGTGCTGGCTGCTCGACGCATCCCAGATCGTCAGACTCGCAGCCGGCGCCTTCGACGATGGCAACAGGAATGGAAACAGGCTCGCCGCGGCGGTGCCGATGACGCTCGCTTGAACGATGGCGCTGGCGATGAACGCCAAGCCCGCGCGCCGCAGCGCCAGCGCGAGCCCCGCTGCAGCGGTCCCGACCGAAACGGCAGCCGGCAGCAGCCAGAGCTCGGGAGCAACGGTGTAGTTTCGGAGCCAGGCGCCGGTCGCGCGCTGTACTGTTTTGGCAAGCGGATTCGATGGCCCGGCATGGTCGATCGCGCCGGCAATCGAGAAACCTTCGATGCTGCCCAGCCACACGCCGCAGACGGCCATCGCTGCCAGCAGCGCGATCGAGGCGCCGACTCCGACCCGTGCGGCGCGATCCGCGAGCCGGTCCTCGGTCTTCAGCGCCGCATAGCAGGCACCGTGCAGGACCAGCATTGCCAAGCTCGCGATTCCCGAAACAAGCGCAAAGGGGCGCAACAGGCCGAAGAAGCCTGCACTCGAGATCGGACGGTGCAAATCGTCGAGCTCGAACGGCAATCCGAGGAACAGGTTTCCCACCACGATCCCGCACAGCACCGACGGCACGACGCCGCTCGCGAAAAGCGCCCAGTCCCAGCCGTTGCGCCAGCGCGCGTGCGCCAGCTTGTCGCGGAACGAAAGCCCCACCGGGCGCAGGATCAATGTGAACAACAGCAGCAGCAGCGCGAAGTACAACGTCGAGAATGCGGCTGCGTACAACAAGGGAAAGGCGGCAAACACCGCGCCGGCCGCGAGGATCAGCCAGACCTGGTTGCCGTCCCACACCGGCTCGATCGCGTGCAGGAGAACACGGCGCTCTTCGTCGCTGCGCCCGACAAAGCGATAGATCACCGCAACGCCCAGGTCAAAACCGTCGGTCACCGCAAAGCCGATCAGCAGGACTCCCAGCAGCAACCACCAGAGCACCCGCAGCGTTTCGTAGTCGATCACCAGTTATCCTCCTCGTGCTCGACGGGCGCAGACACCGGCCAGTAGCCGAGCTGCTCGGGGCCGTGCCGCACGATCCGCACCATTAGGACCAGCTCGAAAACGGCCAGCGCCGTGTACAGCAGCACGAACCCGGTCAGCGATGCGATCACGTTGCCGGCCGGCTGCGGCGACACACCCAGAAAGGTCGGCAGCACTGCCTCGATCGCCCACGGCTGCCGGCCGTATTCGGCGACGACCCATCCGAGCTCGGCGGCGATCCAGGGCAGCGGCAACGCCCACGGCACCCATCGCAGATACCAGCGATGCTGCTCGAAGCGATGCCTGGCCGACAGGTAGAAGGAGAACGCGAACAGGGCGATCAACAGCAGCCCCACCCCGACCATCACGCGAAACGCCCAGAACAGCACCGGCACGTTCGGAATCGTCGACTCCGCCGCGCGCTGGATCTGTTCCTGCGTCGCGCGCGGCGGATCGGTGGTCTGTCGAAGCAGCAGCAGGCCGTAACCGAGATCACCCTGGTACTGGCGTAGCTGCTCGCGTGCCTCGGCGTCGTGTGGATCGTGGCGCAGTTTCACCAGCGCTTCGTACGCCTTCGCTCCGCGAACGATGCGTGCGCGCGCCCGCTCCACCAGCTCCTCGATTCCCGGCACCTCCTTGCTGATCGAGCGAGTCGCGATCAGCCCGAGCAGCCATGGCACCTTGATCGCGGCGTGCGTCTTGCGCTGCTCCACATCGGGCAGGCCGAATACGGTGAGGCTCGCCGGCGCAGGCTCGGTCTTCCATTCGGCCTCGATCGCGGCGATCTTCATCTTCTGGTGCTCGGTCGCCGTATAGCCCGACTCGTCGCCGAGCACGACGACCGAAAGCGACGATGCCAGCCCGAAGCTCGCAGCAACCGCCATCGAGCGCCTGGCGAAGTCACGGTTGCGCCCGCGCGCGAGCCACCAGGCGCTGAGCGCGAGCACGAACACCGCACCAACAACGTAAGCGGCCGCAACGGTGTGGACGAATTTGGACTGCGCGACCGGATTGAAGAACACCTCGTAGAACGACCCGAGCTCCATCCGCATCGTGTCGAAATTGAAGCTCGCTCCGACCGGGTTCTGCATCCACGCGTTGGCGACCAGGATCCAGAGGGCGGAGAAGTTCGAGCCGATCGCCGTCAGGAACGTCACGATCAGGTGCGCCAGCTTGGACAGCCGGTTCCAGCCGAAGAAGAACAGGCCGACGAACGTCGACTCGAGGAAGAACGCCATTAAACCTTCGAGGGCCAGAGGGGCTCCGAACACGTCGCCGACGTAATGGGAGTAATAGGCCCAGTTGGTTCCGAATTGGAACTCCATCGTCAGCCCGGTCGCCACTCCCATCGCGAAGTTGATGCCGAACAGCACACCCCAGTAGCGAGTCATCTGGCGCCAGATCTCGCGGCCCGTCATCACGTACGTGGCTTCCATGACCACCAGGATCATCGAAAGCCCGATCGTCAGCGGTACGAACAGGAAGTGGTACAGCGCGGTGACGGCGAACTGCAGGCGTGATAGACAAACCAGATGCAGGTCGATCATCGGGTCTCCTGCGTCAAGTGCGCGCCTGCCTCGTCGCTTCCGATCCGCGGGCGGTGCCATGGCGCGAAGAAGAGCAGCCATAGGGCTGTCAGAGCGCAAAGCTTGAGCGCGAGCGCCCAGCCGATCTTGCGGCCCAGGCCGGTCCGCGGGAGTGCCGGAGCACTGTGCGCGGCACCCGCGCGATTCGCTCTCGCCGCGATCTCGTTCATGGTCCTTGTGCCGTCATGCTCCCTAGGCCGGATGCCTTGATGGTCCATACGCAGGCCGGTCGATGCAGCGGACGCTTGTTGTTCAGAATGGCGTTTCGGCTACTACCTGTGCGATCGTGCTCGTGAGTTTCTTCGCGTAATCGATCTGCAAGAACTCGTTAGGTCCGTGCGCATTGGACTGCGGTCCCAGCACTCCCGTGATCACGAACTGCGACTGCGGGAAGCGCTCTCCCAGCATCGAGATAAACGGGATCGTTCCGCCTTCGCCCATCCACACCGGCTCCAGGCCGTATTGCGCGAGCGATGCGCGCTGCAGCGACTGCTCCAGCCACGCCGCGGTCGCCGGCGCATTCCAACCCGAGGCAGCGCTGTCCGCTTCGAAGGACACGCGGGCCCCATAGGGTGGATCGGCCAACAGGATCTGCTGGAGCCGCTGCACCGCCTGGCGTGCATCGACCGTCGGCGGCAGGCGCACGCTCAGCTTCAGCTCGGTACCGGGCCGCAATACGTTGCCCGCCTCCTTGGGTTCGGGCAGGCCGGTGGCGCCGATCACGGACAGCGTCGCCTTCCACGTGCGGTTCAGGATCGCTTCGACCGGGTCGCTCGTGACCGGGTGGACCCGTTCCGTGCTGCCGGCGTGCGGCGCAACGTTGCTCGTGGCCCACGGAAACTGCTGCCAGACCTGATCGCCCAGTACGGCTCCTGCGCCGTTCGCTTGTTCGCGTCGATCCGGCGGCACCACGGCATGGAACGCGGGATCGAGCAATTCGCCGGTGCGGCTGTCCTCGAGGCGGTCGAGCAGGGCGCGCAGGATCCGGAAGGACGATGGGACGATTCCCGACGCGTTCCCGGAATGCACTCCCTCGCGCAGCACTTGCACACGGAGCACGCCTCCGGCCATTCCCCGCAACGATGTGGTCACCCACAAGCGCTCATAATCGCCGCACCCGGAGTCCAGACCGATCAGCAACGCCACCTGGCCCATCCGCGGCGCCAAATGTTCGAGGTAGGCGGGCAGGTCGAAGCTGCCGCTCTCCTCGCAGGTCTCGATCAAACCGACGCAGCGTGGTCGCGGCACGCCGCTCGTATCGAGTGCAGCGATCGCGGCCAGCGCCGCATAGATCGCGTAACCGTCGTCGGCAGCGCCGCGCCCGTACAGGCGGCCATTTTCGAGCACCGGCAACCACGGACCGAGACCGGCGCGCCAGCCCGACATTTCCGGCTGCTTGTCCAGGTGACCGTAGAACAGAACGGTGCGTTCCGCGGCGCCGGCGCGCGTTGGTGGCGCGTCGAAGAATACGCACGGGGTGCGTCCATCCAGCGTGACGATTTCCACCTTCAGCCCGCGCACCGGCTGCATCCGCGCCCATGCCAGCGCATCGCGCGCGACGCGCTCCAGGTGCCCGTGCGCAACCCACGCGGGATCGAAGGCCGGCGACTTGGCAGGGATTCGGATGTAGTCGCTCAGGCGGGCGACAATCGCGTGGTCCCAGCGATCTTCCACGAACTGACGAGCGGCTGCCGGAAGCATGTTGCGACGGCTTTCGAAAGGGAAAGAATACCCCGATCGGCGTCAGTGGCCCGCCGGCGTTTTCAGGTTGTCCTCGAAAAAGTGGATCATGTAGCCGAGCGTCAACGCGATGTTGCCGCGCTTGGCCGAGCCATGTCCCTCGTCCGGGAACAGGATCAGCGGCGCTGAGATGCCGCGCGCCGCCAGCGCATCGTGGATCTGGATCGCCTCGCCCGCCGGGACGCGCGGATCGTTCAGTCCTTGTATCAGCAGCAGCGGCCCCTGTACCCGATCCAGGTAATTTATCGGCGAGAGCTTGCGCAGCGCCTCGGCATCCTTGTCGGGATCGCCGTACTTACCGGTGCGCAGGCTGCGCCGGTACGCGGCCGTGTTCCGCAGGAACGTCTCAAGGTTGCTGATGCCGACGTTTTCAGCGCCCGCATCGTACGTGCCGGCGAACATCGTCATTGCCACCAGCGTCGAGTAGCCACCGTAGCTGCCGCCCATGACGCCAACGCGAGGTGCCTTGCCGTTGCGTCCCCAGTGGGCGCGGATCCACTTGCCGGCGTCGTCGATGTCGCCGATCACGTCCAGACGCTTCGGTCCGGTGTCGGCGTCCAGCCACGCCTTGCCGTAGCCGTCGCTCCCGCGAACGTTCGGCTCAGCGAATACGAAGCCGGCTTCCACGAACAACTGCGCGCGCGGCGAGAAGCCGGGTCGCGCCTGCGATTCGGGCCCACCGTGGAACTGGACCACCACCGGGCAAGGATCCTGCGCCGCGTTCTCGTCCGGTGCGCAACCCGCCGGAAAGCGGACGAACATCGGAATCGGGGTGCCGTCAGCTGCCGGATATGACATCAGTTTCGGCGCGACGAAAGTGGAAAGGTCGAATTCGGGCGCCGCTGCCAGGACCCATTGTGTGAGCTTGCCCTCGCGCCAATCCCACACGTAGCTCACTGGTGGCGACTGCGCAGTCTCGATGGCGATCGTGACGAACCGACCGTCCCGGCTCGACCCGCCAGCGCGGACCTGCTCGGCTTGGCGCGGCAGCGGCAAATCGAGCGGCGCGAAAGTCTGCGCGTCGAGCACCGCAAGGCGTGTGTAGCCGCCGTCGTTCAGGCTCGCGTAGATGTGCCAGCGCGCCCGATCGATCGAAAAGCCCGCGACGTCCATCGAACGCGGAGCCAGCACCTCGTGAAAGCTCTCGGGTTTCGTGTCGGAGCCGATCTGCCAGCGGTACAGGCGGCGGAAGTCGCTGAACTTGTTGGTCAGCACGATCAGCTCGCCAGGGTGTGCTGCGTAGGCGGCGTCGTATTCGGTCTGCTCACCCGCCCCCAGCAGCGGCGTGCTGTGTCCAGTGGCCGGCTCGAATTCGACATACTCGGCCGCGAACGGTCCGGTCGCCTTCGCCAGCAGCAGTCGCAGCTGTGCGCCCGCGCCGGTGTGATCGGCCACCCTCCATAGTCCTTTTTCCGAGAACACCAGCGTCTTTGCGCCCGTGGCCAGCTCGTAGCGGTAGATCGCGTAACTGTCCGACGCAAGTTCGTTCGAATGGAAGTACAGCTGCCTGCTGTCGTCGCTGACGAAGTCGAATAGCGTTCGCACGTTCGGGATCTTCTGCACCGTCTTCAAAGATCCGCCCTCGGTCGACTGCAGGTACAGGCCCGGATTTTCCTGTCCGCCTTGGTCGCGCGACACCACGAGCCACTTGCCGTCCGGGGTGACTGCCTCCACGCTGGTGCGATCCTCCCCCCCGGTGAGCTGGCGAGGGAATCCGAGCGGAGCGTCGATCCGGAAGATCTGCTGCGTGCCGGTGACGCGCCAGCTGAAGTACAGGCGGGAGCCGTCGGGCGCGACGATCCCCTGGCCAGGAGCGCTCACGTCGAGCATGCTCTGGATGCGGCGGGAAACCTGCGGATCCAGCGCAGGAGGCGCGTACTTCGCGACAAGCTCGGGCGAGACGCTGCCGGCGCCCAGCCCCTGGTAGGGCTGCTGCTCGGCTTGCGTATACGCCAGCATCGGCGCGAGCATCAAGGTGAGGCCAAAATGGGGTGCGTATCTCATGGGCTCTCGTCGCAGCCAAGGCGGTGCGCCAATTCTGTCAGGCTCGAAACCGAAACATCGACGGACACGCCCGCACGGCTTTCTCCTGTGCCCCGACCGTATTCGTCGGGGCGCGCGACGAACGCTGTGCGCAACCCGGCTGCGGCAGCAGCAGCCAGGTCGGATGAATGCGCCGCGACCATCATCGCCTGCTCCGGCTTGCAGTCGAATGCCGCCGCGGACGACAGGTACACGACCGGCTTGGGTTTGTAATCGCGCGCGAATTCGGCGCCGAGAATCGCGTCCCATACGAAGCCGTTGCGCCGCGCCAAATCGGCTATCAGCGAGATATTGCCGTTCGAGCATGGCGCGAGGCGAAAGCGCTTGCGCAGCAGCGCCAGGCCGGGCGCCACATCCGGCCAGGCGTCGAGCCGGTGCCACGCCAAGTTCAATTCGGTCCGAGTGGCCTCGTCGACGCGATTCGTCCCGAGGGCGAGTCGTTCCAGCACGATGTCGAGATTGCGCCGGTGCAGGTCATCGAGCTTGCTGAACGGAATGCGTCCGCTGCGAACCTGCTCCATCGAGGGCTGGTACTCGCCGCGCCACGCATCCGCGAACGCCTCCCAGTCGACGCAGATGCCGCGGGGGGAAAGCAGCTCGCGCGCCTCGCGAGCAATGGAGCCGCGCCAGTCGACCAACGTGCCGAAGACGTCGAACAGCAGTGCGCGGATGCATTGAGGTGCAGACAAGGTCGATCGGCCTACGTGGCCGGGCAGGCGTCGCCGAGTTCGAACGGAGCCCCGACTTCCGGAGGATCCGGCGGATGAAATGCCTGGCGGAACGTGAACGCTTCCCGAGTAGGACCTTTGTTGCGCAACACTGTCAATCTGGCAAGCGCCTCGTCGATCGACGGACGGTGGCCTTTCGGGATCCACCACAGCACGAGGTACGCCTCGTCCATGCGCTCGAACCACTGCTGGCGCCGTCGCATGATTTCGACATGCGCCGACCGGTAAACGAAGGTGTTTAGCGACGCGACGTCCTGCCACACCGACAAGTTGACCAGTGTCTTCTCATCCACCGGTCGCAGCGCAGTGGCGTCGCCCTCTTCGGTCTGCAGGCGCCATACGAATCCCGCGGTCGCCTCGGCCAAGGCATTGACGCGATCGAGGTTGGCGACGAAATCGGCCATGCCAGGCGAGTCGAGGGGCTCCTTCATCACGGCGATGTTCAACTGCGCCAGCTCGTATTGGGCCATCGGAGTCTCTCGCCACCAATCTGCGGCGAGCGTAACACGCCGCCTCCGCGCACAAACCTCAAACCTTTGCCACGTCCTTGAGCATGCCGCGCGCCTTGAACGAGAGAACGACGAGCAGCACACCGAACACAATCGCGTATGAGGCGATGAGCCAAAGGACAGCAAGTGCACCCGCTCCCGGCTGTGCGACCAGCAGCACGCCGAAGGCAACGGAAGCAAGGCCCGCAAGTATCAAGGCCCATTCGCCACGGATTTCCCGACGCAGGCGGATTGCCGCAACAATCTGGAGCACGCCGGTGGCGATCGCCCAGGCCGCGATGTAAAAAAGAAGTACGAGCGCAGTGACCTGTGGCGCAAGAAAGGTCAGGATCCCTGCACCGATTCCGACAACTCCCCACAGCAGCATCACCCACCAGTGCTCGTGATCGCCGCGCCCGGAGATCGCCATCCAGATCGCCAGAATGCCATCGGCGGTTGCATACGCTCCGAAGAGCAGCACCAGCACGGCGAGCGAGATTCCCGGCATCAGCCAGGTGATCAGGCCGAACACGATCGCGGCGATTCCGCGCAACAGCAGCACCCACCACGAGCGGGAGAGAATGGAACCAAGGTGCCTTTCGATTGCGTTCGACATCGGCACTCTCCTCCTTGTGATTGATTACCGGATTTAAGCCGATTTTCGCGAAGTACTCGATCCCGTTCTTCGTACCCCGCATGCGGCAATCGCAATACCTGAACCGTTCGATCAGCGCACAAACAGCGCCGTCTGCCTCCCGAGGTAGCGCTGCAACAGGCGAGACCATTCGAGCGCGACCGCGCGCTGCGCGGTATCACCGATCAGCACCCGCGTGAGGTCGGCCTGCCGCTCGATACGCGGGACGCGCAGTTCAGCCGGCACGCTGGCGGCATCGGGCTGGGAAAGCAGAAGCGCGAGTCGATCTCGCAGCGCTTGCGCGTTCGCATCGACCCGGAACGCTCCGAGCTGCACCGACCAGCGTGCACCCGGCTGCGCAACCGGTGTGTCGGCCTGTGCCGGCGGGGGCTGGGGCGCTGGCAGAACGGCGGCAGGCGGCTCCGGGACGGGTGGTGCCACCGCCAACGACAGCGCCACCGGCGCCTCCGGTGGCGGCGCTGATGGCATCTGCGATGGCGGCTGTGGCGACGCCTGGGGCGGTGCAGCGGCGGGAGCGCCCTGAGCAATCTGGCTGGGCAAAATGCGGTCCACCTCGACCTCGCCGCTGCCGGGCCCCGCCAGCCCGAGACGCGCAGCAGCCGCGTACGACAGGTCGATGATGCGGTCGCGCACGAACGGCCCGCGGTCGTTGATGCGGACGATCACCGAGCGGCCGTCGCGCAGGTTCGTGACCCTCGCGTAGGTGGGGATCGGCAGCGTCGGATGGGCTGCGGTCATTGCGAACATGTTGTAGGGCTCGCCGCTGGCAGTGCGGTTGCCCTGGAACTGGCGGCCGTACCAGGAAGCGATGCCGCGCTGGCGGAACGGCTTGCCGGAGATGTCCGGGACATAGGTGCGGCCGAGCGCGACATACGGCCGGTTGGCGTTCGGGCTCAGCGGTTCGTCGCGTGGTACCGCGTCCGGAGTAGCCAGCAGGTCCGGCGGAACACGGTCCGGCGGCCCGTCTTCCTGATAAAAGCCCGGATGCTTCGGCGCCGACGCGCAGGCCGCCAACAGGAATAACGCAGCAGCGACGGCCGCCTGGCAAATGTCGCGCCATGTGTGGCACCGACGGGCGCGCCGCCTTACATCTGCACGAACTTGCGGTCGCTCTGCACGCACATCAGCATCCCGCATGCCATTCCGAGCGTAACCAGTGCGGTTCCGCCGTAGCTGATGAACGGCAGCGGCACTCCCACCACAGGCAGGATGCCGCTCACCATCGCCATGTTCACGAACGCGAACGTGAACAGGATCATCGCGATCGCACTGGCGAGCAGCCGCGTGAACGGCGTGGCGGCCTGGTGCGCGATCGCGAGCGCCCTGCCCACCAGCACGAGGAACAGCGCCAGCAGGGCGACGTTGCCGATCAGACCGAATTCCTCCGAGTACACCGCGAAGATGAAGTCGCTGGTGCGCTCGGGGATGAACTCCAGGTGTGTCTGCGTCCCCTGCATCCACCCCTTGCCGAAGAAACCTCCCGATCCGATCGCGATCATCGATTGCAGCGTGTGAAAACCCTTGCCCAACGGATCGCTCATCGGGTCCACCAGCGTCAGGACCCGATTGCGCTGGTAGTCGTGCATCAATGCCCAGGCGATCGGCAACATCGCCAGCGCGCCGCCGCCAATGCCGGCGAGCCACACCCATGGCAAGCCGGCAAAAAAGATCACGAAGAAGCCGGCTGCCAGCACCAACGCCGCGGTGCCCAAGTCCGGCTGCTTTGCGATCAGCAATACCGGGATCAGCACCAGCACGGCCGCACCCAGGAAGTCCATCCCGCGAACGGCTCCCTCGCGCCGGTCGAAGTACCAGGCGAGCACCAGCGGTACACCCAGCTTCATGATCTCGGCAGGCTGAACCCGTGTCACACCGAAATCGAGCCAGCGTTGCGCTCCCTTCACCGACACGCCCGCGAACAGCACGGCGACCAACAGCAGCAGTCCGACCACATAGACCGGCAGCGCCAACCGTTTGAGCATCCGCGGCGGAACGCCTGCAACCACGATCATCAGCGTCGCTGCAAGCGCGAGATTGCGCAGCTGCTCGCCGAAGCGACCGGGATGGTCGGACGCCGCCGAGTACAGCGTCACCAGCCCCACCAGGCTCAGCACGCCCACCACCGCCAGCAGGATCGGGTCGATCTGCGGCAGGCGGCTTCGCAGCCAGGGGCCGATGCGGCCGGGCAGCGCAGGAGCGTTCATTGGGGTGCTCCGGCGCCCGGGGTCGACGCGGTTGCCATCGGTTCTTCCGGCTCGTCGCGAGGCGCCGGCGCCGTGGGAAGTTTGCCCAACAGGTAGTAGTCGAACACCTGGCGCGCGATTGGAGCTGCCGCCATCGCGCCCCAGCCGGCGTTCTCGACCAACAGCGCGATCGCGATCCTTGGTTGCACGCCCGGATCGGCCGGCGCGAACGCGATGAACAATGCGTGGTCGCGGTGGCGTTCGTCGACCAGTTTCTCGTTGTACTTCTCGTTCTGCGCGATCCCAACGACCTGCGCCGTTCCGGTCTTGCCGGCGACCTTGTACGGGGCGCCGACGAACGCCGCGCGCCCGGTCCCGTTGATGTCCACATCGACCATCGCGTCACGGACGAACGCCAGGTTGCGCGGGTTCAAGTGGATGCGGCCGTTTTCGGACGGAGTGGTGAGGCGCTGCGCACCGGTGTGCGGATCCTCGATGGCGCGTACCAGGTGTGGCTTCATCACGATGCCGCCGTTGGCGAGCGTTGCAGTCGCGTGCGCGAGTTGCAGCAGCGTGAAATTGTTATAGCCCTGCCCGATACCGATCGAGATCGTCTCGCCGCCAAACCATTTCTGGTGGAAGCGCCGCTCCTTCCATTGGGACGAAGGCAGCACTCCCGCGACCTCACCCTCGAGGTCGATGCCGGTGAGCTGCCCGAAGCCGAACGGCTCCATGAAGTCGTGGATCGCGTCCACACCCAGATCGTTGGCCAGAACGTAGTAGTACACGTCGCTCGACACGACGATCGATCTGTGCAGATCGACCTTGCCGTAGCCGCCCTTCGGAATGTGGCCGCCTTCGCGGAATTCGTGGCCCGCGTACCAGAAATAGCCGGGATCGTAGGTGACGCTGTCCGGGCGGCGCTTCCCCAGTTCGAGCGCGGCCAGCGCCAGGAACGGCTTGTAGGTCGAGCCGATGGGGTAGGTGCCCCGCAGCGCCCGGTCCAGCAAGGGCTTGTCAGGGGAGTTGTTCAGGCTGTCCCAGTTGAGCGGATCGATTCCGTCGACGAACATGTTCGGATCGAACGTTGGCTCCGACACGAACGCGAGCACGTCGCCTGTGGCCGGCTCGATCGCGATCAGCGCGCCACGGCGGTCGCCAAACGCCTTCTCGGCGACCTCTTGCAGCTTGATGTCGATCGACAGGACCAAGTTTTGCCCCGGTTGCGACGAGGTGCGCGCGAGCGTGCGAACCGGGTGGCCACCGGCAGTGATCTCGACCTGTTCGAAGCCAGTGGTGCCGTGCAGGTATTCCTCGTAGCTGGACTCAACGCCCACCTTTCCAATGTAGTCGGTGCCGTTGTAGTTTTCCGGGTTACTGAACTGATCGATGCGTTGCTCGTCGCCGGTGCTGACCCGCCCGATGTAACCCAGCACGTGCGCTGCGGTTTGCCCCAGCGGATATTGGCGGAACAGCCGCGCGCGCAGCTCTACAGCCGGAAAGCGGTAGCTCTGCGCTGCGAAGCGGGCCACCTCCTCGTCGGTCAGGCGGGTGCGGATCGGCACGGAATCGAGGCGCTTGTAGTCCTCGATCAGCTTGTGGAAGCGGCGCCGGTCGCGCGCCTCGATCGGAACAACGCGAGAAAGCTCGTCGATCGTCTTTTCGACGTCGGTGACGCGATCCATCTCGATCTCGAGCGTGTACGCCGAGTAGTTCTTCGCAATGATCACTCCGTTGCGATCCTTGATCAGGCCGCGGTTCGCGGTGAGCGGGACGAGCGAGATGCGGTTCTGCTCGGCCTGCGCGTAAAAGGCCTGGTGCCGCACAACCTGCAGCCAGACAAAACGCGCCATCAGCAGGGTGAACCCAGCGAGCACAAACACCGACGCGACCAGCAGCCGGGTGCGGAAATAGAAAACTTCCCGCTCGGGATTGCGCAGAAGCTTCATGGTTCCTTCAGCTGATCGCCCGCGCCAGCGCGAAGGCGGCGGCCGCCGCCACCCCGCCGATGCCTGCAGTCTGTAGCGCCGAACGCAGCGGTGCTGCGCCGGTGAAACGCCCTTTGACGTACCCGAACACGGCCAGCGCCGCCAGCGTCACTCCGATCGACCATGGAAGCGCCTCCGCGGCCGAGGCGATCAGCATGTAGGGTACCAGCGGTACCAGACCGCCGGCAACGTAGCTGCATCCGATCGTCAGCGCCGAACGGCTGGCCCGGTTCCGGTCCGGTTTCTGCAGGCCCAATTCGAATCGCATCATGAAGTCGCGCCAGGCAAGCGGGTTGGCCTTCAGACCTTCGATCACGCCACCATAGTGCTGCTCGGTAAGGCCGTACTGCCGAAATACCTCGGCAACTTCCTCCATTTCCGCTGCCGGCTTCTCGGCAATCTCGCGCTGCTCGCGCACCAGTTCCATCGCGTAGTGTTCGGCATCCCCTTGAGCCGCGAGGTAGCCTCCCAGCGCCATCGCGATCGACCCTGCCACGATTTCCGCCGCCCCCGCGGTCACGACTACCGCTGAGCCGGCAACCGCGCCGCTGATCCCCGCGGCCAACGCGAACGGAACGGTTAGCCCGTCGGCCATCCCGATCACGATGTCCCTCAGAAGGTCGCTGGACTGGAAATGAGTTTCATGGTGCA